>JBBING010000031.1:0-25029 GCA_037444005.1 Chloroflexota bacterium
TGCCACCCATGCTCCAGAAAGGAGGTAGGTGTACGGCATGTACCGGACCCGTACATCCGCTTGCGCGGGGCGGCGCCGCTGCGCTAGCATAGCGCTAGCACTCTCGCGGTGAGAGTGCTAAACTACGGTCTGGCCGGCCGGAGCGGCCGGCGTTCCCCTGACGCTCCAAACAGCGCAACACCAAGAACACACAAGGAGGTTGGTTTCCGTGGCAAAGGCTGCGACCGCAACCGCGACGAAGCTGATTCCGCTGCACGACCGCATCGTCATCAAACCCATCGTGCAGGAAGAGGTGCTCGCCAGCGGCATCGTCATCCCGGACACCGCGAAGGAGAAGCCGCAGCAGGGCGAGGTCATCGCCGTCGGCCCCGGCCGCCTGGACGAGAACGGCAAGCGCGTCCCCATGGACGTGAAGGTCGGCGACCGCATCCTGTACGCGAAGTACACCGGCCAGGAAGTCAAGATCGACGGCGAGGAGTACATCGTCCTCTCCGAGAAGGATGTGCTCTGCAAGCTGGAGCGGTAGCGGAGGTCGCCGGCGCCTGACGCGCCGAGCGTCCCGCTGCCGTCCGGGAGGTAGGAATGGCAAAGCAACTGCTCTTCGATGAAGAGGCCCGTCGCGCCCTGCGCACCGGCGTCGACACGCTCGCCGACGCCCTCAAGGTCACCCTGGGCCCGCGCGGCCGCAACGTGGTCCTCGAAAAGAAGTTCGGCGCGCCGGCCGTGGTCAACGACGGCGTCTCCATCGCCCGCGAGATCGAGCTGAAGGACCCCTTCGAGAACATGGGGGCGCAGCTCGCCAAAGAGATCTCCACCAAGACCAACGATGTCGCCGGTGACGGCACCACCACCGCCGCCGTCCTCGGCCAGGCCATCGTCCGTGAAGGCCTGAAGAACGTGGCCGCCGGCGCTAACCCCATGGCCCTCAAGCGTGGCATTGAGCTCGGCGTCGAGGCCGTCATCAATGCCCTCCGCGAGGAGGCCGTGCCCGTTTCCACCAAGGAGCAGATCGCGCAGGTCGCCACCATCTCCGCCGCCGACCCCGAGGTCGGACAGATGATCGCCGACGTCATGGAGAAGGTGGGCAAGGACGGCGTCATCACCGTCGAGGAGTCGAAGGGCCTGCGGTTCGAGACCGAGTTCGTCGAGGGGATGCAGTTCGACCGCGGGTACGTCTCGCCCTACTTTGTGACCAACACCGAGCGGATGGAGGCGGTCATCGACGACCCGTACATCCTCATCACCGATAAGAAGCTGTCGTCCGTCGCCGACATCCTGCCCGTGTTGGAGCGCGTGCTCCAGGTCACGAAGAACCTCGTCATCATCTGCGACGACTGCGACGGTGAGGCGCTCGCGACCCTGGTGGTGAACAAGCTCCGGGGCACCATCAACGCCCTCGTCGTGAAGGCGCCGGGCTTCGGCGACCGCCGCAAGGCGATGCTCGAGGACATCGCTATCCTCACGGGCGGCACCTTCATCACCGAGGAGATGGGCCGGAAGCTCGAGAACGCCCAGGTCACGGACCTCGGCCGCGCCCGCCGCGTCGTGGCCTCCAAGGAAGAGACCACGATCATCGAAGGCGCGGGCTCGGACGAGGCCATCCAGAACCGCATCAAGCAGATCAAGGCCCAGATCGACGAGGCGTCCTCCGACTTCGACCGCGAGAAGCTGCAGGAGCGGCTGGCGAAGCTCGCCGGCGGCGTGGCGGTGATCAAGGTGGGCGCCGCGACGGAGGTCGAGCTCAAGGAGAAGAAGCTCCGCGTCGAGGACGCGTTGTCGGCGACCCGCGCGGCCGTCGAGGAAGGCATCGTCCCCGGAGGGGGCGTGGCGCTCCTGCGAACCATCCCGGCGGTGGCGAAGGCTCGCGAGAAGCTCGAAGGCGACGTCGCCACCGGAGCCGCCATCCTCGAGCGCGCCCTCGAGGAGCCCATGCGCATCATCGCCGAGAACGCGGGCCAGGAAGGCTCCGTCATCGTCGAGCGCGTCCGGTCCGACAAGAACCCGCGCTTCGGCTACGACGCGGCCACCGACACCTTCGGCGACATGTTCGAGCGCGGGATCGTGGACCCGGTGAAGGTGGTGCGGGCGGCGCTGGAGAACGCCGCCAGTATCGCCGCCATGGTGCTCACGACGGAGTCGCTCGTGGCGGAGATCCCCGAGCCGCCGCCGTCCGCGCCGTCGCCGCCGCCGATGGAGTACTGATCGGCGCCCCGCGAAGAGAGCGCCCGACGCCGCCCCGACCCGCTCGGGGCGGCGTCTTCGCACCCCGGCAATCGGCGGGCCATATCGGGCCGATAGATGCTACTATGCACATGCCACGGATCACGCGCCGGGACGCCAGCACCGAACACGACCGGCGGGCCGCGCGGCTCGCGCACAACGGGAGGCGCAGTAACCGATGACCACGGACGTAGCGACGGGGCTGAAGGGAGTCGTCCTCGCCAACAGCACCATCAGCTTCATCGACGGGGAGGCGGGTAAGCTCGTCTACCGGGGCTACAACATCCACGACCTCGCCCAGCACGCCACCTTCGAAGAGGTGGCGTACTTGCTGCTCTACGGGACGCTCCCAAACCGCGCGCAGCTCACCGAGTTCGACCAGCGCCTCAAGGCGGCGCGAACGCTTCCGCGCGACGTCATCGAGGTGATCCGCCTGACTCGCCGCGGGCATCCGATGGACATCCTGCGTACGGCGGTGTCGGCCCTCGCCGCGTTCGAAGAAGACACCTCGTCGGCGTCTCGCGACGTCGCGCTGGCACAGGGCATCCGGCTCACGTCGCAGGTCGCGACCATCGTCGCCACGATCCACCGCATCCGGAACGGGCTCGAGCCGGTGCCGCCGCGGGAGGACCTCTCGCACGCCGCGAACTTCCTGTACATGCTCTTCGGGCGCGAGCCCGCGGAGGACGAAGCGAAAATCATCGACCTCGACCTGATTCTCCACGCCGAGCACAGCTCGAACGCGTCCGCCTTCGCGGGGCGCGTCGCGGCCTCGACAGCGGCCGACCTCATCTCCAGCGTGGTCGCCGCCATCGCGACGCTGAAGGGCCCGCTGCACGGCGGCGCGGCGGAAGGCGTGCGGCACATGATGGAGGAGATCGGCGACGCCGATAAGGCCGTCGAGTACATCAAGGCGAAGATCGCCCAGGGCGAGAAGGTGATGGGCTTCGGCCACCGGGTGTACAAGTCCGAAGACCCTCGCGCCTTCGAGCTCCGCGACGTCGCGCGGCGGCTCGGCGAGCAGCGCGGCGACCTCCACTGGTTCCAGATCGCGCAGCAGGTCGAGCGCGCCATGGAGCCCTACCGCGCCAAGGGCATCTATCCCAACGTCGACTTCTACGCCGGCGCCGTCTACTCGCTCCTCGGCATCCCCGACGAGCTCTTCATCCCGATGTTCGCCGTCGGGCGCATGCCGGGCTGGGTGGCGCACATCCTCGAGCAGTACGACGACAACGTGCTCATTCGCCCGCTGCTCCAGTACACGGGGCCGCGGCACCTGCGCTACGTCCCCATCGATGAACGGTAGCGCCGGGTGAGGCGCGCGACGAGGACCGACCCCGTGGGCATTCGCGGCATCCTGTACGACGCGGGGCACACCCTCCTCAAGCCGAGGGCGGACCGCGAGGAGGTCTGGGATTTCCTCGCCCACCAGCTCGGGGTGGAGATCGCCGTGGAGCGCCGCGGCGACTTCCCCGAAGTCGGACCCTTCTACTACGCCCGCCTGGGCGGAGCGGGCCTCGGGGCGTACTCCTCCGACGCCGAGGCGCGACGCTTCTGGAGCGAGTACTACGCCCACGCGCTCCGCGAAGCGGGCGTCGACCTCCCGCGCGAAGAGCTTCTGTCCGCCGGCGAGGCCGTGTACGACTGGTACAAAGACCCGGCCCAGTGGGAGCCCTTCCCGGACGTCATCGAGGCGCTCATCGCCGCCGAACGCCGGGGGTACATCCAGGGCATCGTCTCCGACTGGGGCACCGACCTGCTCGCCATCGCCCACGCTCATGAGCTGACCGACCATCTGGACTTCGTGGTGGCGTCGGCCAACGTCGGCGTGTCCAAGCCCTCGCCCGAAATCTTCCGCTTCGCCCTCGAGCGCGCGGGCCTCAAGCCCTCGGAGGCGGTGTACGTCGGCGACTCCTACGTGGCGGACATCCTCGGGGCGGAGGCCGCCGGCATCCAGCCCATCCTCATCGACCGCGAAGGCAGGGCGCCGCGCGTGCCGGTCCCCGTCGTGCGGTCCCTCACCGACGTGCTGCCGCTCATCGAGCGCATCGAGCGGGAACGCCGCCAGCCCGCGGCCGACCCCTCCGGCGAGCGCGCGCGCCGCTGACACGCCAGCGACGGACGCCACCCGTCAGCCCTACATTCGCGAGCGGCTACGGCAGTTCATACACCAGGACACCGCGGCCCCGGTCCACCACGTAGAGCCGGTCCCCCTCTACGGCCAGACCGGACGGGTGAGCGGCGTCGCTCGGAGAGCGGAAGGAGTTCGGATCGGCCCGCCCCAGCAGCCCCAGGGGCTCGCCCTCGGGCGAATACACCTGGATGGCGCCGATGAGGTCATCGGCGACGTAGATGCGGCCCTGCCCGTCGACGGCCACGTCCGTCGGCCGGAACACCCCGCCCACGGGGTCGTCCGGCCTCGCGAAGGTGCGCACCGGCTCTCCATCGGGCCGGACCCGCGCGACACCCGGACCGAGCACGTCGAGAGCGAGCAGGTCTCCGTTGGCCGACACCCCGACGCTTCCCGGCCGCCCCATCGTGGACACGCTCGTCAGGGGCTGCGCCGCTGCCAGGACCATGGCGTTCCGGGGCTCCTGCGGCACAGCGAGCTGCCACGACCCGGGCGGCCGGACGATGGTCCGCACGAGATCCCCCGACGGCGTGAGCTGGATGAGACGGTGGTTCTGTCCGTCGGAGATGACGATGCCTCCGTCAGGCTCCAGGGCCATTCCTGTCGGGACCGTGGAGACGCCCTCGACAGGCCCACGCGGCAGCGGGAGCGATGCGCGCAGCCCGCGGTCGGGGTCGAGGACGTAGACCCGCGGAGGAAAGGTGTTCCCGATGTACAGGTAGCGCCCGTCGCTCGCCATGGCGTGCGGGTGGCGCAGCTCGAGGCCCGGGGTGGTGCTGGCGTTGTAGGCGCGGACCAGCCGCCCGTCGGCGTCCACTGCCACGACCTGCTGGAGGTTGTGGTCGAGCACGAAAACGCGCCCATGCATGACGGCGACGTCCAGCGGCTCCACCCAGGATCCTCCCACCGGCTCGTAGATGCGCTGAACGAGGCGAGCGGGGAACGCCTGCCGCGTCGGTGGAAGCGTGTGGGGGCGCTCCGCGGAGCCGAATTCCAGTAGCCCCGGTTCGCCGGGGAGCGCCAGCACGCCGAGGAACAGCGCGCCGGCCACCGCCGCGAGGGCGCCCAGCGTGAGCCTCACGCCCGTGTACGCAGGGGCGCGCTGGACGGGCCAGCCGTACGGGGCGCTCGGCGCAGCGAACGCGGGCGCCGCCGCCGGCTCGCGGGCCTCGGCCGGAGCTTCCGCAGGCGTCCACGGGGGAAGCAGCTTCACCAGGGCCGCGAACAGGAAGAACGGAAGGGTGAGGATGAAGCCGGCCATGAACACGCCCTCACGGCCGCCCCAGATCCACTCGTACTCCACGTACCCGCGCAGACTCTTGGAAATGAGCTGGCCGCCGACGACCACGTTCCAGCGCATTGCGAACACACCGATGACCACCAGGGCGGCGGCCACCGCGGCGATGGAGGTCCCGACCCTCCGTGATGGAGCGGCCAGCGCCACGTACCCCAGCAGGAGAAGCGGTACGACGGCCCCGAGCAGCAACTGGATGCCGAAGAAGCTCACCGCGATGCGGTCGAAGAG
Source organism: Chloroflexota bacterium (assembly GCA_037444005.1). GTDB lineage: Bacteria > Chloroflexota > Dehalococcoidia > DSTF01 > JACRBR01 > DATLZC01. The sequence continues at coordinate 5,877 of JBBING010000031.1, forward strand.
ACCGCGCACAATCTCCCAGCTCTCCTCTGCCTCATAGGCCATGCTCAGGATCTCGAGCCCTTCGAGCGCGAGGTCGATGAAGAGGAACCCGAACAGCCAGGTCGCCATCGCCTTCATGCAGTCGTGGTCGACGGGTCGGCGCAGCAGCTTCATGGAGACGGCGTATAGGACCATGAGGAGCGCCATACCCGACACGATGGCGGACAGGAGAAAGATCACCGGCATGAGAGGCGTCGACCACCACGGGTTCGCCTTGATGGCGCCGAAGATGAACCCCACGTACCCGTGCAGGAGCGCGGCGGCCGGGATGCCCACGCCCGCGAGCACCCGCACGACGCGGTGGTCCATGTCGAGCGCTTCTTCGGAGACGTCCTCGACCCCGAGGGTCAGCGCCCGATACACCAGGCCCAGGGGCCCTTGCGTCTCAGCGGCGTAGCGTACGATGTCCGCCCGAAACACGAGCCACGTCTCGACGACGACGAGGATGAGATAGCACAACCAGATGAACCCGAAGCCGGCCATGGCCGAGGTGAAGTGCGGCGTCAGGAAGATGAGGAACGCGCGCTCAGGCCGGCCCAGATGCGCCTGGAGCGGCAGCGGCGCGATGAGCAGAAACGCGAGCGCCGTCACCAGCGCCATCCGGGCGACGGGGCGCAGCACGCGAATCCCGAACACGTGGTACAGTGAGGAGACCACGAAGGCGCCCGCCACCAGCCCGGTGATGAACGGGTACAGCACGATGAGGATGCTCCACTGAAGCTCGGCCTCGTTCGGATAGATGAACCCGTCCATCACCGCACGTCCTCGTCGAGCTGCGTGTACCGCACTCTGGGCTTGGTCCCGAGATCGCCCTTGAGCACGTACAAGCGAAGCTCATTCAGGATGCGCGACACCTCGCTATCGGGGTCGCGCAGATCGCCGAACTTCCGGGCGCCGACGGGGCAGACCGTCACGCACGCCGGGAGCAGGCCGCGCGAGATCCGGTGGTAGCACCAGGTGCACTTGTCGGCGACATGCTCGTACGGGTCGAGGTAGCGCGCGCCGTACGGACACGCCTGGATGCAGTACCGGCACCCGATGCACTTGTCCCGATTCACCAGCACCACGCCGTCCTCGGTCTTGTACGTGGCCGCGACGGGACAGACCTGGACGCAGGGCGGCCGCTCGCACTGATTGCACAGCTTCGGCACGAAGAAGCTCTTCACGATGTCGAGCCCCTCGTACTTCCGGTTGTCCTCCCACGAAGCGAACCCGTGGATGCCGGCGTCGGGCGAATCGACGTACACCTCGCCGTCCGCCGTCTTGACGTACCGCTCGACCCACGTACGGTTGCAGTCAGGCTCCCAGGGCACGCCGTTCTCCTCCTTGCAGGCACGTACGCAGCGGCCGCACCCGATGCAGGCCATGGTGTCGACGACGAAGGCCCATTCATGGGCGCGGGGGTTGTAGCCCGCAGGCGCGGCGTCCCGGCCTGGAGCGCGCTCGTCCGGGCCGACGCCGAGCCGGCTCAGGATGGCGGCCGGCGCCCCGTAGATGACCATCGAGCCGACCACCACCCGTCCGCTCAGGGTGAGGAACGCTCGTCTTCGCAGACCACGGCCGCGAGCTTCCGTCATCGCTGGTCTTCCTTCGGCTTGTGACAGCCCAGACAGACTTCCACGGGCCGGAAGGCGTGGTTGGGCGGGAGACGCGCGATGCGCGGGTCGCCGTGGCACGCGAGGCAATCCTCGCGCCCCTGGACCTGGTGCGGAATCAAGGGGAATGCCGCGGCCGGGCTGTGCGGGTTATGGCAGTCCGTGCACGCCTGGAGCGGATAGTGCTCTTCCAGGTTCACCTGCGGGAACGACTTCGGCCGCCCCGGAATCGACGAGTGACAGGTGACGCACAACTCGCGCGCCGGCCCCGTCACAAGCCCGCGTCCGATGTGGGCGTCGCCCGCGCCGTGACACGCCTCGCAGCTCTGCCCCGTGTGCGCGGACCGCGACCATTCCAGTTCGACGTCCTGGTGACAGGAGACGCACCGCTGGGACGGGCCGAGCCGCGGCTCGAGGGAAGCCCACTGGGCGGCGTTGTCTCCGCGGACGAGCCCGATGAGGGCGACCGTCGTCCGGCTCGACGCGTACCGCACGAGGGCGAGCGCGAGGAGACCCGCGAACAGGAGCAGTCCCAGCCGCGCGAGGTGCGTCATCGTCGCTCCTTCGCTATGCGGGAGGCGGTTCCAGTGGCCGTGCTACGTCGCTGCACGACCGTTCGCCCACGAGGCGTGCGATGAGCTCCTCCACCGTCGCTCGAATGACCTCGTGCCGCTCGTAGACTTCCGCGAGGTTCTCCTCGGGGTCGACGACGACGGTCAGCGTCGGGGCGATGTCGACCAGAGACGCCTTGAACGCGTGCGCGAGCGGCCCTTCCTCCACCACGATGGCGTCAGGGCACAGCTCACGCAGCTTCGGAGCCGACTGGCCGTCGATTTCCAACGTCGTCACGCGCAACCGGCCATCCTCCCGCAACAAACGGGCGATCGCCTCCCCGAACAGGCGATGGTGAAACAGTACGACGACATGACGTGTTCCCATGATCGGCATCCCCCCGACGCAGCGAGCGCCTCCCGCGTCTCGCCGTCCGACAGCCCTATGCTAGATTCCGCCTCATCCGTCAGACATTGACAGGGCGGTAGAATCGCGGCGTTCCCTTCCGTTTCCCGGGGATAGAGACGACGAAGAACGACACCGGCTCCCGGTCACAGGAGCCGGTGTACCGTTCGGCACAGGACGGGGTCGCTCAGCGCCGGGGCGACGGCGACGCGATGCCCTCGCGGAGCGCGTAGGCGGCGGCCTGGACGCGGTTCTGCAGGTGCAGCTTCTCGAGGATGTTGTGGAGGTGGTTCTTGACCGTGCCCTCGACAACGTACAGGCGGGCGGCGATTTCGGCGTTGCTGAGCCCCTCGGCGACGAGCTGCAGGATCTCCTGCTCGCGGGGGGTCAAGACCTGTCCCGGCGAAGGCTCTTCGTCCCGGCGCGGCCGGCGGCGGAACTCGCCCAGGAGCTTCGACGCCACGGCGGGCGAGACCGGCGCCTCGTTCGACATCACGCCGCGTAGCATCTGCGCCAGCTCCTCTGGGCGCAGATTCTTCAGGAGATAGCCCTCGGCGCCCACCTTGATGGCCTCGAACAGGTCGTCCTCCTCGTCCGACACCGTGAGGATGACCACCTTCACCTCAGGATGTTCGGCCTTGATGAGCCGCGTCGCCTGGATGCCGTCCATTCCGGGCATATGGATGTCCATCAGCACGATGTCCGGATTGAAGACGCGGACCTTGTCGACGGCCTCCTGGCCGTCGCCGGCCTCGGCCACGACCTCGAAATCCTCCTCGCTGCTCAGGAGCGCACGCAGCCCCTTGCGAAAGAGCAACTGGTCGTCAACCAACAAAACTCTGGCGGCGGACATACCACCCTCCTTCTTCTACGGGCAGCCGTACGATGACCCGGGTGCCCCGGCCCGGGGCGGAGTCGATCGCCAGCGCGCCGCCGGCCCGCTCGACGCGCTCGCGCATGGATTGCATCCCGAAGCTGCGGCCCTCCTGGCGCTCGAGCCGGCTGGCGTCGAAGCCACAGCCGTCGTCCTCGATGGTGATTTTGAGCTCGCCGTCCCGGTTCTCGAGCCGCACCGTCGCCGTGGAGGCGCCCGAGTGCTTGCGGATGTTGGTCAGCGCCTCCTGGATCACCCGGACGAGCTGCACCTCGGCCTCCGGGCGCAGCGTCGTGTTGACGTCGCCCACCGGCACCAGGCGTGTCTTGATGCCGAACTGCCGCGAGAACTTCTGGAGGTACTGCCGAATGCTGCCCACGAGGCCCTCGGCGGGAGCGACCGTCTCCCGCAGCCCGAGAATGGCCTCGCGCACGTCCACGTAGGCCTCGTGCGCAAGGTCCTCCATCTCCTGCAGCTCGTTCTCGGCGTCGGACAGATCGCCCGAGGCGAGACGACGCCGCGTCGTCGCCGCCTTCAGGTGGAGATAGCCCAGCACCTGGGCCAGCGTGTCGTGCATCTCCCGCGCCAGGTGGTCGCGCTCCTCTAGCACCGCGAGCTGGCGTTCGCGCTCGAGCAGCCGCGCATTGTTGATAGCGATGGCCGCCATGTCGGCGAGCGCGGCGAGCAGCGCCTGCTCCTCTTCGGAGGCGACCCGCCCTGCCGGAAGCGCCACGCACAGCTCGCCCACGACCTGGCTCCCGGCGATGAGCCGCGATCGCACGAGGCCCCGGCGCAGCGGCTCCGCGATGAGCGGGCAGCTCCGGAGATCGGAGGTCAGAAGCGGCGCCGTCCCATTCGGTCTCGCGTGGCCGTTCGAATGAACGGCGTCGCCCGCGAGGACGTCCTCGCCGACAACCTCGGCGAGCCTCAAGCGGCCCGTCTTCTCTTCGACGAGGCACAGCGCGGCGCCCGACGCCCCGAGCAGGTCGCGTGCGTTCACCGTCACGCGCTTGAGCACGCGCCCCAGCTCCTGCGACGTGGCCACTTCGAGGCCGATCTCGTACAGCGCCCGGCTCCGTGACGCCCGGGCCTGGATGTCTTCGAACAGGCGGCAGCGCTCGAACGCGGCGGCCGCGTGGTTAGCCACGCCCTGCAGCAGCCGCTGGGGGTGAGCCAGCGCGGCCTCGACGTGTGCCTCCAGCAGCGCATGCAGGTAGAGCGACGGCGTGCCGGCCACGGGCACACTCAGCAGCACGCCCGGCTCGCCCTTCGCCGACACCACCTGCCGCACCGGGTCAGGCGGGCCGGCGCCCGCCTCGCTCAGCGCGCGGGCGAGCTCGTCCGAACCAGCGCCTATCGCCCGCCAGACGCGCCGGGTTCCGTCATGCGCCTGCTCGGAAAAGCCGACCGCGCTCGCCCGGAGCAGCCGCAGCGCTGCGTCGAGCGCGAGGCTCGCCGACTCCTCACGATCGACCGATTCCGTGAGCCGACGGCCGAGCTCGTTCAGGGCCGCGAGCTCCCGCGTGCGGTCGATGATTGCGTTCTGACTACGTTCCAGCCAGCCGAAGATCACGCTGGCGAACAGAACGACGCCCACCGTGAACAACGCGGCAGCCGCGATGTGGCCGGACCAATATCCGAGCTTCGGGGCCAGAACGCTCTCGGTGGCGAGCTGGAGGCACAGAACGAAGGCGACCGGCAGCGCGATGGCCAGCCACTTCAGGCGCCGGAGGCTCATCCTCATACCCACACCCTCCCATCGGGCGGACTCAGGACTATCCGGCGACACCACTTACGGTAGCCGACTCGTGAAGCCTTCGTAACGGACGAGTCGCCCCCAACGACCATCCGAATGTACCGATTTTCACGAATGCCAGTGTGCCGCCGGCACCCCCGGACCGCCCTGTACCTATCGGCAAACCGCTGGGTATGCGCCGTGTGTCCCAACATGTCACACCCGATACTGCCGGCCCAGATGGCGCCGCAGCAGGATGGAGGCGCGAAAGACCACGAGAGGAGGGTCCCCGTGGCCGGAGGACAGGGACAACTCGCACGGCCCGGGTCACGAGCGGCGTGGCTCGGACCGGTCATCGCCGGGGCCGCGCTCGTCGTCGTGGCGTTCGCCGTCGCGTCCTACATCGCGGACAGCGGACCCGGCGCCTCCGCGCTCGATCAGATGATCCAGGACCTCGAGGAGCAGGTAAGGGCCGATCCGGGCAACGCGGACCTCCGGGTCGCGGTCGCAGACGCCTACCTGAAAGACGGCCGGGCGCGGGACGCCCTCACACAGTACGAAGAAGCCCTCCGGCTCGACGACAAGCGCATCGACGCCCTGTACGGCATGGGGCTGGCGTACTACGCCCTCGGCGAACTGGACCAGGCCGGCGCCGCCTTCCAGACGGTCGTCAAGCAAAGCCAGGACGACCCCCTGCAAACGCTCGACCGGCGGCTCCAGGGAGCGCACTACTACCTGGGCCTCGTCCTCCGGCAGCAGGGCCGGCTCGACGAGGCGATCAACGAATTCCGTATCGCCCTCGGGCTGAACCGCGCCGACGCCGACACGCTGGTCGAGCTGGGGCGAACGTTCGCCCTCAAGCAGCAGTGGGAGGACGCCGTCGCCGCCTTCGAGATCGCGGTCGCATACGTTCCCGACTACGTCGAGGCGTACCGTGAACTCGAAGCCGCCGCCAGAGCTCAGGGCGACGAAGCCAAAGCCACCTACGCCCGCGCCATGGTCGATGTGGTCGAAGGCAATCCGAAGCGCGCCGTCGAGCCTCTGCGCAGCGTCGCCTCCCAGAGCGAGAACTCGCGGTACTGGTGGGCGCTCGGCTACGCGCTGGAGAAGACGGGCGATCTCGAAGGGGCCAAGGAGGCGTACCGCTGGGCCACGGAGATCAATCCGGGCGAACTGTTGGCCGCGGACGCCCTCCGCCGCCTGGAGGTGACCACCGAACGATGACGATCGCGGAACAGTCCCCCGGCAGCCCGGCAGGCGGAATCGGCAGGCGATGGCCCATCGCCATCCTGCTCCTGTCCGTGTTCCTGCTTTCGCTCGGCCTGTTCGTGTACCTGATGCGGCAGGGCCGGGTTCCCCGCGTGGGGACGGAGCTCCCGGGGGCGCCGGGCGTCACCCGGCACAAGGCGCCGAAGTTCGACCGGACGCTCGCGCCGGCGAGCCGGCCGCTCGCCGTAGCCGTCAGCCCCGATGGCAGCCGGATCTACGTCGCCGAGGGCGACGGCGAATATGCCCTGCGCATCTTCGCCCCTGACGGAACCCTCATGGGCAGCGCCGTCCCGCCCCACACGAGCCCGACCAGCCGCAAGCCGATGGACGTGGCCGTCGCACCGGACGGAACGGTGTACGTCGTCGACCGGCTGCTGCGGAAAGTGCTCGAGTTCGAGCCGGACGGCGCGTTCCGCGGCACGCTCGAGCCCTCGACGATCCAGGACTGGGCGCCACTGGGGATCGCCGTCGACGACGCGGGGCTGATCTACGTCGCCGAGGCCAAGGACCTGCCCGACTTCCAGCGACACCAGATTCACGTGCTGCGGCCCGACGGCACGGTCGTCCGGTCGTTCGGCCAGAAGGGCGACGGCGCCGCCGACCTGATGTTCCCCGGCCATGTCGCGGTCGATGGGCGCGGCCGCATCTGGGTCGGCGACATTACGGGCGTCAAGGCGTTCTCGGCCGATGGCGCCTATCTCTTCAGCCTGCCGTTCGAGGGAGACCACGGCGTCGGCCTGCCGGGGGGACTGGCGTACCGCGACGGCCTGCTCTACGTCACCGACGTCACCAACCACCGGGCGCTCGCGTTGGACGTTACAGGCGACGACGTGACGTTCGCCTTCGAGTTCGGGCGCCTCGGGTTCGGCAGGGGCCAGCTCCGCTATCCGGAAGGCATAGCCGTTCAGTCGGGACGCATCTATATCGCCAACCGGGAGAACAGCCGGATCGACATATGGACCCGGTAGGAGGCTGACCGTACACAAGACAGGCGAGACGGTCACACCCCGTCCCCGCACATTCGAACGAGAAAGGAGGTGAGAGAAGGGAACATGGTCAAACTCGCGATCAGTACGGCTCTGGCGGCCATCGTGACAGGCGTCGCCATCGCCCTGTACGCCGCGCCCACGTCCGCCAACAACGGACCGCACGGGAACTACACGCTCACGACGAACGCCTGCGCCGCATGTCACCGCGCCCACACCGCGGTGGGCGACGAGCTGCTCAAGGAAGAGAGCGTCTACGCCTTGTGCACCAGTTGTCACGGCGGCGTTGTGCAGACGGACGTCGTCAGCGGCGTGCGCACCGGCGACTCCGCCCCGCTCAACGGCGGCGGCTTCGTGTCGTACCAGGGTGAACCGGTGACGTCCTCCCACACGGTGGAGGGCCTGGGCGGCTCGAGTGGCCAGGGCACGGCCTGGGGTGGCGCCAGCAGCGGAACCGGAGTCACCGGAACGCTGAAGTGCACGAGCTGTCACAACCCGCACGGCAGCACCAACTACCGCATCCTCCGCGACAGCGAGAACGGGTACCCGTACAACAACCCGGCGGCGCACCGCTGGGTCCCCAACGACCCGAACCTGCTGGACTGGGTGGATGAGCAGGTGCTGGCCACGGTCGATGACAACTTCGACTACGCCTTCACCGCGAGCGACTGCGTCGGCACGAAGTGCAAGCAGACGTTCACGTCTGGCGTCGACTCCACCGGGCTCCCGGACCCGACCAAAGGCATGAACGCCTTCTGCGCGACGTGCCACAAGTCGTACCTGACGAAGTCGGGCTCGGCGGGCCAGCCGTCGACCACCGTGGGCGGGGCGTACGTCTACCCGGGCACCCAGGACGCCCTCGACGGGCACGGCGACATCGCCCGGTACCGCCACGCCGTCGCGCGCCTGTACACGGGCTCGCCAGGACAGCCGCTCCGGTTCGCCGCGGTCGGCACGGACCCGACCAGCACCACGTACTCGGCCTTCGGCTGTCTCACGTGCCACTACGCGCACGGGACCAACGCCGAGGCGACGGGCAACGCGGCTGGCGTGAGTCCCACCAACGACAGCGCGCTGCTCTTCTACGACAACCGCGGGGTGTGCGTCTCCTGTCACCAGCGCGACAAGCTCGCGCCCACGCCTACGCCCACACCCGGGCCGTAGGACCACGCCGAACGGAACCGCTGGGGCCGCAGAAGCCGGCTGCGCCCCAGCGCCCCTTCGGTGCACGCTCCGAGCTCACTACCTGATGCCCGCGAGCTGCTGCAGTAGCCGCCAGTTGGCGAGCCGGTCGGCCTGGCCTGCGAGGAGCGCGTCGTCCGGCGCGCCATCCGGTCCGAAGTGGCGCGCGAAGCGCCCTTCCGTCCTCGCGAAGAAGATGAAGTCGAGCGGCTCGCCCGTCTTCGGGTGACGGTACCAGTCCTCCGAAACCGCGGGATTGCCCCGGAGGCTCAGCCGCTCTCGCATCGTCTCGCCGGCGCGCGGGTCGTAGATGAACACGGGGAAGGTCCGCGTGTCGCGGGCCAGCTTCGATTGGTGCGCGGCCATGTCGTCGCCAATGCCGTGCTCGGGCTGGCATGGCGTGTACACATTCACCAGCGCGGGGCCCGGATATTCGTTGGCGGCGAGCACCGCCCGGTAGAAGTGGTTCGGGTCGGCCGTGACGGTCTGCGCGACGAAGACATCGGGATGCATGAGGGCGAGCAGCGCCAGCTCCTTGCGCCGCTCGCTCTTGCCGTGCCGGACGCGCCCGTACGAGGCCATCTTCGAATCCTGCCCCAGGAACGAGGCCGTCGACGCCTGGCCTCCCGTGTTCGAATACACCTGCGTGTCGAGCACGAGCACCTTCACGTCCAGCCCCGAGGTCAGCAGGCGCGACAGCGATGCGAAGCCGATGTCGTACATGGCACCGTCCCCGCCCAGTACCCACAACCGCTTGTCATGCCAGCCCCGCTGGTTCCATCGGAGCCGCACGCCCATCGCCACGGCGGGGGCGTTTTCGAACAGCGAGTTCGTCCACGTCACCAAGAACGGGTTGTACGGATACGTCGACCCGTACACGGTGTTGCAGCCCGTCGCCGCCACGATCCCCACGCTCTCGCGGCCGTAGACGAAGCCCGTGGCCGCGAGCATCATGCGGATGGCCGTCGCCTCGCCGCAGCCCATACACGATCCGGCCCCGCCCACGTACAGGAGCGACCGGCTGGCCAGCATCATGTCGACCAGGCTGCGCTCGTTGATGTACCGCTCTGGCGTGTCGGGCAGCCGGTGGAAGATCTCGATGTCGCGCCTGGTCTCCTCGACCCAGCGCTCGTTCTTGGGGCGCATCGAGAGCGCCTCGTGGACCCCGCAGACCTCCACGCACTCGCCGCAGCCCTTGCACTTCGTGGGGTCGATGAACAGGCCGAACAGGCCGGGCTCCTGGCCCCGCTTGGCGACGGCGTCCCAGTACTTCGTGGTGCGGGTGAACCGCCGCCGCACCCGCTCGCGCTCGCCAGCGTCGGGCTCGGCTTCGAGAGCCCGGTCGAGCGTCCCCGGGTCGAGCACACGGGCCAGGATGGCCGTGTCCGGACACGCCGCCACGCATTCCATGCACCCGACGCAGCGGTCGGGGTCGAAGGCGGGCATCGTCGGCGAGAGGTAGCTGAAGTCGCGCAGCGCCCCGGTGCCGGGGGGCACCAGACTCGTGGCGATGGCCTCGTCAGCAGGTAGCTCGTAGTCCGCCGTACCTGCGTTGTAGGAGCGCACGATGCACTCGTTGAACTCACAGCGGGGAGCGACCTCCGGCACCAGGTCGCTCAGAGGGACGGTCTCGGTGGTCATCGCGTTCTCGCTTCTCCGTCAGACGGCGACGGCGTGGCCGTGAATGACGGCCTCCGGCACCTCGAACACTTCGTCGTAGCCCCGGCGCACGCACTCCAGATTCTCGCGGACGACCTGTTCGCTGCGGCGGCCGAACTGCTTTCGCAGGAACTGCTCCACCCGCTTGAAGAGCTGCTCGCGGCCGATGCCCGCCTGACGCGCGTAGGGCGTCGCCCGCAGGAACACGCCCAGCAGGACGATGCCCTGCATTCGCACGACCAGGTCCGGGCTGGACGCCACCGAGCGGGCGATGGCCACCGTGTCCAGGGCGAGCACGCGGATGCGCCGCCGGCGGATCTCGTCCTGAACCCATCCGGGGAAGGCGTTCCACACGCCCTCGGGCGTCGTCTCGCTGGATTGCACGAAGATGGTGCCGCCCTCCTGCAGGCCGTCGAGAGCCAGCCGCGAACGGAACGCGTTGACGTCGTTCACCACGAGGAACTCGACCCACTCGAGCTCGCAGTGCGTGCGGATGTGGGCGTCGGCGAGCGTGAGGAAGTAGTTCGTCGGCAATCCCTTCTTCTCCGAGCCGTACTTCGGGTAAGCCTGCACGTGCACGCCGAAGAGCGCCGCCGCCACCTCGGCGATGAGCTTGTTGGTGGTGATGGAGCCGAAGCCGCCGACGGAGTGGCCGCGCATCGAGAACGCCCCCGCCGGACGGATGTCCGGCCGCTCGTCGCTGTGGATGGCCAGCGGGTGGCTGATGCCCACCGTGAAGAGACGCCGCCCTCGCGCTTGCATGTTCTCGACGATGGCCACGATATGCCGCGGCCGGATATCGCGCCCGCCGAGACCGCCCGTGCCCGAATACACCTCCGGGATGTGGTCCACTTCCGGATACCCCTCTGCGCCCGACGCCGCGTCCGCGAACGACGCCTTGATCTCGGCGGTGAGCGGGTTGGACTGGGCGAGGGGCACGTCGAGCCGCTCGAGCACGCTGAACGAGCGAACGCCCCGGAGCGCCTCCACGACCTCCGGCCCCGGGAACGGACGAAACGACGTCACGGCGAGCACGCCGACGGGCGGCCCGCCCCGGTCGCGAAGCCAGTCCACCGTGGCCATCGCCGTCTCGGCGGCGGAGCCCATCGCCACGACGGCGTACTCGGCGTCGTCCAGCCGGTAGGGTCGGACGAGCCCGTACGAGCGCCCCGTGAGCCTCGTGAACTCCGCCATGGCCTCCTGCAGCGCGTCGCGGACGTGGTCGTAGTAGAAGCGCTGGGCGATCTTGCCCTTCATGTAGCTGTCCTGGTTCTGCACGACGCCCGACTGCACACCGGTGTAGGGGTCGAACAGCGGACGCAGCCGCTCGGCGGGCGGGCCGACGAACCGCTCCATCAGCTCGGGTTCGGGCAGCAGGAGGCTCTCGAGCGTATGCGTCGTCACGAAGCCGTCCTGCACGTTGAAGAAGGGCGTCCGGCTGGACTCCGCCGCCCTTCGGGCGATGAGCGCCAGGTCCGCCGCCTCCTGCGCGTTCATGGCGAACAGCATGCCCCAGCCCGTGTCCGCGACGCCCATGACGTCGTCGTGGCCGGCGTGGACGTTGAGCGACTGGGATGTGAGCGCCCGCGCGCCGATGTGGAAGACGACGGGCAGACGCTTGCCGGCGATGGTGTACAGGACCTCCTTCATGAGGATGAGGCCCTGCCCGGATGTGAAGTTGCTCACCCGGCCGCCCGCGGCGGCGAACCCCTCGCACGCCGACGCCGAACTGTGCTCGGACTCGGGCTCGAGAAAGACCAGCGGTTCGCCCCAGAGGTTCGTGGCGCCGTTGCCGACGGCGACCTCGTACGCCTGGCCCATGCCGGTGGACGGCGTAATGGGGTAGGCGCAGGCGCCTTGCGTGACGTGCGTTTCCACGTAGGCCACGGCGGTGGCGCCGTCGGCCGTCGCCGGGATGCCCGGAAACGGCGCCCGCGCGCTCGAACCGTTGCCCATGTGGCGCCTCCTCGGCTCAGGCCGCCTCGACCTGTCCACGATCCAGTATCGACCCCGACGAACGCCCTCACAATGCGCGAGAACCCCGAACGGGCGCCTCGGGGACGTTCGCCGCCGAATTCGGCCCGAACGGCCTGTCCGTTCGGGCCACCAACGGACGGCTCCTCGACGCCCGGCCACCTCGACCGGCTTGTCGCTACGCACGAGAACCGGCATGCTGGTGGCTACCCGCCGAATCCGAGTCGCGCCCATGCTGGACCCGCACCTGACCCGATATCTCCTCCGCTATCGCTGGCGGTACCTCTTAGGCTTCGTGGCGCTGCTTTCGGCGTCTCTCGTGGTCATGCTGCCGCCGGTGGCCCTCCGGCACGCCATCGACAGCATCGCCGAAGGCACGACCCGGGCCCAACTCGCGCGGTACGCGCTCCTCATCCTCGCGCTCGCGCTGGTCGAGAGCGTCCTGCGCTTCGCCGCGCGCCATCTCGTCTCGGGCACGTCCCGGCGGGTCGAGTACGAGCTCCGCAACGCCCTGGCGGCCAAGCTGATGGAGCTGGATCAGAGCTTTTATGTCAAATCACACACGGGCGACCTCATGGCCCGCTGCACCAACGACCTCCAGGTCGTCCGCGACCTCGTCGGCCCCGCCCTCATCGATATCCTGCGCACCTTCACCATGATCCTCATCGGATTCGGGTTCCTGCTCAGCATCGACCTTCGCCTCGCGCTCATCGCCATCGCCTACTTCCCGTTCGTCGCCGCCGTCATCGTCTACTTCCGCTCGACGGTGGAGGCGAAGTTCCAGGCGGTGCAGGACCAATTCGGCGAGCTCGCCAACCACGTGCAGGAGAACATCTCGGGGATCCGCACCATCAAGGCGTACGCGCAGGAGGAGGCGGAAACGCAGGCCTTCGCGCGGGCGAATCGTGAAATGCTGAAGCGGTCGTTGTCGTGGGCGTACTACACGGGCGCGATGTGGCCCCTCATGGCCGCGATGGCGGGCGCCTCGACAGCGCTCGTCCTCTGGTTCGGCGGCCACGACGTGGTCTCCGGGCGCATCACCATCGGCGAGTTCGTCCAGTTCAACAGCTACCTGGGCATCCTCGCCAACCCGCTCATGTCGCTGGGATGGACGGTCAACGCCTGGCAGCAGGGCACGGCCTCCATGCGCCGCATCGCCGACGTGCTGACGACGCGCCCCGCGGTGCGCGAGCCGCGCACGCCGACGCGCCTCGGGCAAGTCCGCGGCGACATCGAATTCAGGCGCGTCACCTTCGGATACCTGCCCGGGCGTCCCGTGCTGCGCGACATCGACCTCGTGATTCCGGCGGGCGCGACCGTGGCCATCGTGGGCGCCACCGGAGCCGGCAAGACGACGCTCGCGCACCTCCTCGTGCGGCTCTACGACCCCTGGGAGGGACAGATCACGCTCGACGGCGTCGACCTTCGGGAGCTCTCGCTGGCGGATCTGCGGGCCGCCATCGGCTTCGTGCCGCAGGAGTCCTTCCTGTTCTCCGAGACGCTGCGCGAGAACATCGCCTTCGGCCGTCCCGACCCGCCGGAGGACCTGCTCCTGCGGGCGGTGGAGACGTCGCAGCTCGTGAACGATCTGCCGCAGCTCCCCGGGGGTCTCGATACCATGATCGGCGAGCGCGGGGTGACCCTCTCGGGCGGACAGAAGCAGCGCGCCGCGCTGGCCCGCGCACTCCTCAAAGACCCGCCCGTCCTCGTCCTCGACGACGCCCTCGCCCACGTGGACACGCACACCGAGGAGGAGATCCTGCGCCGCCTGCGCGCGTTCATCGAGCGGCGCACGACCATCCTCATCGCCCACCGGACCTCCACCGTCGCGTCGGCCGACCTCATCGTCGCTCTCGAGGACGGGGCCATCGCCGAGGCGGGGACCCACGAGGAGCTCCTGCGCCTGAACGGCGTGTACGCCCGCCTCTACCGACGGCAACTGCTCGCCGAGCAGATCGAAGCCGAAGAACAGGAGACCGAGGTGGTGGAAGGAGAGCGCCCGGCATGACCACCGCCGCCTTCGACGAACGCGAGGTTCTCGGGCGTATCTACGACACGCGCCTCTTGCGCCGGTTGGCCGGCTATCTTCGCCCCTACGTCTGGCCCATCACGGCCGCCCTGGTCATGCTGCTCGCGGTATCCGGGCTCGAGATCGTCGGCCCGCTCATCGTGCGCTACGCGATCGATGAACAGATCGCGAAGGGGCGGACCGACAGGCTCGGATCGCTGGTGGCGGCGTACCTCGGCGTCCTGTCAGCCATCTTCGTCATGCGCTACGCCCAGACGGTGCTCATGACGTACGTCGGTCAGCGGGCGATGATGGACATGCGCCTGCAGCTCTTCGCGCATCTGCAGCGAATGGCCATCGCCTTCTTCGACCGCAATCCCGTGGGCCGCCTCGTCACGAGACTGACGAACGACATCGCGACTCTCGAGCGCGTGCTGTCGCAGGGAGTCGTCGAGACGCTGTCCAACCTCCTGATGATCGGCGCCATCGTCGTCGTGCTGGCCGTGCTCGACTGGCGGCTCGCGCTCGTGATGTATCTGTTCCTCCCGCCGCTGATCCTCGCGGTCCGGTACTTCGCCTTTACGCAGCGCGACGGCTACCGGGAGCAGCGGTCGTGGCTGGCCCGCATCAACGCCTACCTCAACGAGAACATCTCGGGCATGGCGGTGGTGCAGCTCTTCAACCGCCAGCGGGAGAACCTGCGGCGTTTCGACGAACGGAACCGCGGCCTGCTCGACGCCAACCTGCGGGTGCTCGGCTGGTACGCCATCTTCGAACCCACCGTCGTGCTCTTCGGCGCGGTCACAACGGGGACCATCCTCTGGTACGGCGGCGGACGCGTCGTGCAGGAGGCGCTCTCGCTCGGGACACTCGTCGCCTTCATCCAGTACATGCAGCGCTTCTACTGGCCCATTCGCGATCTCTCGGATCGGTACACCACCCTTCAGCAGGCGATGGCGTCCTCCGAGCGCATCTTCGGCGTCCTCGACGAACCCGAGGAGGTGGTCGACCCGCCCGCCCCCGTGCATCTGGAGCGCGTCCGGGGCCAGATCGAGTTCCGCAACGTCTGGTTCGCGTACGAGAACGAGCACTGGGTGCTCCAGGACGTGTCGTTCACCATCGCCCCGGGCGAGAAGGTCGCCATCGTGGGCGCCACCGGGGCCGGCAAGTCGACGCTGATGAGCCTCCTAAGCCGGTTCTACGACGTGCAGCGCGGCGAGATCCTCGTCGACGGCGTGCCTATCACCGCCGTCCCGCAGCGAGAGCTCCGCCGCCACGTCGGCGTCGTGCTACAAGACCCATTCCTGTTCACCGACACCGTACAGGAGAACATCCGCCTGCGGGACACCTCCATCTCCCCCGAGCGAGTCCGGGCGGCGGCGAGGCTCGTAGGGGCCGACGCCTTCATCATGAAGATGCGCAACGGTTACGACACCGTGCTCGCCGAACGGGGCGCCAACCTCTCGACCGGGCAGAAGCAGCTCCTCGCGCTCGCGCGCGTCGCCGCCTTCGACCCCGAGATCGTGCTGGTGATGGACGAAGCCACCGCCAGCATCGATCCCGAGACGGAGGCGTCGATTCAGGAAAGCATCCGCCGGGTGACCGCGAGCCGCACGTCCATCATCATCGCCCACCGCCTGAACACCATTCGCCACGTCGACCGCATCATCGTGCTGCACAGGGGCCGCGTCGCCGAAACGGGGACCCACGCCGAGCTCCTGGCCCGCCGCGGCGTCTACTATCGCCTGTACGAGCTCCAGTACAAGGACCAGGACCTCGGTCTCGCCGGCGGCTGAGCACTCCGAGCGGTTCCCCTTCGGCGCTTCGCAGGGTACGATGGCGACGCTATGCGCCTGGAAGACGACCCCGTCGCCCGCGAGCTCATCGAGAGCGCGAACCTGATGCGCCTCGCGTACGTCGGCCCCCACGACCAGCCGTACGTCGTGCCCGTCTGGTGGCGGTATGCCGACGGCGAGTTCGTGGTCGTGACTGGACCCCGCGCGGACAAGGTGCGGCGTCTCGCCCGGCGGCCCAAGGTGGCGTTCACCATCGACACCTCGTCGGCGCCCTACCACGTCCTGCTCGTCCAAGGCGACGCCGTGCTCGAAGAGATGGACGGTATGGCGCCCGAGTACCCCGAGATCGTGACGCGCTTCCTCGGGCCCCTGGCGGAAGCGTACCTCTCGCGCATGCGGGAGCGAGTCCAGCGGCAAGTGCGCATCCGCATCCGGCCCCGGTCGTGGCGCGTGCTCGACTTTACGACGCGCTTCCCGAAGAGCCTCCGGTAACCATCGCTTCACCCGCCGCGTCAGACGGCCGATACCTCTGTGGAGATGGGCGTCGCCGGCGCAACCGCGGAGCTTCGACCACGACGCGCAAGGACGTCATGGCGCGACCTCGTCGCCCACGCGCCGGTCGCCATCGTCGTCGTCGATTCCGACGGCGTCGTGACGTTCTGGAACGAGGCGGCAGCCCGCCTTACCGGCTGGGCGCCGGCTGAAGCGATCGGGAGGCCGTTTCCCTGCCTGCTGGCCCGTGATCGCCGCAGCATGCGCGTCTGGCTGCGGGCGGCGCAAAGGTCTACACGTTCGAGATCCTTCCGCTGCACGCTCGTCCGCCGTGACGGCTCGACCGTGGCCGCGACGGTCTTTCCGCAGGGCCTCGCAGACGACCGGAACGCTTCCGCGGCCCTGTACATCGTGGAAGAGCCGACGCTGCGCAGCGCCTCCGGCGACGTCGTCCCCTTCGCCCGCCGACCGCTCGACGGAGCGTCGGCGACGCGGCTGGCCGAGACCATCGTGCGCCTGCTGACGGCGCAGGGCCCCCTCCAGGACAAGCTCGACCTGGTGACACGCCAGCTTATCGCCATCACCGGCATGGAGGCCATCGACATTTACTGGTGGGACCCGCAGAGCGACCGCCCCATCGCTCGGAGCGCGGCGGCGACGTTCGATCCTGCGCTCGTGAGCGCATGGACCACGGAGCCGGGCGGGCCGATCATGGACGAGCTTCGCCGGACGCGAAGGCCAGTCGTGTTCGACGACCCCGCCCGCGACCCACGGTTGTCGGACCGGCAGCGTCAGATTCTCGCGGCCGGGGGCGTCCGCTCCGCGGCGACCATTCCCCTCACGTGGCGGGGCGAGCTCTCGGGTGTGCTTTCGGTAGGCAGCCTGCGCCCTCGCGCCTTCGACGACGCGGCGCTGCGGCTACTGCGCACCGTCGCCGAGGGCGTCGTCGCGATGTTCCACGCCGAACGGCTGATGGACGGCCTGCGCGCGGCCTCGCGCCGCAACGCGGAGCTTCGGGAGCAGACCGTCATGATGCTGGCCTCCGTCGCCGAGGCCCGCGACCAGGTGACGGGCCTGCACTTGCACAATATTCGGACTGTGGCCGAACTCCTGGCGCGCGAGCTCGGATACTCGCGGGTAGAGGCCCACGAGCTGGGGCTGGCGGCGGCGTTGCACGACATCGGGAAGGTTCGCGTGCCCGATCTGGTGCTCGCCCGACGGGGACCCCTCACACCCGTCGAACGCCGCCTCATCCAGCAGCACACCATCTGGGGGAGCGAGCTCCTCGGGGGAGCCCCGGACTTCCGGCTCGCGGCCGTCGTCGCGCGTCACCATCACGAGCGCTGGGACGGGACCGGCTATCCCGACGGTCTCGCAGGCGACGAGATCCCGGAGGCCGCCGCCATCGTCGCCGTCGCCGATTCCCTCGACGCCATCACGAGCGACCGCGCATACCGCCGGGCCCGCTCGCTCGAGGATGCCGTCTCCGAGATCGCCCGGCACGCGGGCACGCAGTTCAGCCCCAGGGTCGTCCGGGCGCTACTGGCGCTGGCCGCTCGCGGCGCGCTCCAGCAGGCCCTTCGGAACAGGCGCGCCGCCTAGATCTGGCTGTACCCCGATCCCGGACGCTCGGGATCGACGCCCGTCCCTCGGGCTTCCTCGATCCAGCCGAACTCCTTCAGGATCTGTTGGCTGTACGTGACCCTGCCGGTGACGCGGTCGAGAGGCTCCGTCGCCAGCAGCAGCACCGCCTTCGCCATGAGCTCCGGCGGCTCGCCGCGCGGGTCGTCGAGGCCACGGACCAGACGGTGGAACACGGTCCCCGGCGTCGGCACGACCTGCGACGGCGAAACGCACGTGACGGAGACGCCGTACTGATACACCTCGGCCGCGAGCCCCTGGGTGAAGCGCTCGAGGGCCGCCTTCTCGGCGCCGTAGCTGGTCCCGCCGATGCCCATCGGCGCGTCCCGGTACGGCCCGCGTCCCGGCCCGATGGCCGCGGCCGAGGAGATGTTGACGATGCTGCCGCTACGCCGGGGAATCATGTCCTGGAGCGCGAGCTGGCTCAGGATGAACGGCGCGTGGAAGTTCACCGCCCACGAGCGGAGCCACTTGTTGAGCGGATAATCCTTCACCGGGATGAAATACGTGAGCGCCGCGTTGTTGACCAGCACGTCGACCGGCCCGTAGGTCTTGCGGGCCTCGACGATCAAGCGCTCGCATTCCTCCGGCTTCGAGATGTCGACGGCCACCGGTGTCGCCTCGCCTCCCGAGGCCCGGATGTCCTCCACCGTGCGCTCGAGCGACCCCTCGAGGGGATGCTCGCCCTCGCGGAGCGTCCGCGCCGCGCACACCATGCGGCCGCCTTCCGCGGCCAGCGTCCGTGCGATCGCGGCCCCGATGCCGCGGCTCGCGCCGGTCACCACGACGACCTTGCCGTCCAGCCTGCCCATGACACGTCCCTCCCGCGCCCGGCGGCTCGCTCCGCCGCGCGGAACGCAGTGTAGACGCACAGGGCGTGGAAGACTACGTCGCGATCTGCCTCATTGAAAGGGTTACCGAACGGGGAGCGTTGCCTCAGAATCAG
>JBBING010000032.1:0-24923 GCA_037444005.1 Chloroflexota bacterium
ACTCGCGATCTACCCGCCAATTCCGCAACCCGCCCACCAACGGCGATCAAGACACTGGAGCCCGCCGGGGTTGTATCGGAGACGACCGGGGGCTATGATCCGTCGAAACATCCGTTCCAGCGTCGTGCCGGGAAGTCAGCGTGCGACTGAACCTTCGTCTGGATCCGAGGCCTGTCGAGTACGACCCCTCCGTCCAGATCGACGACCGGCTGACGCCGCCGTCGGTCGACCTCGAGGTGGAGACGCGCGAGTGGTCGCCGCGGCGCGTCGGCCGCGTCCAACGTCCGGAGGTCATCGCCTTCGTCGATGGAGCCCAGCACGTCGAGGCGCGCGTGCTCGCCGACGACGGCGAGCGGCTGGTCTACGGCGCGTTCGTCGCGTACGCCGTCGGCGCGGCGATCTGCGAGCCGGGCGGCGTGACGACGCAGCTCAGCCCGCCGCAGCGCGCGCTCACCCTGAGCGACGGCGCGCGCGAGGACGACGTCGACATCGCATGCGGAGCGGTCCGCCTCCGCTACGTCGCGTCGCCGTGCGGCGAGAGCGGCGCCGACGCCCCCGCGCGGGAGCTCCATCGGCTGCGCCAGGACGCCGAGCGCGACCTGGGCTACGAGCTCACCGAAGCGGGCGTGCCGCTGGTCATCGCCGACGGCCCGCTGCGCTTTCAGCGCAGGCCGAAGGGACACGTCGTGGGTGTCGTCAAGACCATGCACACGCTGTACGTCGACGTGGCGAAGTTGGGGTGCCTCGCGGCCCTGCGTCCCGGTGAGCGTTCGCCCGTCTTCCTCATCGAGCGCGACCGCCCGGTGTACTCCTGGTTCGTCCGCCTGGGTACGGGGGGGCCGTCGGATCATGCGCTGTCGGGCATCGTCCGCGTGGAGACGATGGCCGACGGCGTATCGCTCGAGGAGACGGTCGAGCTCGCCGACCGCACGGCCGGACTGCTTCCCGCCTTCGCGGGGCCTCCCTACTGGGACGCCCGAGCGCCGCAGAATCTGGTCCCGATCGCCGGCCTCGAGCGGCAGCTCCGGCGCACGCTGGGCGATCCCGCCTTCGTCCGGCGGGCCATCGAGGCGTATCTCACGAGGGCAGCCAGCGCATGAACGCGGTGGGAAGAGTCATCGGCACCGAGGACGCGCATCCTCTCGAGTTCTGGGTGGGCATCGGCCCGGACCAGTATCTCCAGCTCGACGACGTCGTCGCCGTGGTGACGGAGCTCCCGGACGGCACGCAGGTCCGCCACTACGGTGTCGTCGACCTCGTGCGGTCGCGATTCGAAGGCGCGCAGTACGACTCCGACGTCTTCCGGGTCGCCGACGGTATCCTGCCCGCGGACGTCGCTTCGGCGGCGCATGTGTCCGTGACGCGCGTCGAGCCCGAGATCTTCGTACCCCCGACGCCGGGCCTGCCCGTCGCCCGAGCGTCCGGCGCGGACCGGGACGCGGCGCTGTACTTCGATGGCATGCCGCGACGCTTTATCGCAGGCCTGTCGCGGGACGGCCAACCGGTCTACGGGAACCTCGAGTTTCTCGATGGGAGCCGGGGCGCCCACGTGAACATCTCCGGCGTGTCCGGCGTCGCGACGAAGACGTCGTACGCGCTGTTTTTGCTGTTCTCGCTGTTTCACTCCGACGCGCTCGGGCCGCGGCGTTCGAACACGCGGGCCATCGTCTTCAACGTGAAGGGCGAGGACCTACTGTGGCTGGACAAGCCCAACCGCAACCTTTCGCGCGACGAGCGGCAGCGCTACGAGGCGCTCGGCCTGCCCGCCGAGCCCTTCGCCAGCGTCGGGCTCTGGGCGCCCGTGCGCCGGGACGCGCCCGAACCCGCGCCCGACACCGGGAGCCGGCAGGCCGACGTCACGCCCTTCTACTGGACCCTGCGCGAGTTCTGCGAACAGCGGCTGCTGCGCTTTCTCTTCGCCGAGGCCGACACCGAGGCCAGCCAGATCGCCTTCGCCGTAATGCAGGTCGAGCGCGCGCTCGAGCTCGCGGCCATCGCGACGCCACCCGACGCAGGCTATGTGCAGATCGGAGAGGCCCGGTTCACGCGCTTCGCCGAGCTGGCCGAATTCATCGCCGTGAACCAGGACATGTTCACGAAGAACATCGCCCAGGCGACGTACAACGCCTTCGCCCGCCGCCTCGAAGCGGCCGTCGCCACCTGCGGGCACTTGATCCGCGCCGAGCCCCAGGAGATCGCCGACCGGCACCGCATCGACTGGCGCGAGCGCCAGGTCAACGTCATCGACCTCCACAACCTGCACGACCGGGCGAAGCGCTTCGTGGTCGGCGTCGTGGTCAAGCGGCTCATGGAGGAGAAGGAGCGCACCGGCGCGGCGGAGCCGCTGGTGTTCCTGGTGCTCGACGAGCTGAACAAGTACGCGCCTCGCGAGGGATGGTCGCCCATCAAGGAAGTGGTGCTCGACATCGCCGAGCGCGGGCGGTCGATGGGCGTCGTCCTGATCGGCGCGCAGCAGACCGCCAGCGAGATCGAGCGCCGGGTAGTCGCCAACGCGTCGTTCCGCGTCGTCGGACGGTTGGACGCCGCGGAGGCGCAGCGGGGCGAGTACGGGTTTCTCACGCAGGCGGCCCGCGCGCGGTCGGCGGTCCTCAAGCCCGGCACCATGTTCCTGCTCCAGCCCGAGATCCCGGTGGCCCTTCTCGTGCAGTTCCCGTTCCCCTGCTGGGCCACGCGCCGAAGCGAGGTCGACGATCGACGATCCCACACTGCGCGCATCTTCGGATGAGCGGTCATGAGGTTCCTGCACACCGCCGACTGGCATATCGGCAAGCCCCTGCGTAACCGGAACCGCGACGACGAATGCCGGGCGGCCCTGGCGGAAGTGCTCGACATCGCGCGCCGCGAAGCCGTGGACTGCGTGCTGGTCGCCGGCGATGTGTACGACGCCTCGACGCCGCCGCCCGAAGCCGAGCGTATCGTGTACGACTTCTTCCGGGAGCTGCGGGGCGCGGGCATCAAGGCGGTGGTGATCGCGGGCAACCACGATCACCCGCGGCGTCTCAGCGCCGTCGCGCGCGTGCTCGAGATGCTCGACATCCACGTGCGCGGAGAAGCCTCCCACCCCAACGAGGGCGGCTGCGTCGTCGTCACCGGGCGCGACGGTGAAGCGGCCGTCGTGGCGGCGCTTCCGTGGGTACCCGAACGTCAGGCGGTGCTGTTCGAGGAGGTGGCGTCGCCCGAAAGGGCCACGCCGTACACACAGTACGCCGAGCGCCTGGCGACGGCCATCGGGCTCTTCCCTTCCCGCTTCCGTGCCGACACTGTGAACATCCTGATGGCGCACCTGTTCATCCACGACGCCCTCGTGGGCCCGGAGGGCGGCGAGCGCCCGATTCACCTGACGCAGACGTACGCCGTCGTGCCGCAGGCGTTGCCGGCGACGGCTGATTATGTCGCGTTGGGCCACCTCCACCGTCCCCAGTCCATCGGCGCCTCGCCCTGCCGCCACACGTACTACGCGGGTTCGCTGCTCCAGCTCGACTTCGGAGAGCGCGACCAGCAGAAGGAGGTCATCGTCTTCGACGCGAAGCCCGGGCGCCCGCCCGACGTGCGCCACATCCCGATCTCCAGCGGACGGCGGCTCCGCGAGGTCCGGGGGACGCTCGACGAGCTACGGGCGCAGGCGGATTCCTTCGGCGACGACTTCCTCCGCGTCCGGGTGGACCTCCCGGCGCCGGTGCCCGCGCTCGCCGCCCAGGTGCGCGAGTTCCTGCCGAACGCCGTGGACATCCAGAGCCTCGCGCCCGAAGGCGGCGAAACGCCGTCGCCCGCCGCGTCGATGCGGGGCATGACGCCGCTCCAGATGTTTCAGCGCTACTTCGAGCAGACCCAGGGCGTTGAGCTCACCAAGGAGCTGGCCGACCTCTTCACAGAGCTGCTCGATGAAGACGTCTCCGCGGAGGGAAGCCGGTGAGGCCCCGCCGGTTGGTCCTCGAGGGGTTCGGGCCGTACAAGCGTCGCCAGGAGCTCGACTTCACCCAGCTCGACCTGTTCGCCATCTCGGGCCCGACGGGCGCCGGCAAGTCCTCCATCGTCGATGCCCTCACCTATGCCCTGTACGGACGCATCTACCGGGTCGGCGACGACGTGAAGGCGTTCATCTCGCTCGACCAGGGCACCGACCGGCCTCGGATGCTGGTCGCGCTCGAGTTCGAGGTGGGCAACGGCGTGTACCGGGTCGTCCGCACGACCGGCGAGAAGAGCCCGGCCCAGACGCAACTGGAGGAGCTTCGCGACGGCGAGTGGCTGCCGCTCGAGAACCGGGTCTCGCAGGTCAACGCCCGCATCGCCCGCATCGTCGGTCTCGACTTCGACGCGTTCACGAAGTCGGTCGTGCTCCCGCAGAACGAGTTCCACCGGTTCCTGTCGGGGAAGCCGGAGGAGCGCCGTCAGATTCTGGACCAGCTCCTGTCCCTCGAGCTTTTCTCGCGGCTCCAACAGCGCGCGAGCCAGGAGGAGCGCCGTTGCGACGAGCAGGCCAGGTTCATTCGCCAGCAGCTCGAGACGACGTACGCCGACGCCACCCCTGAGCGGGCCGAGGAGCTGCGCAGGAGCCTCGAAGACGCCAGGGCGTCGCTCTCCTCCAGTGAAGCGCTGTGCCGCCAACTCGAGGCCGGCCTCGGCCTGGCGGACGCACTGCTCCGCGCGAGCGAGGGTCACGCAGAAGCTGAACGTCGGCGGGAGGAGGCGCACTCCCGGGTCGCCAAGCTCGAAGCGGAGGTGGAGGTCGCCGCGAAGGCTCTGGCGCCGCTCCGTGAGGAACTCGACCGCGTCCGGAAGGAGCTGGCGGCCGTCCAGTACGACCCCGAGGAACATCAGCGGCTCATCAGAGCCGAAGCCGTCGCGAAGGCGCTCGAGGATGCGCGAGAGGACGAACGCCGATGGCGGGACCAGGTGGCAAAGGGCGAAGCCAAGCTGGCCGAGGACGAAGCGGCAGAGCGAGACGCGCGAGAGGCCGCCGAACGCGCCGAACACGAGGTCGAGGCCGCCCGCGAGGCCCTCGAAGAAGCGAAGCGCCACGACCTCGCGCTCACCCTCCGGTCGGGACTGAAGCCGGGCGACCCGTGCCCGGTGTGCGGACAGCCTGTCGAACGCCTCCCCGAGGTCGCGGTCTCGCATCTGACCGCCGCCCAGCGCGCGCTGAATCAGGCGGAGGCCGCAGCGAAGCGGGCGCGAGCGGAGCACGAGAAGGCCTCACGGCAGACGGCGGACACCCGCCTCAAGCTCGACGGCGCTCGCGAGCGCCTCGAGGAAGCGCGCGAGCGCGCCGAGCGCGAGCGGGCGAGTCTCGCTGAGCTCCTGGGCCCGGAGCGCGCCGACGCCGTCGACCTTGAGGCTCTGCGCGAGGCGCTAGAGGAGCAACAGCGACGGAACGCCGAGCGGGAGCGCCTGGAGCGAAAGCGCGCGGAAGCGGAGCGGGCGCTGAACGAAGGCGAAAAGCATCTCGAAGGCTGGAGGGGCCAGCTCGCGGAGGCCCGAGAGGCGCTGGCCCGCGCCGAGCGCGACGTGGCGTCCGCTACCGAAGCCCTCCTAAACGCCCGGGAGCGAGTCGCGGCCTGGATCGAACAACGTGGCCGGAGCGAGTTGAAGAACCTGCTCGCCGACGAAAGTGAGCTCGCGGGTCGTTTGAAAGCGGAGCTCGACGAAGCCCGGGAAGCGCTGGAGACCCTTCGGGTCCGAGTCGCCACCCTCGAAACCCAGGCCGAGGTCATCCACGAAGCGATCGAGCAGGCCGGACGGCTACGGGAGGAGGAGCGCGCCCTCGCAACCCGCGCTCGGACCGCCCGCGAACTCGCGTACCACCTGCGCGCCGACCGTCTTCCGGCGTTCATCCGCGAGGAGGCGCTGCGAGCCCTCGCAGCCGACGGAAGCGAGCGGCTGTCGTTTCTCTCGGGCGGACGATACACCCTCGACGTGGAGAAGCAGGAGTTCGCCGTCATCGACCACTGGAACGCGGGCGAACGTCGATCGGTGAAGACGCTCTCCGGAGGGGAGACGTTCCTCGCGTCGCTCGCTCTCGCCCTCGCCCTTGCGGAGCGCATCCCGGAGCTCGCGGCGGGTCAGGACACGAAATTGGAGAGTTTGTTCCTCGACGAAGGCTTCGGCGCTCTGGACGCCGAGACGCTCGAGGTCGCCGGTCGCGCCCTTGACGCGCTGCGCTCCGAGGAACGGCTCGTCGGCGTCATCACCCACGTGGAAGAGCTGGCTGAGCGGCTGCCCGCCCGCGTCCGGGTGATCAAAGAACCCGACGGCAGTCGCCTCGAGGTGACGTGACCGCCCAGAGGCTCACTGGAACCGGGCCATGCTGGCGGGGATGAAGAACTCCCGCGCCATCGCGTAGAGCTCGCGGCTCACGGTGTGGGTCTTGCCGACGACCTCGCTCAGGGGCACCGGCACGATGTCATTCCCCTGGAGCGCCGTCATCGTGCCCACGTTGCCCGCGTGGAGGAAGTCGACGGCCGCGACGCCGAAGCGCATCCCTATGACCCGGTCGCGCACGCTGGGCGAACCGCCCCGCTGGACGTGCCCCAACACCGTGACCCTCGCCTCGATGCCGGTGCGCGCCTCGATCTCGTCCGCGAGCCGCTGTCCGATGCCGCGTTCCGCCAGCCGGACGTGCCCGAACTGGTCCACGGGCCCCGACTCCACCTGCCGGGTCTCGAGGCCCTCGATCTGCGCGCCTTCGGCCACCACGATGACGCTGAACCGCCGGCCCCGGAAGCGCCGCCGCACGTGCTCGCAGATGTCTTCCAGCGTGACCGGCTCCTCGGGGATGGCGATGAAATCGGCGCCGCCGGCCATCCCGCCCACGACGGCGAGCCACCCCACGTCGCGGCCCATCACCTCCACGACCATCACGCGATGATGCGAGCTCGCGGTCGTGTGCAGCCGGTCGAGCGCTTCGGCGATCACCTGCGTCGCGGTGTCGAACCCGATGCAGGCGTCCGTGAACGGCAGGTCGTTGTCGATGGTCTTAGGGATGCCGACGACGCGCAGGCCCGCCTCGTGCAGCTTCGCCGCGACGCCGAGGGTGTCATCTCCCCCGATGGCGACGAGGGCGTCGAGCTGGTAGCGGCGCATGTTCTCGAACACCTGCGCCATCTCCTGCTCGCTGCGCGCCGGGTTCGTGCGGGACGTTCCCAGTACGGTGCCGCCCACGTGCAAGATGCCGCGGATGTCATCGACCGTGAGCTCGTACACGTCTCCGTCGCCGAGCAGCCCGGCCCAGCCGTGACGCACGCCGAAGACGTCGTCGCCATACGCCCAGCCCCGCTGCGCCACGGCGCGAATGGCCGCGTTCAAGCCGGGGCAGTCGCCTCCGCCGGTGAGCACTCCAATGCGCATGCGTTCCTCCTTGGGGGCCCCCTGCGGGCGAGTAGTGACAGGCGTGACCGATCGCATACCGGCGAGTATCGTCTCGCCCTCGCGATGGCCACTTCCGCGATCCAGCTTACTCCTGGGAGCGAACTCCCCTAAAGAGGGAGGGCCGCAGCCCGATCAGCGGAGCCGCGGATCCAGCGCGTCCCGGAGGCCGTCGCCCAAAAAGGTGAAGCACAGCATGAGCACGGCGATGGTGGACGCCGGGAACACCGCAATCCAGATGTTGGTCTGGATGTAGGTGTAACCGTCGGCGATGAGGCGTCCCAGGCTCGCCGTCGGCGGCGGCAGGCCGAAACCGATGAACCCGAGGACGGCCTCCGCGAAGATGGCCGTCGGAATCCCGAACGTGATGGCGACGATAACGGGCCCCAGGGTGTTCGGAAGCATGTGCTGAAAGACGATGCGCGCCCGGCTCGCCCCCAGCGCGCGGGCCGCGATGACGAAGTCCCGTTCGGCCAGCGAGAGCATCTGACCCCGCACCAACCGCGCAACCGTCACCCAACCGACGAACCCGATGGCGATGATCATCTGGAGGCGGTCGTTGCCCAGAATAGGCCAGTCGCGTCCCGTGAGCACCGCCCGCAGCAGGATGATGAACAGCAGATCCGGGAACGCGTACGCCAGGTCTGTGATTCGCATCAGGATGTTGTCGCCGGTCCTCCCGGTGAGCGCGGCCGTTCCACCTACGATGATGCCCACGATCAGCACGAGCACCTGCACACCGAGCCCGATCTGCAGGGAGATGAGCGCGCCCTGGAGGACGCGGGCCCAGTTGTCCCGGCCGAGGTTGTCCGTCCCGAAGAAGTGGTCGATGGATGGGCCCTGGTGAACGGCGTCGTAGTCCTGGAACGCCGGGTCGTATCGCTGCACCGCGTGGACGTAGTTCCCGGCGACGGCCAGCGCTCCCACAGCGATGAGCACGACCAGGGACGCGATGGCCAGGCGGTTCTTCCGAAGGCGGAGGAATGCGTCGGACCACAGCCCGCGCATAGGGCGGGCTTCCAGCGCCTGCCATTCGTCCCCGAGTGCCAGCGCCTGCGCCTCTGCCATCTCAGTACCGGATCCTCGGGTCGACGTACGCGTACAGGATATCGACGACCAGGTTCGCGACGGCGACGACGGCGGCGTAGAAGAGCGTCGTCCCCATGATGATGCCGTAGTCGCGCACGAAAACGCCGTCGACGAACCGCCGGCCGATGCCGTTGATCTGGAACGTGCGCTCGATGATGAACGACCCGGTGACGAGGATGGCGAAGATAGGGCCCAGCACCGTCAGCACCGGGATCATGGCGTTCTTGACCGCGTGTCGGACGACGATCGTCGTCTCGCGAAGCCCTTTCGAGCGCGCGGTGCGGATGTAGTCCTGCTGCAACACCTCGATCATGCTGGCCCGCGTGACCCGCGCGATGTACGCGGCGGGCAGCGTCGCCAGCGAGACCACCGGCAGCACCATCTTCCTGTAATTGCCCAGCTCCCACCCGAGCACGTCGAACCAGCCGAGCTGGACTGAAAAGATGATCACGAGGAACGTCGCGAGGATGAAGTTCGGCATCGCCGCCCCGGCGGTGGCGAAAAAGACGCCGACGTAGTCCATGATGCCGTTCCGGTTCAGGGCAGAGACGATGCCGAGCGTCATCCCCACGCCGGTCGCGAAGACGAACGCGAAGAGTCCGACCTGAAAGCTCACGCTGAACCCTTCGCGGATGATGGACGACACCTCACGGTTGTTGCGGTAGGAGATGCCCAGGTCGCCGCGCAGCAGCCCCCACAGGTAGTCGCCGTACTGCTCGTACAGCGGCTTGTCGAGGCCGTATCGCGCCTCGAGGTTGCGGCGGACCGACGGCGGCACCTCCTTCTCGCGGTCGAACGGTCCGCCGGGGACGGCGTGCATAAGCAGGAACGTCACCGTGGCGACCGCCCAGAGGAGCGGAATCATCCACAGGAGACGCCGCACAATGTAGGCGAACATCGCACCCTCACGACGTAGCGTACGCTAGAGCGCGCCGACTGAGGAAGCGACGGGGGTCTCCCATGGAGCCGGAGACCCCCGTCGGCTTCACTCCTCGCGAGCGCCTCGCTATTCGGCGGCTTGGCCCCACGCTTCGGCGATCCAGTCGCCGGGCTGGACGGCGTCCTGACCGGAGCTGTTCTCGCGCATCCCCACCACGTACGGCTTGATGAGCCAGTGGTTGTTCTCGTGCCAGTACGGGGCGATACCGCACACGTTCTCGATGATCAGGCGCTCGATCTCGCGGTACTGCTGCAGCCGCTCCTCATTGTTGGTGTTGAACCGCGCCTTCTCCACCAGCGCGTCGATCTCGGGCATGCTGCAGTTGTAGTTGTTCAGCGTTCCCCCGGTGTCGAACAGGCCGAGGATCCAGTTCTCCGGGTCCGGGTAGTCCTGAATCCAGCCGCCCGGGAAGAGCTGGAACTGGCCGTTCGTGAACCGCTGCGACCGCGTCGCCGAGTCGACCACCTCGATGTCGGTGTCGATGTTCAGCACTTCCTTGAAGTTCTGCTGCAGGAACTCAGCCGTGGCGCGCGCCGCCGGCGAGTCGCCCACCAGGATCGTCAGCTTCGGGAAACCCTGGCCGTTCGGGTACCCGGCGTTCGCCAGGTGCTGCCGCGCGGCCTCGGGGTCGAAGCCGATGACGTCGTCGTACGTCCCGATCGGCACACCCGAGGTGACCTCGGGGATCCAGCTTGTGGTGGGCTCGTTCGCGCCCTGCACCACGACTTCGTTGAGCCGCTCGCGGTCGATAGCCCGCGCCAAGGCGAGGCGCACCTCCTTGTTCGCGAGCGTCGGGTCCGCGAGCTGCATCTCGAGGCCCCGCGTCGACGGCTGGAGCTGCTTGAAGTACTCGTCCGGGAACTCCTGGACGATGCTCTTGAGCTGCGTCGTGTCCACCTCGGACTCGTCGAGCTCGCCCGCGCGGTACGCGTTGACCGCGACGGCGGCGTCGTCGATGAACCGGATGGTCAGCTTGTCCAGCGTCGGCTTGATCTCACCCGCCCAGTTCGGGTTCGGCACCAGCGTCACGTGGTCCTGCTGCACGTACTCCTGCAGGATGTACGGCCCATTGTAGGCGAGCTTCGACGGGTCCGTCGGCCACGGGTCGCTCGTCGTCTGGAACAGGTGCTTCGGCGCCGGGAACGTCATCCACAGCGACAGGATGATGGTGAACGTGGGCTGCGGCTGCTGCAGCTTGATCTCCAGCGTCGTGTCGTCCAGCGCCTTCACGCCGATGGCGTCCTCGAAAGCCTGGTCGAATCCCGCTTCGTTGCTGAAGTGGGCGTCGCACCCCACCAGGTTCGTGAGGACGTACTGATACTCGCCCGCGTTTTCCGGGTTGCAGGTCCGCTTGATGCCGTACTCGAAGTCAGCGGCCGTGAGCGGCTCGCCGTCCGACCATTTCAGGCCTTCCTTCAGCTTGATGGTGTACGTCGTCCCGTCCTCGGAGATCTCCGGCAGGTCGGCGGCCATCGCGGGCTGAGGGACGTTGTTCTTGTCCATCGAGTACAGCCCGCGCCAGATCATCCGGTGGAGCGAGATGTCCTGGGCGAAGCTCGAGAAATGCGGGTCGAGCGATTGGAACTCGAACCCGTGCACGGTCAGCTCGCCGCCCTGCCGGCGCTCCCGCTCGCCCGTCGGCGGTTGCGTCGCCTGAGGCGTCTCCGGGCCCGCCGTTGCGGTCGGCGCCTCCTCCTCCTCACCGCCGCCGCACGCGGCTGCGGCGGCGAGGGCCGCGAGCGCCACCGCGCCCAGCAGCGCGGCGCGCCATCCGTGGCGTCTTTCGAACATAGGTGACCCCCCCTTCCTACAAAAGCCTGCGGCTCGATAGGGCAAAGCGTAGACCTATCGAACGCCCTTTGCAACCGAACCTCGTGACGTTGGACGCGGCGGCCATGCTACGCGAACAAAAAGCTCGTCGCGTTCTCGACCAGCTCGAACAGGTGCCGCGGATACAGCCCGACATACATCATCGCCACCGCGAGACCCGCCGCGAGCCCGTTGACGCTCAACGGAACGGCGACCCGCCCGGGCGCTTCCGGCTGGACGATGTAGAGCTGCTTGATGACCTGCAGATAGTAGTAGAGCGACACCACGCTCATCACGATGCCGATGACCGCCAGCCACAGGTACCCTTCTTCCGCCGTCGCCTGGAACAGCACGAACTTGGTCAGGAACCCGGCAAAGAGCGGCATCCCGGCCAGCGAGAAGAGCGAGCCCGCCAGCACCGCGGCCAGCAACGGCGCCCGCTCCGCCATGCCCCGGAAGTCGGCGATGTCCTCTTTCCCGGTGATGACGTGCCACGCGATGATCGCGGTGAACGCGGCCACGTTCGTGATGACGTACCCCGTCATGTGCAGCACGATCGCGCTCGCAGTCACCGGCGTCAGCGCGGCGACGCCCATGAGCATGTACCCGACCTGGCTGATGGAGGAGTACGCCAGCAGCCGCTTGATGTTCTTCTGTTGCAGCGCGACCAGGTTCCCCAGAACGATCGTCGCCGCCGAGAGCCCGGCGATCATCCAGTCCCAGTCGTCGATCACGGGGAGCAGCCCCGCGGCGAAGAACCGGAGGATGAACGCGAAGCCTGCCGCTTTCGACGTCGCGGAGAGATACGCCGTGATGGGCATCGGCGCCCCTTCGTACGCGTCCGGCGTCCACATGTGGAACGGGACGGCCGCCACCTTGAACCCGAGGCCCGTCACGATGAGCACGAGGGACACGATGAGCCCGAAGTGGAAGCCGGACGGGTCCGCGCTCAGCGCCGTCGCGATGTCGCTGTAGTACGTCGAGCCGGCGATGCCATAGATGAGACTCATGCCATAGAGGAACAGGGCCGAGGAGAACGCCCCGAGCAGCATGTACTTCATCCCGCCCTCGCTCGACCGCAGGTCGCTGCGGGTGATGGACACGAGGACGTACAGGCAGAAGCTCAACAGCTCGAGCGAGATGTACGCGGACAGGAGCTCCCGGGACGCGGCCATGTAGATGGCACCGATGGTGGAGAGGACGATGAGCCCGTAGTACTCGCCGGGATGCCGGACGCGCTGCCGGACGAACTGGGCCGAGGCGAGCGCGATGGCCGCGGCCGTCGCGATGAAGAACACCCGGAAGAACGTGGTGTAGTTGTCGACGTAGATGATGTTCGCGAAGACCGAGTACTTGTCGACCCAGGCGAGCGAGGCGCCCAGCGCTCCGAGCAGGCCCGCAACGGTGAGGTACGGAAGCCATTCTTTCCGGAACCGCGGGACGAACAGGTCGAGGGCCATCACCAGCGCCGCTAGCCCCGCCAGCAGAAACTCGGGAATGAGGAGCGAGTAGTCCAGGTTCAGTTCGCCGTTCATGACACTCCCGGCAGGTGGCTCACCGTCTCTGTAATCCGATCGACGAACGGGCTCGGGAAGAGCCCCATGAACAGGATCATGGCGATCAGCAGGGCGCCGGCCGCCTGTTCGAGGGGCGTCATCTCCTTCAGCTCATGCCAGCGCTCGTTGAACGGACCGAAGAACGCCCGCGCGAACATCCGGAAGATGTACACGGCCGTGATGGCGGCCGCGAGGACGCCCAGGGCGCCGAACGCGGGATAGGTCCGGAACAGCCCCACGAAGATGTTGAACTCGGCGACGAAGCCCGAGAGCCCCGGAAGGCCCACCGACGTCAGGCCGGCGATGACGAAGTACGCCACCCATCTGGGCATCCGGTGCACCAGGCCACCGAACTGCGTCATATCCCGGATGTGCGCCTGGTCGTACAGAGCGCCCACCATGGCGAACAGAAGGCCGGTCATCACCCCGTGCGAGAACATCTGCAACGCGGCGCCGTTCAGGCCCACTGGGTTCAGCGTCGCGAGCCCCAGGAGCACATACCCCATGTGGCTCACGCTCGAGTACCCGACCATGTACTTGAAGTCCTGCTGCGCCGTGGCGGCGATGGCGCCGTAGACCACGTTCACGGTGGCCAGCACCACGAGCGCCGGCATCCAGAACTCCGCCCCTTCGGGTAGAAGCTGGATGCCGAGCCGGATGATGCCGAACGCCCCCAGCTTCATCAGCACGCCCGCGTGGAGCATCGACACCGCCGTCGGCGCCGCGACGTGGCCGTCGGGCGACCACGTGTGGAACGGCCACAGGCCGGCCAGCACGCCGCACCCGATCATGAACAGCGGGAACACCACCTTCTGGAAGTTCTCGTCGAACTGCACCTCGTACAGCTTCACGAGGTCGAAGGTGCCGATGTTCGCCTCACGGAAGACCGCGATGATGCCGGTGAAGATGAGGATGCTCGCCGCCACGAGCATCACCGTCAGCTTCATCGCGCTGTATTCCTTGGTACGGGTGAAGGTCGGGAAGATGGACGACGCTCCCCAGACGCCGATGAGCAGATACATGGGGAGCACCGCGACTTCATAGAAGAAGAAGAACGCGAACATGTCGAGCGCCTGGAACGTGCCGTAGACGCCCGACACCAGCACCCAGTACAGGATGAAGAAATCCTTGTTCCGCTCCTCGATCTTCCACGACACCAGCGCCCCGGCAAACGCGACCGCGCCCGTGAGCAGCACCATCGCGACGCCGATGCCGTCGACGCCCAGATGCAGGCTGATGCCGCCTTCGTCGAGGAAGCCCACGTTCTCGATCCACGGCCACGTGAGCTCGAACTGATAGGGCTTCCCTGTGTCGAGCTGGTACGCGAAGAAGATGTAGGTCGAGAGCGAGAACAGCACGAAGCCGATGGCCACCGAGATCCAGCGCACGAGCTGCCGCTGGCTCCCGGGCACCAGCATCAGCGCCGCGGCCCCGAGCAGGGGCACGGCGATGGTCGCGACCAGAAATCCACCGCTATGCATCTTCCCGCCTTCGCTACGTCCGCATGGCCAGGCCGATGATGGCGAGCGCAACGACGCCGACGATGATGGCGAGCGCGTAGTTGGGGAGCTTCCCCGTCTGCTGGAACTTCAGCAGCCACCCCGCGAGGCCCGTCGCCTCCGCCGTGCCGTTCACGCCCGTGTCGTTCACGATCACGCGGTCGAACCACGCCATCACGCGGCCGACCGCCAGCACCACGTGGTCGATGGCCCACTGGTAGATCTCGTCGAAGTAGAACTTCCGGTAGGACGCCTGGTACGCCTGAGGGAACAGCCGCGCGAACTCCTTCGCCGGGCGCTGCTCGCCCGTCCAGATGAACCACGAGGCCACCAGCCCGCCCGCCACGGTGAGCACGGAGACGAGCGTGATGAGCGCATCGAACTCGTACTCGTGCGGGTGCTCGAAGAACACGACCTCGCCGAACCCGCCCGGGAAGCCCAGCGCCTTCCCGACACCATCGAATACGACGAACCCGCTCACCGCCGCCAGCGCGCCCAGCGCCAGCAACGGCGCCGTCATGGACGGTGGCGACTCGTGCGCGTGTTCGAAGGCGTGCCGGTCGCGCGGCTCGCCGAGGAAGGTGAGGATGAACAGCCGCGCCATGTACATCGCCGTCACGGGCAGCGTCGCCACCAGCGCGGCGAGCAGAAGCTGGTTCCACTCGCCTTTGGCGGCGGCGAGGATCTCGTCCTTCGCCCAGTAGCCCGAGAACGGGATGAGGCCGGCCATCGCGAGGGTTCCGATGAGGAACGTCCACGTCGTGATCGGCATCTTCCTCGCGAGGCCGCCGAGGCTGTCGACCTCCTGCCGCTCCGTCGCGTGGATGACCGACCCCGACCCGAGGAACAGCAGCGCTTTGAAGAACCCGTGCGTGAACAGGTACAGCATCGCCGCCGTCGGCGAGCCGACGCCCAGCGCCACGAACATCAGCCCGAGCGAGTTGATCGTCGAGTACGCGACCACGCGCTTGATGTCCCGCTGCGTGAGGCCGATGAGGGCCGACAGGATGACCGTGACCAGCCCGATGCTGGTGACGAGCTCGGGCGCCCCGTACGCCGCCTCGAACAGCGGCAGCGCCCGGGCGACGAGATACACGCCCGCGACCACCATCGTCGCGGCGTGAATCAACGCCGAGACGGGCGTCGGGCCCTCCATCGCGTCAGGCAACCACACATGCAGCGGGAACTGCGCCGACTTGCCCACCGCGCCCATGAAGAGCAACACGACCGCCGCGGTGAGCCACGTGTCGTTCACCTGACCAGCCTCGACCTGGTGGAAGATCTGCTGGATGTCGAAGGTGCCCGTTTCCCGGAACAGGATGATGATGCCGGTGAGCAGCCCCACGTCGCCGATGCGCGTCGTGATGAACGCCTTCTTCGCCGCCTCTGCGGCCGACCTGCGATCGCTGTAGAACCCGATCAGGAGGAAGGAGCAGATGCCGACGAGCTCCCAGCTGAAGTAGAGCAGCAGGAAGTTGTCGGCGAGCACCAGCGACAGCATCGAAGCCGCGAACAGCGACAACACGGCGTAGAACCACCCGTACCGCGGCTCGCCCTTCATGTATCCGAGGGAGTACACCTGCACCATCAGCGAGACGAAGGTCACGACGACCAGCATTACCGCGGTGATAGGGTCCACGAAGACGCCGAAGCGGATTTCGAGATTCCCCGGGACCTCGAACCACTGGACGCTGTTGGCGACGCCGGCGAACTCTTCGACGCCATGCTCCGCCAGGGCGTCGGTCAGGTCCTTCAGGATGGGGAACACCAGGAGGAACGAGACGGCGATGCCCGCGATCGCGATGAAGTCGCCCTTTCGCGGCAGGTACTTGCCCGCCAGGACGAGGATCACGAAGGCCGCGGCGGGAAAGAGCGGGAGCAACCAGGCGTCCGTCATGCCGGGCATCGTGCGCCGTTACCTCCACACAAAGCCGCCCCGAGCGAGCGGGGCGGCGACGACCCGAAGCGCGATCACCATTTCAGCGTGTCCACCTCGTCCACATTGGCCGTCCGTCGCAGGCGGAACACGTTCAGCACGATAGCGAGGGCGAGGCCGACCTCCGCCGCCGCCACCGTGATGACGAAGATGGCGAAGATGATGCCGACGAACAGGTCCGGCGAGGTGTAGACCGCGAACGCCACCAGATTGATGGCGACGGCGTTCAGCATCAGCTCGACCGACATCAGGATGAGGACGGCGTTTCGCCGCGCGAGCACGCCGTACACGCCGAGCGAAAAAAGAATCCCGCTGACGATCAGGAAGTGCTCGAGCGGGATCTCCTGCTGCACGCTTTCCAGCATCGGTTACTCGGTCTCCTCCTGCCGGCCGAGAATGATGGCGCCGATCAGGGCAACGAGAAGCACCAGCGAGGCCACCTCGAAGGGCACCGCCCAGCGCCGGAAGAGCTGCTCGCCGATGGCCTCGAAGCTGATCACCGCCACCGTCCCGGCGTCGTTGGGCCAGACGGTCTCCCGGAACGCGGCGATGAGGACCCCCAGCACCGCCAGGGCCGCCACGACCGCGACCGGCTTTTGCGGGCCGTCCAGGGCAGCGGGAACGTCCTGCGCTCTCGTGAGCAGCAGCGCGAACAACAACAGCACCGTCACCGCGCCAGCGTAGATGAGCACCTGAACGAGCGCCAGGAACTCCGTCGCCAGCAGCAGATAGAACCCCGCGACCGACAGCAGGCTCAGAATCAAGAACAGCGCGGCGTAGACCGTGCTGCGCATCAGCACGACCCCGAGCCCTCCGCCGATGGCGCCGGCGGCGATGGCGTAGAAGACGATCTGCGTGACGCTCATTCAGCGACCCAGGGTTCGATCTTCTTCTGCCGGTGTTGCGCGAGCAGCATGCCCAGGTCCATCACGAGGTCCGTCCGATCGTAGGCGGAGAGCTCGTGACCGGCCCAGGTGTTGTTCATGGCGATGGCGTCGAAGTTGCACACCTCGACGCAGATGTTGCACCGCATGCACCGGCCGTAATCGATCCAGAACTCATCGACGATCTTGCGCCGCTTGCTCTCCCCCGTGGCGTGCTTCGGGTTGTCCTTCATCACCACGGTCATGCACTCCACGGGACAGGCGCGCTCGCAGGCGTGGCACCCGGTGCAGAACGGTTCGTCGACTTCGTGGTCCCAGAGCAGGATGGGGAACGCCCGGTCAGTCTTGGGCAGCGGCCGGTGCACGTCCGGATACTGGATGGTCACCGGCTTGCGGAGCATCGCCCGGAACGTCACTCCCATCGCGCGCAACACGCCGATCATCAGGCCGCGCTCCTCGCCAGGGCCAGCGGGCGCTCTTCCTTCACACGAACGGCGGCGTAGGCGATGTAGAACGCGAGCGCCAGACCGCCGCCGGACGTGAACAGATACACCCAGTCCGGCCAATCATAGACAACCACGAGACCGTTGAGGAAGATTTGCAGAAACCCCAGCGGGATGAGCGCCTTCCAGCAGTACGCCATCAGCTGGTCGACCCGCAGACGCGGGAACGTGCCGCGAACCCACATGAACACCGAGATGAAGAACAGCGTCTTGACCACGATGAGAATGGTCTGCCACCACAGTCCCCAGTCGCGGCCCAGCGGCCAGTCCCATCCGCCGAAGAAGAGCAGCGCCGCCAGCACGCTGTACGACAGCAGGTTCGCGTACGCCGTGAGCTGGAACATCGACCACCGAATACCGCTGTATTCGATGAACGGGCCGCCCACCACCTCCGACTCCGCCGTCGGGATATCGAACGGCTGGCGTTCGAGCTCGGACAGGGACGCGACGAAGAAGATGAAGAAGGCGAGCGGCTGCCAGACGATGAGCGGCACCCGGCCCTGCCACGTGACGATATCGACCAGGTCGGCCGTGCCCGTCACGATGACGACAGCGAGTGCCGCCAGGATGATGGGAATCTCGTAGCTGATGAGCTGCGCTGCCGCTCGCATGCCGCCCAGAAGCGCATACTTGTTGTCGGACCCCCAGCCCGCCATGAGCAGCCCGATGAACGACAGCCCCGACACCGCGAGCACGTAGATCAAGCTCAGGCGCATGAACGAGATCGCCCAGTCTCGCGTGAAGGGCAGGGCGATGAACGTGAGAAACGCGGGCACGAAGATGGCGAACACTGCGAACTCGAAGACCCACCGGTCCGCCGTCGCGGGCCGCACGTCCTCCTTCGCCACCAGCTTGAGGGCGTCGGCGATGGTCTGGAGCAGCCCGTACGGACCCGTCCGCATGGGGCCGAGCCGCTGCTGGAGCCGTCCGATGAGCTTCCGCTCGTACCAGATGAGGAAGAGCACGGCGAGCGTCATGACCAGCACCATCACAACGAGCCCGACGAGCGCGTCCACCCACGGATTCGGAATCAGGTCCAGAAGCGGCATCTAGCGGTCCACCTCGCAGAGCACGATGTCCGTCGAGCCCAGAATCATAACGGCGTCCGCGACGAAGTGCCCGACGGTCATGTCGCGCAGCGCCATCAGGTTCGAGAAGCAGGACGACCGGATCTTGAGCCGGTACGGCCGCTCTCCGCCCTTCGAGTAGATGTACACGCCGTACTCGCCCCGGGGCGCTTCGACCCGGCCGTACACCTCGCCAGGCGGCACCCGGAGCCTGCGCGGCAGCTTCTCGGGCAAAATCGGCCCGCCCGGGAAATCCTTGATCGCCTGTTCCACAATGCGCACCGACTGACGCATCTCCTCCAGCCGCACCAGATACCGGTCGTAGCAATCGCCGCGGTCGCCTACCGGCACGTCGAACTCGAACCGGTCATAGATGCAGTACGGCTCGTCCTTGCGGAGGTCCCACGGTATGCCGGTGGCGCGCAGCATGGGACCCGTCAGCCCCCACTCGATGGCGTCCTCCTTCGAGATAACGCCGATATCCCGCGTGCGGGCGATGAAGATCTCGTTCTTCGTCAGCAGGTCGTCGATATCCTTGATGCCACGACGGGCGCACTTGAGCACGTCGTGAACCCGCTCGACGAAGTTCTCGGGCACATCCCACGCCACGCCTCCCGGGCGGAAGTAGGCGTACATCAGGCGGTCGCCGGTCACTTCCTCGAACAGGTCCTGGATCGCCTCGCGCTCCCGAAACGCGTACGTGAACGTGGTCCCGAAGATGCCGGCGTCGATGCCGAAGGCGCCCATGAACATGAGGTGACTGGTGATGCGGTTCAACTCCGCGAGAATGACGCGGATGTACTGAGCGCGCTCCGGCACCTCGAGGCCAGCGAGCTTTTCGATGGCCTCGACGAAGCAGAGCTCGGCGTGGAACTGCGCCAGGTACTCCGTACGGTCGTGGTAGCCGATGCCCTGGCGGTAGTCCATGTGCTCGGAGAGCTTTTCCGCTCCCCGGTGCATGTACCCGATGTGCGGCGTCACGTCGACGACCTTCTCGCCGTCCACGGTGAGGACCATCCGGAAGACGCCATGCGTGCTGGGGTGCTGAGGCCCCATGTTCACGTTGACGTCGATGGTCTCGAGCTCGTGCTCGCGTTCCATCGTCATCCGTTCACGACTCCTCCGTGGACTTGGACGGCTGGGCGGCGGCCGTCTCGTCCTCGATCCACAACCCGCGCCGCTTCAGCTCCGCGATGGTCTCCTCGATGACGCCTTCCGCGGCGCTGGCCTCGAGACGCTCGGCCTGCCACTCCTCGATCGGGGCCAACTCCACATCCTTCCGCAGCGGGTGGTGGTCGGTCATGTCCTCGGGCAGGAGCAGTGGAACGAGGTTGGGATGCCCCTCGAACACGATGCCGAACATCTCCGCGGCCTCGCGCTCGTGCCAGTTCGCGCCCTTCCAGATCTGGGTCACCGAGGGGACGCGCAGGTCGTCTGCTGGAATGCGCGTCTTCAGCGTCACGCCGTGGCGGTGGGTGTACGACCAGAGCTGGTACACCACCTCCATCCCCTCCTCCATGTGGTCGACGGCGGTGACGAACCGGAGGAACTTCAGGTCGAGACGCGGGTCCTCTTTCGCGGTGCGGCACACCCGCAGCAGATCGGAGCGGTCAATCGTGAGGATCACGTCGCGGCCGCCCTGGGCGGGCTCGAACGCGACGTCCGGCAGCGCTTCGCGGAAGAGGTCGTAGATCGTGCCCGGCGGAAACGCCGGCGCAGCTTCCGAAGGGGATCGCTCCGGCGCCTTCCCGCCCTCGCCCGCCTCGGGGCTCTTGGGCGTCGGCTCCGGAGCCTCGGGGCTCGTCGTCTGCGGCTCCTGCTCGCTCATGCGCCGATCCGGCTCCGCTCCTCCATGATCTTGTGCTGCAGCGCGATGAACCCGTCCATCAGCGCCTCAGGACGCGGCGGACACCCGGGCACGTACACGTCGACAGGGATGATCTTGTCGACTCCCTGAAGCACGCGGTCGTACCGCGTGTAGGGCCCGCCGTTGGTCGCGCAGGCGCCCATGGAGATGACCCACTTCGGGTTGGGCATCTGCTCATACAGCAGCTTGATGGCCGGCGCCATCTTCTTCGTCACCGTGCCCGCGACGATCATCACGTCCGACTGCCGCGGCGACGGCCACGGCACGATGCCGAAGCGGTCGAGGTCGTGGTGCGACATGTACGTCGCGATCATCTCGATGGCGCAGCAGGCGAGCCCGAACGTCATCGGCCAGAGCGACGACTTCCGCACGAGCGCCAGGATGTAATCCGCCGGGACCTGGAGCACGCCCGGCAGGACCTGCTTGTACAGCGCCTTTCCCGGGGTCAGTTCGACGGGCGTGAGCCGCTCGGCCTCGCGCTCGATGCCGGTCTTGGCCGGCGTTGCGGGCGTCGGAGCGGTCGCAGGCGCCTCGGGCGCGCCCGTGGTGGCGTCGGTCGTGGCTTCTACCGCCATTGCAGGACTCCCTTCTTCCAGGCGTAGGCGAGGCCTCCGCCGAGAAGGACGATGAACAGCACCATCTCCCAGAACGCGGTCTCTCCGACGACCCCGAGGGACACGGCCCACGGGAAGAGAAAGACCGCCTCGACATCAAAGATCAGGAACAGGATGGCGAACAGGTAGTACCGGAAATGCACCTGCGTGCGGACACGGCCTCCGGCGGGGAGCATGCCGCACTCGTACGCCGTCTGCTTCCCGCGAGACGGGGAGAACGGCGCGAGCAGCCGCGTGCCGATGAGCGCCGTCGCGACGAGAATGATGCCGATGACCGTGCCGAGCAGGACTGCGAGATAGTTCTCGAGAAGGAACTGCAAACGCTTCGCTCCTCGGCGGCGACCCAGCCGGACGCCGTACAGCCGGGTATCCGGCCACCTCGATCGTATCGCCGGGAATTTCGACAGTCAAACCTGTCGTAATTCCCGGTGGCGACCCTCCGGGGCGAAACCCACCGTATGCTAGTGGACCCCGCGCTTACGCGAAAGGGTCCTCGTCTGGCAGTTGGCGGAACATCCGGTCTGTCACGTACCGCCGCTGGACGCTACGCTGACGACAGCGGCATGTCCTTTAGCGTTCCTTCCCCACGTTCGTGGCTTCTTCAGATTCGCGCGCGCTTCGCGACCATCGGCGAGACGGTCGACCTGCATCTGCTGGGCCTCGCGCTGCTTGTGGGCCTTTCGAGCGGCCTCGGCGCGGTCACGCTCGCGAAGCTTCTTCAGTTCGTCGACTGGCTCGCCTTCGACCGTGGCCGGCAGGCTCTGAGCCCTCTCGGTGCAGGGTGGGTTCTCGTG
Organism: Chloroflexota bacterium; assembly: GCA_037444005.1. Classification (GTDB taxonomy): domain Bacteria; phylum Chloroflexota; class Dehalococcoidia; order DSTF01; family JACRBR01; genus DATLZC01. The sequence continues at coordinate 21,942 of JBBING010000032.1, forward strand.
CCGCCGACCGTTGGCGGCCTGCTGGTAGCGCCGCTCGTGTTCTACGGCGCTCGGGAAGCGCGTGGCCACGGTGTGCCAGAAGTGGTGCTCGCCGTGGAGACCGCGGGGGGACGCATTCGGCCTCGCGTCGCCGTGGTCAAGGCGCTGGCTTCGGCGCTCACCATCGGGACGGGCGGCTCGGCCGGAAGAGAAGGCCCCATCGTCCAGATCGGGGCCGGGCTGGGCTCGACCATCGGTCAGGCGCTGCGGCTCAGCGACGACCATATCCGGCTCCTACTGGCCGCGGGTGCGGCGGGCGGGATCGCGGCGACCTTCAACGCGCCTATCGCCGGCATGTTCTTCGCCGTGGAGATCATTCTCCGCCGGTTCACCACCCGGAACTTCACGGTCATCATCATCGCCGCGGTCATGGCTAACGTCATGTACTCGACCATTCTCGGCGATCACGCTGTCGTCGAGGCGCCGCAGTACCGCCTGCACCATCCTCTCGAGATGCTGTTCTACGCTGGTCTGGGAGTCGCCAGTGCAGGCGTGGGCATGGCCTTCGTCGGCGCGCTCTACGGCCTGGAGGATGCCTTCGACCGTCTAACAGTTCCCCCGCTAATCAAGCCAGCCCTGGGCGGTCTCGTCGTCGGAGCGATCGGCGTCTGGTCGCTGGAGCCGCTCGGCGCCGGGATCGGCGGGATCGAGCGCATCGTCGACGGAGAGTTCGCCACCCGGACGCTGCTGCTTCTCGTGGTGGCCAAGCTGGTAGCGACGTCGTTCACGCTGGGCAGCGGCGGGAGCGGAGGCGTGTTCGCGCCATCGCTGTTCATAGGAGCCGCCCTCGGGGGAGCGCTCGGGCGGTCGTTCCACGCGGTCGCGCCGGGCATCGCCCAGCAACCCGAAGCCTACGCCGTCGTCGGCATGGCGGCGTTGTTCAGTGCGGCTGCGCGCGCGCCAGTGACCTCTGTCCTCATCATCTTCGAGATCACCCGCGACTACCGACTCATCGCACCGCTGATGATGGCTGTGGCGGTGGCGACGGTGGTTGCCCAGCTCATCAATCGCGAGACCATTTACACGATCAAGCTCGTCCGGCGGGGAATCGATATCCAGCGAGAGCGCGCAGGGTACTTGCTCGACTCCGTCGTTCTTGCGGAACTCATGCGGCCCGCCTTTGCGGCCGGCCCCGACGCGACCGTCGAGCGGCTCGCACAGAGGTTCGCCGAGGCGGGCGACACGGTGGCGACCGTGCACGACGAGCGAGGCGCCTTCCTCGGCATCGTGACCGTCGCCGATGTACAGCAGCGACTAGCCATCGGTGAAACGTCCGTCACAGCGCGCGAACTGGCCCACCGCGACTTCCTGCGGCTCCATCCTGAACACACCATCCACGACGCCCTGACCAGGCCGGAGACTGCGGAGACGGACAGCCTCGTCATCGTGTCGCGGAGCGAGCCCGACCGCGTTCTGGGCGTGGTGACCCGTCGTGACATGCTGAGGATCTACACGCAGCTCGCCCGCACGCAGGAAGAAGGAGCTCGCCGAAGCCGGCTGGCGTCGCTCTTGAGTGGCTCGGACACAGTAGTCATCACTCACCTCGTGGAACGAACCTCGTGGCTCGCGGGCAGGCGGCTCAGCGAGATACCGTTGCCGCCGGGTTGTCTCGTCGTGAGCATCCGCAGGAGGAACCGGACGCTCATCCCGCGCGGGCAAGTGAAGGTGGAGAGCGGCGATCTACTGGTCGTGCTCGCCCTGCACACAGCCGCCGACCACGTGCGAACGCTGTTGGCGGCGGGGGTGGAAGAGTCGGCCGCGCGGGCCACGAGACCTTCTTGAAGGCGCTCACCCCGGCGTCGCTGCAAGCTCACGTTCGACCGGCGCGGGGCCCTTCCAGTGGCACGCCAGGCACCGGGCGGTGTTACCGGCCGCCGCGACGAGCTCGCGCTTCCCGCACTCGGGACAGGGCGCGGCCAGCGGCTGGGACCAGCTCGTGAAATCGCAGTCGGGGTAGCGGGAGCAGCCATAGAACATCCGGCGCCGACCTCGGCGGGCCTGCCGCTGCACGACCTCGCCCACGCCGCAGCGCGGACACGGGACGCCGACCTTCTTCTCGATACGCTTACGGCCCTTACATTCGGGATAGCGCGTGCAGGCCAGGAACAGCCCGAAGCGGCCACGCCGGACCGCCATCGGCTCGCCGCACTCGGGGCAGCGCTCGTCGGTCTCGGGCAGCGGCTCCTGCTCTTCCTCCCCCACGGGCCGGGTGTTCCTGCACTGGGGGAAGCCGGTGCATGCCAGGAACCGGCCGAAGCGGCCCCAGCGCAGTACCATCGGCCGCCCACACTTCTCGCACCCCTCGCCCGTCTCCTGCACCAGCTTGGGGGCCGCCGCTGCGCGAGCGAGCGCCTCCTCCAACGGCCGGTAGAACTCCTGGACGACGGGCTGCCACGGCCGCTCGCCTCGCGCGATCTGGTCCAGGTCTTCTTCCATCTCGGCGGTGAATCCTACGTCGACGACCTCAGGGAACTGCTGGACCAACAGATCGTTCACGACGATGCCCAGCTCGAGCGGCTTGAGCGAGCGACCCTCGCGCGCCACGTACCCCCGCTCGATGATGGTCGAGATGATAGGCGCGTACGTGCTCGGCCGCCCGATCCCGTTCTCCTCGAGCGCTTTCACTAACGTGGCTTCCGTGTACCGCGGCGGGGGCTCGGTGAAGTGCTGCTCGGGCGTCACTTCACGAATCTCGAGGGCATCGCCCGCCGCCAGAGACGGCAACCGCCCCTCGTCGTCCTCCGCCGAGCCGTTCTCCTTCGTCTCCTGATAGACCGCGCGATAGCCGGGGAACGCCAGCACGCTGCAGGTGGCTCGGAGGTAGAGCGGGTCGTGTGGATTCGCCTGCGGCGCCGCCTCCACCTCCACCGTCGTCTGGTCGTAGACCGCGTCGGCCATCTGGGACGCCACCATCCGCTGCCAGATGAGCGTGTAGAGCTTGAG
>JBBING010000033.1:0-23663 GCA_037444005.1 Chloroflexota bacterium
CTCGACCTGCACCATCATCCACTCGTGCGTCGGGTCGGTGGCCTCATGGCGATAGCAGCGTCCCGGCACGACGATACGGATGGGCGGGCGGTGCCGCTCCATGACGCGCACCTGATTGGGCGACGTGTGCGTCCGGAGCAGGAGCTTCGGGCCGGCGGAGTCGCGCGTTTCGACATAGAAGGTGTCCATGAGCTCGCGGGCCGGATGGTCCACGGGAATGCGCAACGCCTCAAAGTTGTAGTAGTCGGTCTCGACCTCGGGGCCTTCGGCGACGGAGAAGCCCATCGAGGCGAAGGCGTCGAGGATGGCGCGCGTCGTCTGCGTGATGGGGTGGAGTCTACCGCGCGGAAGCGGCCTCGGGGGCAGGGTGACATCGATGCGCCCGGCCTCGACGGCCCGGGCGAGCCGCTGCCGTTCGATGTCGGCGCGGCGCGCCTGGAACGCGGCCTCGAGCTCCTCCTTCAGGCGGTTGGCGGCGGCGCCGGCCCGCTTTCGCTCTTCGACCGGCAGCGCGCCCAGCGAGCGCAGCACCTGGGTGAGGCGGCCCTTGCGGCCCAGGTAGGCGATACGCCACGCCTCCAGGGCCTCCTCGGTCGACGCAGCCGCGAGCTCGCGATGCGCTGCCTGAGAGAGCTCCTCGAGGGTCGTCTGTGTGGTCATCGGCTCAGCGTCTGCGGATTCCGGCGGGGTCGTCACCGGGGCGGGTGCCTCCGGCGGGCGCAGTATAGGAACGACCGGGTTCGAGCGGCAAGCGCAGGTTTCCCCGCTCGCGGCCCGCCGTCTATCATGGCTGCAGCCCACCGGAGGAGGAAACGCGATGGCGGTTCGTGGTTACGTGCTCATCGAGGCGGAGGTCGGCAAGGCCAAGGCCGTCGCCGACGCCATTCAGGGGATCCGGCGGCCCGACGCCAAGGTGTTGTCGGTCGACACCGTGACCGGGCCGTTCGACGTCATCGTCCAGCTCGAGGCGGACGACCTGGACAAGCTCGGGACGTGCATCACCGACGCCATCCAGCGCGTCGAAGGGGTCCAGCGGACCACCACGTGTCTCTCGGTCCGCCTGGGCTGAGAGGAGGAAGCCCCGCCGCCATGATCTCGGTCGAAGAAGCGCTCGAGCGCATTCTGTCGTACGTCGACCGGCTCGACGCCGAGGAGCGGCCCATCCTCGACGCGCTCGGGCAGGCACTGGCTGAGGACGTCCGCGCCGGCTTCGATATTCCGCCGCACGACAACACAGCGATGGACGGCTACGCCGTTCGGGCCGAGGACACCCGCGGCGCGTCGCCCGAACGGCCGGTGACGTTGCGGGTCGTCGGGGAGCTGGCGGCGGGCTACGTGTACGAGGGCGAGCTGCAGCCGGGCTGCGCCATCCGCCTCATGACCGGGGCGCCGATGCCCCGGGGGGCGGACGCCGTCGTGCCGTTCGAGGAGACCGACGAGCCAGAGGGGCACGCCTTCGGGAAGTTCACCAAGGCGCGCGAGGTCGTGGGCGTGCTCAAGGAGGCGAAGCCCGGAGCCAACGTGCGGCGGGCGGGCGAGGACGTCGCCCGGGGGCAGGTCATCCTGCGCGAGGGGCAGACCCTGCGCGCCGCGCAGGTCGGCGTGCTGGCGTCGCTGGGCCGCGCCACCGTGCGGGTCATCAGGCGCCCGGTCGTCGCCATCCTCTCCACGGGCGACGAGGTCGTGGAGCCGGGCCGGCCGCTGGGGCCGGGGCAGATCTACGACGCCAACGCCTACAGCGTCGCCGCGATGGTGCGCGAATGCGGAGCGATTCCGCGTCTTCTGGGCATCGCGCGGGACACCGTGGAGGACCTCACGGCCAAGGTCCGGGAAGGGCTCTCCGCGGACATGCTCGTGACCTCGGCCGGCGTGTCGCGGGGCGACTACGACGTCGTGAAGGACGTGCTCGCCCGCGAGGGCGAGGTCGACTTCTGGACGGTACGCATGAAGCCGGGGAAGCCACTCGCATTCGGCGCCTTCCGGGCGCTCGACGGCCGGCGGGTGCCGCATCTGGGCCTGCCGGGCAACCCGGTGAGCTCGATGGTGTCGTTCGAGCTCTTCGGCCGGCCCGCCATCTTCAAGATGATGGGCCGCAGCGACTGGGAGCGTCAGCGGATCCGCGCTATCGCTGAGGAGCGCATCGTCAACACCGACGGCCGCCGCGTGTTCGCCCGGGTCATCGTCACACGGAAGGACGGCCGCTACCACGCCGCACTGACGGGGCCCCAGGGGTCGGGCATCCTCACGTCGATGGCCTTCGCCAACGGCCTGGCCGTCGTACCCGAGGAGGTGCCCGAGGTGCGTCCCGGCGACGAGATCGACGTCATCCTGCTGGAGTAGGCGAGGGCGCGCGTCGAGACGCAGAAAGGGCCACGCGCGTGGCCCTGTTGTCGTGCTGTAGTCGACGTGCGGCTAGACGCCGAGCGCGGCCTTGGCTCTGGCGACGACCGCGCCGAACGCGATGGGATCGCGGACGGCGATGTCGGCGAGGGCCTTCCGGTCGATGGCGACGCCGGCCTTGTGGAGGCCGTCCATCAGGCGGCTGTACGAAAGACCCTCGAGGCGCGCCGCGGCGTTGATGCGGGTGATCCACAGGAGGCGCAGGTCGCCCTTGCGCTCGCGCCGGTGGAAGTACGCGTAGCGCAGGGCGTGCATGACCGATTCGTTGGCGCGCCGGAAGATGCGGTGGCGCTGGCCCTTGTGGCCCTTGGCCATGGCCACGATCTTCTTGTGCCGGGCGCGCGCGGTAACGCCTCGTTTGACTCGACTCACGGTGTTGGCTCCTCAGGCGTACGGCAAGAGCCGGCGGATGTTCTTGGCGTCGGAAGGGCTCACCGGGAGCATCTCGTCGATGAGGCGCTTCGTCCGGGGCGCCATCTTCCGGCGGTTGTGGCTGATGTAGCCCTTCCGGCGTAGGATCTTGCCTGTGCCGGTGATCTTGAATCGCTTCGCCGTGCCCTTGTGTGTCTTGATCTTAGGCACTGCCCACGCTCTCCGCCGCTGTCTGCGTTCCCGGCGCCGTTGACTGCTCGCGCTTCTTCGCGGGCCCGGGCGCCAGGATCATGTTCATGAACCGGCCCTCCATGGTCGGCGGCTTCTCCATGAACCCGACGTCCTTGAGCCGTTCCGCCAGCCGGATCAGGAGGTCCCGTCCGATGTCCGGATGCGTGATCTCCCTGCCCCGGAACATGACGGACATCTTCACCTTGTCGCCTTCGCGCAGGAACTCCTCGGCCTTCTTGGCCTTGGCTTCGATGTCGTGCGCGCCGATCTTGGGCTTGAAGCGCACCTCGCGAAGCTCGGAGTGCCGCGCGTGCTTCTTCGACTCGCGCTCCTTCTTCGCCTGCTCGTACTTGAAGCGCCCGTAGTCGAGGATGCGGCAGACCGGAGGGATGACGTTCGGCGCCACTTCGACCAGGTCGAGACCCGCCTCGCGCGCACGATTGAGCGCTTCAGGGACGCTCATCACGCCCAGGCGCTCCCCGTGTTCGTCGATGACCAGGACCTCTCGAGCCCGGATGCGCTCGTTCACGCGCAACTCGCGCGTCGGCGCAGGCGGCTCACGTCGTCGTGGTCTTACGGCCACCCCCTCCTTGGTGCTACGGCACTATAGCAACGGCCTTCGAGGGCGTCAACGCGGGAACGCCCCTACGCGCGTTCACTCGCGCCGTTCGAGGCCGGGGATCATCCGATAGGCGTTGCGACGGGCGGGGGCTTTGCGTTTGAATCAGATACGGGGGGCGCGGACGCGATGATCGAGGAGCGCGTTCGAGAACTGAAGGCGACCATCGCGGCGCACGACGGGCAGAACGTGGCCGGGTGGCGGTTCGCGCGCGAGGTCGACGAGCTCATCAGCCGCTTCTACGACGATATCGGCGCCATCAGCACGGTGAGCTCGCGAGCGCTCTTCGACCTCTTCGTCATCAAGACGCTGTACGTGAACCGCCGCAGCACCGACGCCCAGGTCATCGACTACCTCGGCGCCATGCTCGAGCGCTACCTGTTCACGCGCGAGCTCTTCCCTATCGTGCGGGAAGGCGGCCGACGGACCCTGATGTACCTCTCGGACATCCTGCAGGAGACGACGGCGCTGAGCCACTTCCAGAATCTGTTCGAGGCGTACCGGAAGTACGGCGACAACGCGCTCTTTGTGACGGGCGTCTTCCCGCGCAGCCTGCGACGGCGCCGGGGAGGGCACTACCGCTGGTCGCGGCCGGCCGGGTTCGTCGACGCGTCGTACTACATCACCACCGGGAAGAGCATGTACCGCAAGGCGTCGGAGCACGACCTCGCGGAGTTCACGGGGCAGCGGGAGCTGCTCGCGAAGCTGGCGGCGTACTTCGAGATTTACATGGACGCCCTGAATGAGGCGAGCGAGCGCTACATCCTGGGGTTCGATATGAACCTGATCGCGGACAAGATGCTGGACGCGATCAACGAATACCGGCGGTCGGGCGACGAGCGGCACCTCGAGAACGCCCGCCGGTATGCCGCCATCCTCAAGGTCGACCCGGCGGCGTACCCGCGCCTCTTCGAGCGACCGGGCCTTCCCCGGCTCGAGCAGGGGTTCTGAGACGGGCGGCGCACCCGCCCCTCTTGCATTCGGCGCGCGTCTGGGATAGTAGTAGTGTTAGCACTCTCTCCCTCTGAGTGCTAAACTTGACGTCGCAACGACCACCGAAGCGCACCACACATCACAGCAGAGGAGAAGGGAAGCATGGCCAAACAGCTTCTGTTCGACGAGCAGGCGCGCCACGCGCTCAAGGAAGGGATCGACGCGCTGGCCGATGCCGTCAAGATCACGCTGGGCCCCAAGGGCCGCAACGTCGTCCTCGACAAGAAGTTCGGCGCCCCCACCATCACCAATGACGGCGTCACCATCGCCAAAGAGATCGAGATCGAGGACCCGTTCGTGAACATCGGGGCGCAGCTCGCCAAGGAGATCGCCTCGAAGACCAACGACATCGCCGGTGACGGCACCACGACCGCCACGGTGCTGGGCCAGGCCATCGTCCACGAGGGCCTGAAGAACGTGGCCGCGGGCGCGAACCCCATGGCCCTCAAGCGGGGCATCGAGAAGGCGGCCGAAACCGTGGTCGAGGCCCTCAAGAACATGGCGGTGCCGGTAACCACCCGCGAGCAGATGGCCCAGGTCGCCGCCATCTCCGCCGCCGACGAGGCCATCGGTAACCTCATCGGCGAGGTCATGGAGAAGGTCGGCAAGGACGGCGTCATCACCGTCGAAGAGTCCAAGAGCATCGCCACCGAGGTCGAGTACGTCGAAGGCATGGCCTTCGACCGCGGGTACATCAGCCCGTACTTCGTAACCAACAGCGAAAAGATGGAGGCGGAGATCGAGGATCCCTACATCCTCGTGACCGACAAGAAGCTCTCCTCCGTCAACGACATCCTGCCGTTGCTGGAGCGGCTGCTCCAGGTGTCGAAGAACCTCCTCATCATCTGCGACGACTGCGAAGGCGAGGCGCTGGCGACGCTCGCGGTCAACAAGCTCCGCGGGACGCTGAACGTCGCGGCGGTGAAGGCTCCTGGCTTCGGTGACCGGCGCAAGGACAACCTGGGCGACATCGCTGTCCTCACCGGCGCCCAGGTCATCAGCGAGGAGCTGGGCCGCAAGCTCGACTCCGTCCAGGTCGAGGACCTCGGCCGCGCCCGCAAGGTCATCGTCAGCAAGGAGGAGACGACCATCGTCGAGGGCAAGGGCGACCCGAAGGCCATCCAGGCGCGCATCGCCCAGATCAAGAGCGCTCTCGAGACCACCACGTCGGACTGGGACCGCGAGAAGCTGCAGGAGCGCCTCGGGAAGCTCGCCGGCAGCGTCGCCGTGATCAAGGTCGGCGCCGCCACCGAGGTCGAGCTCAAGGAGAAGAAGCACCGCGTCGAGGACGCGCTCTCCGCGACCCGCGCCGCCGTCGAGGAGGGCATCGTGTCCGGCGGTGGCGTGGCGCTGATCAACGCCCAGCCCGCGCTCGACAAGCTGAAGCTGGAGGGCGATGAGCAGACCGGCGTGAACATCCTGCGGCGCGCCCTCGAGGAGCCGCTCCGCCGCATCGCGATCAACGCCGGCAAGGACGGCTCGGTGATCGTGCAGCGGGTCAAGGAGCTCAAGGTCGGCGAGGGCTACGACGCCCTGCGCGACGAGTTCGGCGACATGCAGAAGAAGGGCATCATCGACCCGCTCAAGGTGACCCGCGCGGCCCTCGAGAACGCCGTAAGCATCGCCGGCATGGTCCTCACGACCAACTGCCTGGTGACCGACATCCCGGAGAAGAAGGAAGGCGCCTCGTCCTCGCCGCCGATGTACTGAGGCGGCCCGCGGGCCCGCGGCCGGCGTCGCAGCAGGGGGTGAGACGGATGGCCACGGAGAACGGCGTGCTCATCAACACCGCGGAGGTGAAGCAGGTCGTGGCGAACGCCGACGTGTTCGCCGTGGGGTTCCCTCTGTTCCCCGAACGCCTGCTGGTGGACACGCGGTCCGACGCGACGACCCCTCCCATGGCCCGCCTCGTGGAGCCGGTGTCGTCGGTGCAAGAGCGCTTCTTCTGGCTCGGCCAGCACCGGCCCTCCCTCGGGATGCCGCAGCGGTTCATGTTCTTCTTCTGGCCGCACAGCGTCGCCTTCCTCGAGGACAGCGGCGTCTGGAACGCCATCCGCCAGCGCCTGCTGGCCAGCGAAGCGGGCCGGTCCGCCGTCGAGGAGCTGGACCGTACGCTCGAGGAGCTGAAGGCCAAAGAGCGGGATATGTACATCGGCGCGATCCGCGGCGACGAGCGCCACAAGACCATCTGGGCCGCGCGCTGAGCGCAGTCCCGGACGGAGCGAACGACGCCGGGCTCATCCCGAGCCCGGCGTTTCGTCTTCGGGGCGCGGCCGGGGCTGGCCGGGCGGACGGCCGTGTGGTGTAATAGCTGAACGGCATTCAGTGGAGCCGCCTCGGCATTCGGTGGAGCCGCCATGAACGACCGTCCCGACCTGCCGCCCCTCCGAGCGAAGCCGCCGCGCAACCGCGTGCGCCGCTTCACCAACGTCGGCCGGATGCTCGCCGGCGTCTTCATCGGGTACAAGCTCATCTCCCTCCGCGAACGCTGGAAGGGGAGGGAATGGGCCGAGGCCCGGCGCCGCGAGCACCATCTCCGGAGCGCGCGGAGGTTCTACGCCACCGCCGTGCGCCTCCAGGGGCTGCTCATCAAGACGGGGCAGTTTCTCGGCACCCGGCCCGATCTCGTGCCCGACGAATACGTCGAGGTGCTCTCCCGCCTGCAGGACCAGGTCCCGCCCGAGCCCTTCCCCGTCATCCGGCGCACCGTCGAGCGCGAGCTCGGCCTGCCCCTGAGCGACGTGTTCGCCGACTTCGACGAGACGCCCATCGCGTCTGCGTCCCTGGCGCAGGTGCACCGGGCCCGGCTCCGCGACGGACGCGACGCCGCCGTCAAGGTGCAGTATCCGGGCATCGACCGTGTGGTCCACATCGACCTGCGCAACCTGCGGTTCTTCGTGGGGCTGCTGAGCCGCCTCGACCGCACGATGGACTACCGGGTCGTGGCGGAGGAGATGAGCCGGCAGGTGCCCCTCGAGCTCGATTTCGTGGCGGAGGGACGCAACGCCGAGCGCGTGCGCCGGAACTTCGCGGACCATCCGCAGATCGTGGTGCCGGAGATCTACTGGGACTACACGACGCGCCGCGTGCTCACCATGGAGTACATTGAGGGCGTGAAGGTGACGGACATCGCCGCCCTCGAAGCCATGGGTGTCGACAAGCGGGAGGTGGCGCGGCTGCTCGTGGAGTCCTACCTGACGCAGATGCTGCGCCACGGTTTCTTCCACGCGGACCCGCACCCCGGGAACCTCATCATCCAGCCCGGCCCGCGGGTGGCGTTCGTCGACTTCGGGATGGCGAAGGAGCTGCCGCCGTCCTTCCGCGAGCTCTTCGTGCGCTTCAACCGCGCGATGGTCGCGGCGGACCATCAGGCCATGGGGCAGGCGTTCCGCGACATGGGCTTCCGCATGAAGCGCGACGACCAGGAGTCGTACGCCGCGCTGAGCAATGCCTACATCGGGAACATCGTGCGGAAGACCGGCGACCGCGGCTATGCGGACCAGGAGCTGCTGCGCGAGTCGTTCCTCGAGGTGATGGCGTTGCTCAAGCGCAACCCGCTCGTGGCGATGCCGAGCGAGCTTCTGCTGGTGGGACGGGTCACCGGCCTGCTCAACGGCCTGGGCAAGATCCTCGATTCGCGCGTGAATCTGCTCGAAGCCATCGGCCGCGTCGTCTCGGAGGACGGTATCGGCGGTCAGCAGTCAGCGGTCAGCGGTCAGCAGTCAGCGTTCAGCGCGTAGCGGCCAGCCGCCGGAGGGTGGCGCCCGGGGGCCGGGAAGGGCGCTGCGGTCATGCTGGGCCCGGGGGCGAGGGCGGGTGGCCATGCTGAGCCCGGCCGGAGGGGCGGTGTGGTCATGCTGAGGCCGGCCGGAGGGGCGCTGTGGTCATGCTGAGGCCGGCCGGAGGGCGGCCGAAGCATCTCTTCTCCTCCACGGCCATCGCTTGCCCATCGGGATCGGTCCGGGCATGAGCCGACCGGCGCGGCTATGAGCCGACCGCCCGGCATCGAGTCGCGGCGCCGGCGGCGGGTTCGGGATGACCACGGGCCTGGCCGGTCGGTGGGTTTCGCGCGACGAGGGGGCGAGAGATGCTTCGGCCCCGCTTTCAGCGGGACTTCAGCATGACAGAACGCCCCGCCTTCCAGCGGGACCTCGGCGTGACATCGACCGTCCGCCACGCATCCGGCCTCGAAAGGTGTGAACGCTGACGGCTGACGGCTGACCGCTGAAGGCTGAAGGCTGAAGGCTGAAGGCTGAAAGCTGAAAGCTGACGGCTGACCGCTCCCCTACCCCTTCCGCAGCGCGTTGGTGTACAGCGCGCCGACCAGGTTCAGCAGCAGGAGGAGCCCGACCCCTCCGGGGCCGAGCCAGCGCTCGACCGCCATGTACACGGCCATGAAGGCGAGGAGGTAGTCCCAGCGGACCCGCTTGAGGAAGGGCTGCGGCGCCTGTCGTTCCGTCGTCATACGATGTCGCTGTCTAGCCGCCACCGCAGTATGTATCGGCAGGCAGGGGGCGAACAAGAGCCCCAGGGCCTGGACGGACGGCCCGGACCGTGCGAGGCTGGACGGCAGGGGGGCGGCGCCGCGCGGGGCGTGCCCCCGGGGCCGTGGTCAGAGGTTGGTGACAGGCGGGCGTTATGGTAAATCGCACGCCGGCGGCCGCGGACTGTAATGCTCGCCCGCGTACGAGCGTTCAATGCGTGATGAGATCGCCGACGCGATCCGAAGGAGGCGGGTCGGCTCCACGTAAAGAAATCGGGAAAGGTCGCTGTTCACCGGCCCGTCACGTTGACGGGCGGCGAACGTGGGCCGTATGATAGCGAGACCTCCCGGCAGGCGGCCGGCTGGTGGCGCCGCCTGCCACTCAGAGACCGTGAGGCGCGTCGGCTCGGAGGAGGCGCGGCTCACGGAACGCCAAGTTCCCCCTGACGACGAAGGACGCCGTCGAGGAATCCGCCAGAGGAGGGAGGATGAGGAGCGGGCGGCGGTGAGCGATCTTCGACGGAACGGCCCGGCCGGGGCCCCTCCCGTGCCGCTCCGCTCGCCCGTTCAGCCGCAAGGGTAACCGAATAGACAACTCCCCGGGCCGGACGTCAGGTTCGCGGCCGAGGCGTCCGGTCCCGGGGCCCGACACAGGAACGGGGTCGCCGTCCCTGCGCCGTTCTCAGTATATCGCGAGAGCGTCGCACGCGCCGCGCCCCCGTGACACCAGCGCGGCGCGTCCGCTTTCCCGGCGGGCCGCCGCCCGAAGGGAGGTGAGATCCCGCAGGGAGGACCGTAACGACGCGAACGACCCCGTGGCGGGCCGGCCCGCAACGATGCGATGGGCTGCCACGACCGGGGGGAAAGCTGGCAGATCCGCCGTGCGGCGGGAAGCCCGGGGCGGAACCGGACGGCCGCCGCGGGTGACGCAACAACCTCAGAGGAGGAAGACGTGACGTTCATCAACGACATCCTGACGAAGGTCTGGCTCGGCCTGAAGAGCCTGAAGGACGAGCGCGGCCAGGACCTGATCGAGTACGCGCTGCTGAGCGGCGTCATCGCCATCGCTTTGGTAGCACTGTGGGCCTCGGGCGTGCTCAACACGGCCCTCAGCTCAATGGCCAGCGGCATTTCAAACTGCATCGATTTCAACGACATCTCCGACTGTACTCCGGGTCCGTAGCGCGTGAGCAACCACCCGCCGGCCGGGCTGGCCCGGCCGGCGGGTGCAGCCCTTTCCCGTACGGGAGGAACCTTTGACGTGAGACGCACCGTTCCGCAAGCTTCGAGACACACGGACCGCGGACAAACGTTGATCGAATTCGCGTTCATCGCGCCGCTGATCTTCTTGTTTCTCTTCGTGATCGTCGACTTCGGCATCGCGCTGGACCGGCGCATCACCCTCCAGCACGCCGTCCGCGAGGGCGCCCGCTACGGCGCCGTCACGGACAGCGTCGACGCCATCAAACAGGTCACCGTGCAGCAGGCGCAGGGCCTGGTACCCGAGAACAAGGTCACCGTCTGCTACGAACCGTTCCCGCTCACGCCGGTGCCGGGCGTGACGCCCGTCCCGGCGGGACAGACCGGCAGCGGCGTGCGCGTGACCGCGGAACTCAAGTACGAATTCCCTATCATGCGGGAGATTCTCGGGGCGTTCGGCATTGCGCCCTTCTTCATCGATATGAGCCCGAGCGGCAGCGCCCGGATGGAACGCTCGGTGGCGAGCCCGACGCCATGTCAGTGACGAATCGCATCTTCCGCTGGCGGGCCGCGAGAGGCGGCGAACGGGGACAGGCCATCATCATGTTCGTGGGGATCCTCACGATCATCTTCGTGGTCGGCGTCATCGTCGTGGACTGGGGCCTCTGGTTGAGCGAACGGAGGGGCGTGCGGCGCGCCGCCGACCTGGCGGCCCTGGCGGGCTCGCTGGACCTGCCCTACGTCCCGGGTTCGGGGAACGACCCGCGCGTCAGCGCGCTCGAATGGGCGGCGCGGAACGGCTACGCGGACGGCGTGGACGGCGTCGAAGTGGAGGTCGAGCTGCTCTGCGCCAATAAGATCCTCAACCCGCCTTCGGGGATCTGTCGGAATCCGAACCCCTCGAGCGACGAACCCTCGCCGTGCGTGCCGGAGCGCGGATGCGACAGCATCCGGGTCACCATCCGCAAGCCGGGGCGGCATCTCTTCTCCTCGATCTTCGGGATTTCGGGGTTGCACGTGGGATCGGGCGCGGTGGCCAGCCTGGCGTTCGATCTTGTCCCGCTCGACACGGTGCTGATGGTAGACGCGACCGGCAGTATGGGCGCCTCCCCGCCGTGCAATAACAGTGACACGAATTCGGGCTGCCCCATCAAGGAGGCGAAAGACGCCGCAAGCGACTTCGTCGACATTCTGTTGCCCGAGGACGATCCGAGTTCGTTGACGCGCGTGGGCTTTGCGCCCTACCGGGGTTGCTACCGGCCGCCGCGCCAGCACGACGACTGCGTGCCGGCGTCAAACGTCATCGCCCTGACGAACGACCCGGACCGGCTCCAAGCGGGGATCCGGGCGACGCAGTCGGAGGGCGGGACGGGAACGAACGTGTGTCTCGCGCTGTGGCAGGCGCAGCAGCTCCTGGCATCGTCGACTGCGCGGCAGAAGTTCGTGGTGCTGCTCACCGACGGTGACAACACGTACAACGCCGCCAGCTTCGGGAACGGGGCGCCGCCGATGGCCTGCCGGCCGGATACACGGCCCAGCGAGTCGGACGGCTACGTGGGAACGGACTGCAGACCCGCGCAGACCCGCGAAGTGCAGCTGGACCGGAAGACGCTGGCGCTGGCCAATCAGTTGCGGGCGCAGGGGGTGGAGATTTTCGTGGTCGGATTTGGGGTGTGTGGAGGCGCTGACAACGCCCGGACGAAGACGCCCGGGTACTGCAACGCGGTGGGCCGGCCGGACCACGATAACGAAGCGGACCGGCGGCTGTTGAAGTGCGTCGCGACTTCCACCGAGGGCACGAACGACCACTACTTCGAGGTGCCGACGGCGCGAGACCTTCCCCAGGTGTTCCAGATCATCGCCTGGGAGATCGCGGGGCGAGCGCTCACGCAGTAGGAGGATGACATGAGGGCGCGAACGCGCGCGGATCACGCCAGACGCGAACGTGGGCAGGTCGTCATCCTGTTCGTGGCGGTGTTCACGGCCATCGCGGTGATCGCCGCCATCGTGGTCGACTTCGGGCTCTGGTTTAGCGAGCGCCGCGGCGCGCAGAAGGACGCCGACGTGTCCGCCCTGGCCGGAGCCTCGGAGCTGATCGACCTCGCGCCCGGTCAGGAGAACGCCGACGCGGCCGTGGCCGCAGCCGAAGCGATGCTCGGGGCGAACAACCAGACAGAGAACGCCAGCCTCGCCCGGCCGGTAGTTGTCGACGACTCGTGCTTCGCGTCCGACCCTCGCGACACGTCCGGCGTGCCCGATTCGGTCACTGTGGACGTGCGCCACCGGTCGCGGTCGCTTTTCGCGAGCATCTTCGGGCTCTTGGCGCCGGACATCGGCGCGCACGCGAGGGCGTGCGCGGGCTCGCTCTACCAGGCGGAGGGCCTGTTCCCGATTGCTGTGCCGATGACCGGCAACAACAGCGACTGTTTCACCCGGGACGCATCCGGAAAGCCCGTGCCCGTGTTCGGCTCGACATGCGCCATGGCGTTGGGCGCAGGCCAGGGCTCTTCGGGCGAGACCGGCACGATTCGCCTCTTCAACGACGGTTCACTCGAGTGCAGCGCCAGGACCACCGGAGGAAACCGGGAGCTGCTCGACGAAGTGAGACAAGGCGGGGCCAACACCACGTGCTCGATCGGTGACCTGATCTACCCGCAGACGGGCGTGGGATCCAATCCGCTCCGAAGCGCCGTACACGATCTGTTGAGCCTCGAGACGCAGGCTGGTTACCTGTGCGACGAGCGGTTCGGTACGGACGCGAACGTCAACGACGACTTCCTCGAGGTGGTCGAACAGATCCGTGGGGCTCCTTGGCCTTCCACGACCGCCGTGTTCGCCCGTCGCGACTGCGTGAGCCCTCGCCTTGTCCAACTGATCATCATCGACGCGTACGACACCCAGGGCAACCAGCCGTCGGAGATACTGGCGTTCGCCAACTTCTTCATCGCCGGCTGCGAACGGGTCGACGACTCAGTCTCCCCGCCGAGGGTCCTGGAGTTCAGCAATACGTGCGAGCTGCAGGGCCAGCAGGGCCAGATTCGCCTGCGGGGGCTGTTCGTCAACATCTTAGAGACGAACGGGCCGGTGGGGCCCAGAAACAATTTCGGCACGCCAGCCATCGCGCTGGTGGAGTAGCGGAGGCGTAATCTTACGCGCGGCGCCGCGTTATCCAGCGGTACCGCAGCACACAACACCGGGGGTAGCCGGAGATGGCACGAACACTGACGAACGAACTGACGGACCGGTCGAGCCGGACGTTCCTGCTGCTGGCGCTCGTCTTCGCGGGGATCACCGCGGCGCTGGTGTACGCGGGGCTCCGGGCGTCGGGCGGCGACGACGAGGGCGGCGGCGCCGCGCAGGCGGCGACGGTCCCCGTCGTGGTCGCGGCGCAGGACATCGGCATCGGGCAGGAGATCACCGCCGACATGGTCGAGGTGAAGTCGCTCCCCACGGACATCGTGGTCGCGGGGGCGTTCTCGAAGCCCGAGGACGTGGTTGGCAAGAACGCCGCCGGGCTCATCGAGAAGGGCGACCAGCTCTCGCCCACGAAGGTGAGCCAGTACTACATTCCGCGGCTCAACGAGGACGTGAAGGCGCCATCGCTGGTCATCCCGAAGGGGATGCGCGGCTTCTCCGTGCCGGTGACGGAGGTCACGGGCGTGGGCGGCCTGCTGCTCCCGGGCGACCGCGTCGACGTCATCGCCGTCTTCGACGAGAATGAGAACTTCGACCGGGCAAAGGCGGTGGTGCTGCTCCAGAACATCCAGGTGGTGTCGGTGGCGCAGGAGGCGCTGGAGCCGGCCCCGGCGGCCGGCGCGCCCGAGGGCGAGCAGCCGGAGGGCGAGGCGGCGCAGCCCGCGCCCAACACCGAAGGCGTGCTGCCGCCGGATGTGGAGAATCAGCCCTCGGCGCGGCAGGTGGTGCTCGCGGTGACGCCGCAGGACGCCGCGCTCCTCGCGCTGGTGCAGGAGAACGCGACGCTGTACGTGAGCCTGCGGCGCCAGGGCGACGACGCGCCCATCCCGGGGCCGACGGAGGTCGACCTGCTCCCGCTGGGCTATCAGCCGTCGCCGAACCGGTAGGCCCGCGCGAGGGCCGCACCGCCGAAGGAACGGAGGAACACCCGTGAGGGTGGAGACGAAGGAACGAGATTCGACGTAAGGACGTGATATGGCACGCGTACCCGCCGTACTCATCGTCGACCAGGACCAGGACTCGCGCTTCGAGATGAAGCGGCTGGTCAAGGAATGCCACCTGGACATCGGAGGCGAGGCCGCCTTCGGCACCGAGGCCGTGGCCATGGCGGTCGAGCGGAAGCCCGACGTCATCCTGGTCGCCGTCAACCAGCCCATCGAGCGCCCGCTGCAGACGCTCTCGTCGCTGGCGGCGGCGCTTCCCGAGACGCCGATCATCGTGTACTCGCGGTCGCGCGACCTCGAGACGGCGCAGAAGTCGATGCTGGCGGGCGCCCGGAACTTCCTGCCGGTGCCCGCGCGGGCCGATGAAGTCCGCCGCACCATCGTCGAGACGCTGGCGGCGGAGGAGCGGCTCAAGCTTCCGAAGTCGGCCGCGGGCATCGTGGGCCCGGAGGCGACGACGATCACGGTGTTCAGCGCCAAAGGCGGCGTCGGCAAATCGACGCTCGCGGTGAACCTGGCGGTGGCGCTGTCCGGCCGTGGCCACGAGACGGTCCTCGTGGACGCGGACGTGTCGTTCGGCGACGCGGGAGACCTGCTCGACCTGAAGCCGGAGTACACCATCGCGGAGCTGGCGGCGCCCAACGCCGACCTCGGCCCCGACGGGCTGCTGAGCCGGCTCACGCCGCACGAGAGCGGGCTGCGGGTGGTGGCGGCGCCGCGGCAGCCGCTGGCCTGGCGGGACATCACGGCAGACCGCTTCCGCCGGGTAGTCGAGGGGTTGCAGCGGCGATTCGACATGGTCGTCATCGACTGCTCGTCGCAGCTCAGCGATGTGACGCTGGCGGCGCTGCAAGAGGCGTCGTTCGTCCTCTGGGTGACGACGCCGGAGTACACGGCGGTGAAGGACTCGATTCAGGCGTTCGCGGCGCTGCGGCAGCTCGGCTTCCCGCTCGAGCGCGTGCGCGTCGCCCTGAACCACGTGTCGCCCGATAGCGACGTGCGCCCGCAGGCCATCGCGGAGGCGATGGGACAGGAGATCTTCTGGAGCGTCCCGTACGACCGGATGCTCCGCCGGAGCGCGATGGTCGGCAAACCCATCGTGACCGAGAAGCCCGACGCGGCGGCCGCGGCGTCCATCATCGACCTCGCCTCGGTGGTGAGCGGCGTCGGGGCCGCGCCCGCGCGCAGGCGCTCGCTCTTCTCCCGGGTGCTCTCGTTCGGGCGCAACGGAGTGACGAGGAGCGAGACGCCGTCACTGGCGACGGAGGAAGCGGGATGACGAACGACACGAGGACTCAGGAGGCGGCGCGCCCGCCCGAGGTGGAGGCGGAGCGCGACTTCGAGCTCGACGAATCGCTCGCGGTCGACGAAGACACGCTGAACCTGGTGCACCGGATGCACCACCTGCTGCTGCAGGAGATGGATTTGGAGGCGGCGCAGCGCCTCGCGCCCGACGAGCAGCGGGCGGCGGTCGAGGCGACGGTGCGGGCGCTGATGGCGCAGCACGCGCCGAGCGTCTACGGCGAACGGAAGGAGGAGGTCATCCGGCGGGTGCTGGACGAAGCCCTCGGGCTCGGCCCCATCCAGCCGATGGTGAACGACCCGAGCATCTCCGAGGTGATGGTCAACGCGCCGGACGAGGTGTACTTCGAGCGCGACGGCATCATCTACCTGTCGGCGGCGCGGTTCCGGGACAAGGAGCACATCCTGCGCATCGCGGACCGCATCATCGCGCCGCTGGGCCGGCGTGTGGACGAGTCGTCTCCCTATGTGGACGCGCGCCTGCCGGACGGCTCGCGGGTCAACATCGTGATTCCGCCGCTGGTGCCGCGCAGCCCGACCATCACAATCCGAAAGTTCCGCCCGGACAAGTACACCATGGCGGACCTCATCGCCAACGGCACGCTGACGGAGCAGCTGGCGACGTTCCTGCGGGCGTGCGTGCGGCTGAAGTTCAACATCGTGATCAGCGGCGGCACCGGCACCGGCAAGACGACGCTCTTGAACGCGCTCTCGGCGTACATCCCGAGCAGCGAGCGCATCATCACGATCGAAGACCCCATCGAGCTCAAGCTGCAGCAGCGGCATGTCATCGCCATGGAGGCGAGGCCGCCGAACATCGAAGGCAAAAACGAGGTCACGCAGCGCGACCTCGTGCGCAACGCCCTGCGCATGCGCCCGGACCGCATCATCGTGGGCGAGGTCCGCGGCCCCGAGGCCTTCGACATGATGCAGGCGATGAACACGGGCCACGAGGGGTCGCTGACGACGGTGCACGCCAACTCGCCCCGGGACGCCCTGGCGCGCATCGAGAACATGATCCTCATGGCGGGCCTCGACCTCCCGGTGCGCGCCATTCGCGAGCAGATGGCGTCGGCGCTGCACCTGGTGATTCAGATCGCGCGCTTCAACGACGGGCGGCGCCGTGTGGTGAGCGTGAGCGAGATCACAGGCATGGAGGCGGACGTCGTCACCATGCAGGAGCTGTTCAAGTTCGAGCAGACGTCCATCGATGAAGACGGCCGCGTGCACGGCGAGCTGCGCCCGACGGGCATCGTCCCGCAGTTCGCCGACGCCTTCGAGCGGAGCGGCGTGAGCTTCGACTGGGGCGTGCCCGCGGTGCTGAGGGGTGGTGGTTCGCGATGGTAGAAGGGCTCGCGGCGCTCTTTGCGTTCGTCACGGTCGCGCTGTTCGGGCTCGCGCTGCTGTCAGCGCGCCGGGGCGATCGCCTGTTGACGGAACGGATTCGCGCCCTCCGGGAGCAGGAGGAGCGCTTGCAACAGCAGGAGGCGCGCTTGCGCCGCCCTGCGACGACGCTGCCCATTCTGCGCGATCTCCTGCGCGGCGGCTGGGTCGAGAAGACCTCCCGCACGCTGCAGCAGGCCGACGTCAAGCTCCGCCCGGGCGAGTACCTGATGCTGCGGCTGCTCGCGGGCGGGCTGCTGTTCGTCATTCCCGTCGTCTTCACCGGCGGAAGCGCCGTGGGCATGCTGATCGGCGTGCCCCTCGCGGTGGCCGGCTACGTCGCGCCGGCGCTGTGGGTCGCGCTTCGGCGTCGGCGGCGGCTCAACGCTATCGAGCGCCAGCTCCCTGAGCTCCTGTCGCTGCTCTCGAGCAGCCTCCGCTCGGGCTTCGGGCTGCAGCAAGGCATGGACGTCGCCGCGCGCCAGATCGAGCCGCCGATGCGCGACGAGATCGAAGGCTTCCTGCTCGACACGAACCTGGGCGCCTCGGCGGAGGCCGCGCTCGTGAACATGGTCGAGCGCGCCGGCAGCTACGACCTCGACATGGTGGTCACCGCCATCCTGATTCAGCGGATGACGGGCGGCAACCTCGCTGAGGTGCTCGACAACGTGGGCGAGACGATGCGCGAGCGCGAGCGCATCCGCGGGGAGATCCGGACGCTCACGGCGCAGCAGCGGCTGACGGGTACGATCCTGTCGGTGTACCCGGCGGTGCTCGCCGGACTGTTCTATCTCATCAATCCCAAATGGATGTCGGTGTTGTTCACGGACGGTCTCGGGCAGGTGCTGCTCGCCATCGGGCTGTTCCTGCAGTTCCTCGGCTTCCTGACCATCCGCCGCATCCTGGACATTCCCATCTAGGGGGACCGACGCCATGGTACCCACGCTTGCCGCCATCTTCGCCTTCGCGACCATCGCGAGCTTCGCGGCGTGGATCGTCCGCCGTCCGGCGGGCGAGGGCGAGGCGCGCCTGCGTTCGCTGGCGGACTTCCGCTTCTCGGGCATGGAGGGCGTGAGCTTCCGCGAGCGCATTCTGCTGCCCACGGCGCACGGCATCGCGGACCGCTTCACGGCGCTGCTGCCGCCCGCGTTCATCGCCCGCACCTCCCGCAAGCTGGTGATGGCTGGCCGCCCGATGACGGTAGGCGCCTTCTTCACCGTCGTCCTCGCGATGGGCGGCCTCGGCGCCGTGCTGGGGTTCGCCGTCGTCTGGGTCGTGACGAACGGCGACCCGTCGCCCGCGGCGCTCTTCTTCGTGCCGGTGCTCGCGGGCGTCGGTCTGCTCTTGCCGTTCCTCTGGCTCTCCCGTCAGGTGAGCGCGCGGCAGACCGCCGTCTGGAAGAGCCTGCCCGACGGCTTCGACCTCGTGACCATCTGCGTCGAAGCGGGACTGGGGCTCGACGCCGCGTTCCAGCGCGTGGCCGAGAAGGTCAGCGGGCCCTTCGCGGACGAGATTCGCGTCATGCTGCGCGAGGTCGCGATGGGCAAGCCGCGCCGCGAGGCGCTGATGGACATGGCCGAGCGCACCGGCGTGCCCGAGTTGCGCTCGTTCGCGAGCGCCGTGATCCAGGCGGAGCAGCTGGGCACCAGCCTGGCGAGCGTCTTGCGGGTGCAGGCGCAGCAGCTCCGAGTTCGCAGGCGCCAGAAGGCGGAGGAGCTGGCGCGCCGCGCTCCCGTGAAGATGGTGTTCCCGCTGGTGCTGTTCCTGATTCCGTCCCTCTTCATCGTCATCCTCGGTCCGGTCGCGGTGAACGTCATCCGGGCCTTCGAGGGCTGAGCCATGGAGTCTGCGCCTTCCGCATCCGCCGCCGCGAATCATTACCAGCTTCTCGGCGTCGGCCCGCTCGCACCCCAGGACCTCATCGTCGAGGCCTACTGGATGCGCTCGCGTCCGCCCGGGAAGCCCGTGCCGCCGGAGAGCCTGCTGAAGCGGCTGAACGAAGCTTATGCGACGCTGGTCGACCCGGAGCGCCGGGACGCCTACAACGAATCGCTGGGGCTCCCTGTGCCCTCCAGCCGGCACCTCTGGCAGGAGACGCTCCGCGCGCCCCACGAGTGGCTGCAGATCGACCCCGTCTCGGGACGCGACCTCGTTCCGCTGGCGTACTCCATCATGCGGGAGCACTGGCTCGAGGCAGTCGCGATGGGCCGTGTGAAGCGAGACGTCCTCCGTCAGGTCGACGCCGCCCGCGACGCCCTGACGTCGGCCGAGGCGCCTGCGCCGACCGCGGCGTCCTCGCCCGCTGCGGAGACGCCGCGGCGGCTCGAGCTGGCGGTGGCGCTGCGTTCGGGCATCGCCGGGCTCGCGCGGGGCGTGCTTGCGCTCGTGCAGGGTCCGCCGATGCCGCTGCCGGAGCCCGCGGTCGAGAATGGCGCCGCCGAGGAGCGCATCTCGACGCTCACGCCGGCCGAGCCCGAGCCCGCGCCTGCGCCTCGCGCCCCTGAGCCCGAGCAGGCGCCGCCCGCGTTCTTGAGGAGAGCAGGGACGCAAGAGCCGGCGCAGGCGACGACGGCTCCGGCGCCCAGAACGGCGCCGGCCGCCGATGTCCTCGTTCCTGTGAAATCGGCCCCTGCCGAATCGATCGAAGGCGCGTACCTGACGTGGACTACGGCGTCGGGGGAGGCCGTCGCGGCGCCGATCGAGGAGTTCCTCCGGGTCGGCACGCACAACCTCTGCGAGATCCGTCTCGTAGGAGAGACCATGCCGGAGGAGCTGGTCCGTATCTGGCGCGACCCCGACGGCCGCTACGTCCTCCGCCACATGCCGGCGTCCGGCGTAGTGTCCATCAACGGAAAGCCGATGATCTGGGCGGAGCTGGAGGACGGCGACGTCATCGACCTTTGCGGCGTGCCGGTGACCTTCCGGCAGCCGGCGTCGGTGGGAGCGCGCAGCGCCTCGTCCTAGTGTGAGGAACATCCGTGAACGCTGAGAGCGCCGGAACGCTGACTGCGGTAGACACCGTGGCCGAAGGGCGGCCCGAGCCTACGACCATTGCTGAGACGGGGCTGACCCGCGAATTCTTATACGAGCTGACGTTGCGGTCGATGTATTACTCCGGCAGCGCCACCGCCGCCGGTCTGGTGGACGCGCTCGGGCTCGCGGGTTCGGTAGTGCAGGACATCCTCTCGGCGCTGTCGCGGGAGCGGCTGATCATGGTGCTGGGCGGCGAGACCGCCCGCCCCATGTCGTACGAGTACGCCATCACCGAGCAGGGTATCGAGCGAGCCCAGGCGGCCATGGAGCGCACGCAGTACGTCGGCGTGGCGCCTGTGCCGTTCGCCGCGTACGTCGATCAGGTCGAGCGGCAGCGCATTCGAGGGCTCGCGCTCACCCGCGAAGAGGTGGAGCGGTGCCTGTCGCATCTCGTGTTGGACGAAGCGACCCGCCTCCACGTGGGTCGGGCCGCCGCATCCCGGAAGCCCACCCTCGTGTACGGGCCGTCGGGCAACGGCAAGACCAGCATCGTCCAGGCGCTCGGCGGCACCGTCTCCGGGGACATCTACATCCCGTACGCCATCGAGGTTCTCGGCTACGTCGTCCGTCTGTACGACCCATCGAAGCACGTGCGTGTCGACGAGCCGTCGGACCTGTCGGGGATCCGGCGCGCCCGGCGTCACGACCGGCGGTGGGTCCGCATCCGGAGGCCCGCCGTCTGGGTCGGCGGCGAGCTGACGCGCCACAGCCTCGAGCTGGTCTGGGACGAGCGGTCGAAGACGTACGAGGCGCCCATCCAGCTCAAGGCCAACGGCGGCACGCTCATCATCGACGACTTCGGGCGGCAGCAGATCCCGGCCGTCGAGCTGCTCAACCGGTGGATCGTCGCCCTGGAAGGCGGCGTCGACCACCTCACGTTCCACACGGGCCAGACGCTCGCCATCCCCTTCGACGTCCTGGTGCTGTTCTCTACGAACCTCGATCCGTCGCAGCTCGCGGACGACGCCTTCCTACGCCGTATCCGGTACAAGATCGAGGTGCGGAATCCCACCGAAGCGGAGTTCCGCGAGATCTTCCGCCGCGAGGCCGGTGCCCGCGGGCTGGCGTACGACGAGGGCGTCGTCGACCACGTCCTCCGCACGTGGTACGACGGCCGCGAGCTGCGGGGCTGCCACCCGAAGGACATCATCGAGGCCGTGCTCGACGCCGCGCAGTACGAAGGCCGGGAGGCCGCGCTGACTCGCGAGGCCGTCGACGACGCCTGCGAGACCTACTTCCTCCACGAGCCCGCTCGCTGAGCGGCGGTGGCCGCCGCGGGACCCCAACGCCGGGTGGCTCTTGTGATCCACGCCGGCGCCCGACATAGTGGGCTGAGCGCCAGGGCGCTCGAAGCCCATGGGAGCCACGACCGAATCGTTCTTGTTCTCCCGGTGGCCGCGGATGGCCGCCCGTCATCCATGGCGCGTCCTCACGGGCGCCGCCGTTCTCGCCGCCATCCTGGGCGCGACGTCGTTCACATGGCGCGGCGACTTCACCGACCAGTTCAGCGCCCCGGGGACCGAATCTCAGCGCGCCATCGACCTCCTCCGCGAACGGTTCCCGCAGCAGGCAGGCGACACCGCCTTCGTGGTCGTGAAAGCCGACGCCGGATTCGATGACGCCGAAGCGCGAGCGCGGGTGGACGCGCTCGTCGCGGCGCTTGAGGAGCTGCCGCACGTCGTGGAGGTGACGTCTCCCTTCGAGGCCAACGGCGCCATTTCGCCCGACGGGCGGATCGCGCGCATCACGGTCCTGTACGACGCCCGTGCCCGCGACCTGCCTCGCGCGAGCGTGGAGGCGCTCGACCGGCTTCGCGAGCGTTCGAACGCGCCCGGCTTCCAGGTCGAGGTCGGCGGCAACGTCATCCGCGTGATCGAGCGGCCCGAAATGGGCCGCACGGAGCTGGTAGGCCTGAGCGCCGCCGTGGTGGTGCTCCTCGTCGCCTTCGGGTCGGTCGTCGCCATGGCGCTGCCCATCGGCACAGCGCTGCTGGCGCTGGGGCTGGGGCTGCTGGTGATCAGCCTGGCGACCCGCTTCGTAGCGCTGCCGTCGTTCACGCCGCAGTTCGCGGCGATGATCGGCCTGGGCGTCGGCATCGATTACGCCCTGCTCATCGTGACGCGCTTCAGGGAGGCGCTGTCGCGCGGGCTGGCGGTCGAGGACGCCATCGTCGAGGCATCGTCCACGGCGGGGCGGTCGGTGCTGTTCGCGGGGGGCACGGTCGTCGTGGCGATGCTCGGGCTGTGGGCCATCGGGACGCGGTTCGTCGCCGACCTGGGCACGGCGGCCGCCGTGATCGTCGCGTTCTCGGTGGCGGTCGCGCTCCTGGTGACGCCGGCGATGCTCGCGGTCGTTGGCCGAAACATCGACCGCTGGCGCGCGCCGTTCGTGCCCCCGGTGACGCACGAGAGCGAGCGCGGCTTCGGATACCGTCTCAGCGCGGTGATCCAGCGGGCGCCACTGCCCGCGCTGCTGCTCGCGCTCGGGCTCCTCCTCACGCTCGCCCTGCCGCTTATGCGCATCCGGCTCGGCTCCTCTGACGCGGGGAGCAATCCGACATCCTTCACGTCGCGGCGCGCCTACGATCTGCTGTCCGAGGGCTTCGGACCGGGCTTCAACGGCCCCATCCTCATCGCCGCCAGCGTCGACCGGCCCGAAGACGCCGCGGTGGTGGAGCGCCTGCCCGAGCGGCTCGCCGGGCTTCCCGACGTCGCGTTCGTGGCGCCGCCGCGATTCAACGACGACCGCACCGCGGCCACCATCACCGTAGTGCCGGAGAGCGCGCCCGACGCCAGAGAGACCTCGACGCTCGTGCACGCCCTGCGTCGGCGCCTGCGCGAGGAGATCGCGGGTTCAGGCGTCACCGCCTATGTCGGGGGCACGACGGCGGCGTTCATCGACATCGGGGAGCGCATCACGGCGCGGCTACCGGCGCTCATCGCCATCGTTATCGGCCTCAGTTTCGCGCTCCTGATGATGGCGTTCCGCTCGATCCTGGTCCCGGTGAAGGCGGCGCTGATGAACCTGCTCGCCATCGGGGCCGCCTACGGCGTCGTCGTCGCCGTGTTCCAGTGGGGATGGCTCGGGGATGTGATCGGCGTCGCCCGCACAGGACCGATCGAGTCGTTCCTCCCGATGTTCCTGTTCGCCATCCTGTTCGGCCTCTCGATGGACTACGAGGTCTTCCTCGTGAGCCGCATCCGCGAGGAGTACCTGCGGACGGGCGACGCCAGCGGGGCGGTGGCGCGCGGGCTGTCGCTCACCACGCGCCTCATCTCGGCAGCGGCCGCCATCATGGTCGCCGTCTTTCTGAGCTTCGCGTTCGCCGAGCAGCGCGTGATCAAAGAGTTCGGCGTCGGGCTGGCGACGGCGGTGTTTCTGGACGCGACGGTCGTGCGTCTGGTGCTGGTGCCGTCCGTCATGCAGCTCCTCGGGGACGCGAACTGGTGGTTCCCCGCCGCGCTGGACCGCGTCCTGCCGCGGCTCGCCATCGAGCGGCCGCCCATCG
>JBBING010000034.1:0-23501 GCA_037444005.1 Chloroflexota bacterium
CCTACCCCGCCTCATCTCTAGTGTGGTGTACGGGATCTATCTGGACCAGCTCATCGTCGTTCGGCCCTCTGATACCCTGTGACTCGATGAAACCCACGGCGCACCTTACGCGCTTGCGCAGGCGCATCCTCGCGTGGCATCGCCGCCACGGGCTGCGCGCGCCCTGGCGAGAGAGCGGCGACCCCTACCATGCGCTGGTGGCCGCCGTTATGGCCCAGCAGACCCAGATGTCACGCGTGCTGCCGGCGTACGAGCGCTTTCTCTCTCGCTTCCCGTCGGTCGAGCGACTGGCGGAGTCCGCGCCGGCGGACGCGTTGCGCGCGTGGGACGGTCTGGGTTACAACCTTCGGGCGCTGCGCCTTCGCGAGGCGGCTCGCGCCGTCGTCGTGCGCGGCGGTTTTCCGCGAGACGCCGCCTCGCTCGCCGCGCTTCCCGGCGTCGGGCCGTTCACCGCCGCCGTCATCGCGTCCTTCGCCTTCGGAGCGCCCGTTCCCGCGGTCGACACGAACGTCCGGCGGGTCCTCACGCGGGTGTTCGGCGAGCCCGACGCGCCGCCATCCCGCGTCGCAGAGCTGGCGGCGATGGCGCTCGCCCGGTCCGACCCCGCGAGATGGAATCAGGCGCTCATGGACCTCGGCGCGCTGGTGTGCCGACCGCGGCCCCGGTGCGAAGCGTGTCCCGTCCAAGCGCTGTGCGCGAGCCGCGAGGCTCCGCCATCGAACGCCGCGAGCCGGGCGCAGCCGCCCTACCGGCGGGGAGCGAAACGGTGGTACCGGGGCGCCATCGTGCGGGTGCTGCGGGCCGCCGACGCCCCCATGGACGCGACGGCGCTGGCGCAGGCCCTCGGGGAACCGGGCGCGGACGGCGTCTTCGCCGAGGCGCTGGCCGCGCTCGTGCGCGACAGGCTGGTGGCGCGCGACGGCGCCGGGTACCGGCTGCCGTAAGTTCGCCGCTACCTGCATGGCCAGACCCGGCCTACAATGGCGCGGCGGCCCGGCGCGTGAGAGGAGGTTCCACCATGGAAACGCTGCAAGACGGTCCGGTCACGATCCTGAAATTCGGCCCACTCGGCCCCTTCGCCAACAACGCCTACGTCATCGCCGATCGGCAGGCGGGCGAATGCGTCATCGTGGATGCGCCGGCGGGCGGTGAGGCCGTGCTGGAGGGCGTGGCCGGCGCCCGCGTGAAGGCGATCCTCATGAGCCATCGCCACGGCGACCACTGGGCGTCCATCGACGCCCTCAAGAAGGCGACGGGCGCGCCCGCGCTGTGTCATCCGGCCGACGCCGAACGCTACCGGGACAAAGTGGATGGCGAGCTGGCCGACGGGCAGGAGATCGAGGTCGGCGCCGCCCGCATCCACGTGCTGCACACGCCCGGGCACACGCCGGGAAGCGTCTGCCTCCTGGTGGGAAGGCATCTCATCTCCGGGGACACGCTGTTCCCGGGCGGACCGGGGCGGTCGGACAGCCCCGAGGCGCTGCAGCAGGAGATCGCGTCCATCGTCGAGAAGCTGCTCCCGCTGCCGGACGACACCCGCGTCCACCCGGGGCACGGCGACAGCACCACCATCGGGGCCGCCCGCCGGGAGTACGAGGTTTTCGCCTCCCGGGAGCATCCGGCGGACCTCCATGGGGACGTGACGTGGGAGGGAAGCTAGCGAGCGCCACGCAAGCGGCGCCGCGGGGCGGGTTCAGCCCGCCTTTCGCAGCCCGGCGGCTTCGGACGGCGGTAGCGCGACGCGGACGGTGTCCCGGCCTCCCTTCTTCGCCTCGTACAGCGCGGCGTCGGCCCGCGCCAGCAGCGAGTCGGCCGATTCGCCCGGCAGCAGCGCCGCGATGCCCGCGCTCAGCGTCACGCGGGGCGAGGTCCACTTGGCCCGGACCTCGCGCACGAGCCGCCAGACCAGCTCGCTCGCGCCCTCGGCATCGGTCTGGGGCAGCAGGAAGACGAACTCGTCACCGCCGAACCGCCCGACGAGGTCGCTGCTCCGAGCGATCTCGCGCGCCATGCTGGCGATGACGCGTAGCGTCTCGTCTCCGGCGGCGTGGCCGTTCACGTCGTTCACCGTCTTGAAGTGGTCGACGTCGAAGATGGCGACCGCGAGCGGTCCGCCGTGCCGGTGCGCGCGGGCCACTTCGGCCGCCAGCGCCTCTTCCAGGTAGCGGCGGTTCGGCAGGCCCGTGAGCGCGTCCGTGCGCGCCAGACGGTGCTGGACCTCCATGTTCTCTTGGAGCCGGTCGTTCAGTTCGCGTAACCGCTGCTCCGACTCCCTGAGCTCGGAGAACAGCGTGAGCGCCTTGATGGCCGTCGAAATCTGCGCCGCCAGGGTCTCGATGAGCTGACGGAGCGCCGGGTCGAAGGTGCGGGCCTCGAATCCCGTGAGCGAAAGCACACCCAGCCGCTCGTCGCCGAACACGAGCGGCACGACCGCGGCCGAGCGGAGCAGGTTCCGCTTGGCGAACACATGCGACGATTCGGGCGCGCGCGGATCGCTCTGCAGGTCCTCGATGTACAGCGGCGCGCCTTCCGCCAGCGCCCGGCTGCCCAGGGGGTCGCCCTTGGTCCGCGCCTCGATCCACCGCTGGAGGTTGTCGAACTGCATGTATCGGTTCTGCGCCACGCAGCGGAGCGCGATGGTTTCGAGATTCCGGTCGTAGACGTCGATGGTGACGAAGGCGAAGCCGGTGACGGCGCTCGTGATGGTCGCGAGCTCCGTGAGCGCCGTCTCCATGTCTTTCGTGTTCATCAGGATGTGGGCCATATTCGCGAGCGCGTCCAGCTGCTTTTCGAAGCGGGACGATCGCTGCTGGCCGATGAACCGCATGACGAGCGCGGAGAATCCGGGCACGGCGGCTTTCAAGAGCGCCAGCGTCTCCGCCGGGATGCCTTCGACGCCCCAGGGGCCGCGAACGATGAGTGCTTCGGCGGAAGGCTCCGGGACGACGAGCTGGAACGCGAAGAAGGGACGCGGGAGGCCGGGGGCCGCCGCCACCTTTTCGCGCACCTTCCGGTCGGCGCGGGTCATGCGAAACCCCACGTGAGGAGCGTGGTCGGCCATCCAGCGCCGCAGGATCAACAGCCCGTCGTACGTGAAGCCGTGGTTCCACAGCTTCGCCGCGGGGCCGATGCAGGTGACCGGCGCCGTATGGTCCTCGGCGGCCACGAGCAGCCACGCGTCGAACGCGCCGGAGGCCTGGCACAGGCGGCTCAACGCGAGGCGCAGACCGCGCTCGCTGACCGACGGCCGCGCCGCCAGGTCGGCGAGCTCCGCGAGAAACCGTCCGCAGGCGAGCTCGTTCGCGCGTTGCATCTCCAAAGGTAGTCTCGACCGTTCGTGGGGCCGTCTGCATGCGTCGACCCGCACTTCGGACCGTTTGATCTCGCCTGTTCCCGCCAATAGAATCGGGCAAACGACGAGGCCCGCCGCTCGATGAGGGCCTGGTTCCCGCGGAGGAGCGCCCTGGCCGCCGAAGAGATCCCCGCCCCGTACCTCAAGACCACGCTGGACAACGGACTGCGCGTCGTGACCGCGCCGATGCCGCACACGCGCTCGGTGAGCGTCAGCGTCTACGTCGGAGCGGGCTCGCGGTACGAGCGGCCGGAGCAGTCGGGGCTGTCTCACTTCCTCGAGCACATGTGCTTCAAGGGCACCGAGAAGCGCCCGACGCCGCGCGACATCTCGGAGGCCATCGACAGCGTGGGGGGCGTCATCAACGCCGCCACCGACCGCGAGCTGACGGTCTACTACTGCAAGGTCGCGCGTCCCCACTTCGAGCTCGCGCTCGACGTCCTCGTGGACATGGTCCGCCGGCCGCTTCTGGACCCGTCCGAGCTCGAGAAGGAGCGCGCCGTCGTCATCGAGGAGCTCGCCAGCGTCGCCGACTCCCCGGCGCAACAGGTCGACATCCTGCTGGACCGCACACTGTGGCCTAACCAGCCGCTCGGCTGGGACGTGGCGGGCACGGAAGAAACGGTCTCCCGCATCGACAGGGAAATGGCGCTGGCGTACCTGCGCCGGCAGTACGTGCCCAACAACATGGTCCTCAGCGTCGCCGGGGCGGTCTCGCACGACGAGGTCGTCGAGCTGGCGAAGGCGCACATGGGTGACTGGGAGCGCGGCAATCCCGCATGCTGGTTCCCCGCAGTCAACGGACAGCGGGAGCCGCGCGCGGCGACGTTGTACAAGAACACCGAACAGGCGCACATCTCGGCAGCGGTTCGCGGCGTCTCGAGCTGGCATCCGGACCGGTTCGCCCTCGACCTGCTCTCGGTGGCGCTCGGCGAGGGGATGAGCAGCCGTCTGTTCCAGGAGCTTCGCGAGCGCCGGAGCCTGTGCTACGACGTCCATACGTACGTCACCCACTTCCTCGACGCCGGCGCCTTCACCGTCTACGCGGGGGTCGACCCCGGACGCGCGGAGGAGGCGATCACCGCCGCCCTGCGCGAGCTCGCGCGGGCCCGCGACGAGGGGCTCCCCGAAGAGGAGCTGGAGAAGGCGAAGGAGCTCTCCAAGGGCCGCCTGCTTCTGCGCATGGAGGACACCCGCAGCGTGTCGGGCTGGTACGGCGGCCAGGAGCTCCTCAACGGCCGCATCTACACGCCGGACGAGGTCATCGGCTTCATCGACGCCGTGACCGTCGACGACATCCGGAGGGTCGCGCGGCGGCTCCTCGTGCCGCAACAAATGAACCTGGCGGTGGTCGGCCCGTTCCGCGGCGCCAAGCGGTTCCAGCGGCTGCTCTCCTTCTGAGGCTCCGCTGGACGCTCGGCCCACCGTGCTAGAATGGCGCGGGCCGAACGTCCGCCAGTGTTCGGGACCGCAGATGAAAGGAGCGTAGGATGCTCGCCGTCGTCGTCGTGCTCGCCGTCATCGCAGGCGTCGTCGTCATCGCCGCGCTAGCGCTCATCGGCATGTACAACGGCCTCGTGCGGTCCCGCATGCGGGTCCGCGAGGCGTGGTCGGGCATCGACGTTCAGCTCAAGCGGCGCGCGTCGCTGGTGCCCAACCTCGTCGAGACCGTGAAGGGGTACGCCGCCCACGAGCGCGAGGTGCTGGAGAACGTTACCCGCGCCCGGGCGATGCTCGACCGCGCGGGCTCGCCCCGCGAGGCGGCCGAGGCGAACAACATGCTCACGCAGACGCTGCGGTCGCTGTTCGCCGTCGCCGAGAACTATCCGCAACTGCGGGCGAACGAGAACTTCATGGCGCTCCAGCGCGAGCTCTCCGACATCGAAGAGAAGATCGCGTACGCGCGGCAGTTCTACAACCGCAACGTCCTCGACTACAACACGAAGACGCAGACGGTGCCGACGGTGTTCATGGCCCGGATGTTCGGCTTCGAAGAGGCCGAATTCTTCGAGGCGGAGGAGGAGGCGCGCGAGGACGTCCGCGTGCAGTTCACGTCGCCCGCCGCCGAGCCCTCGCCGCCCGCCGGGCCCGGCTCGCAGCAGTCCTGAACCTCGCGCTCATGCAGGCCGAGCGGCCCCTCGAACAGCCGGTCCTCATCTACGACCGCATCGCGTACAACCGCCGGATGACATGGCTTCTCATGCTGGCGTTCGTCCTGGCGGGCGGCGCCTTCGCCACCCTCATCGGCCTGGCTCTCGGGCTGCCGGTCGAGTACGCGCCCATCGTCTTCGTCCCCTTCGCTTTGTTCGCGCTGCTCAGCTACTACTCGTCGTCGTCCGTCGCGCTCGCCGTGAGCGGAGCTCGCGAAGTCAGCCCGGCGGAGGAGCCGGAGCTCCACCGCATCGTCGAGAACCTCTGCATCGGGGCGGGTCTGCCGAAGCCGAAGGTGTACATCATCGAGGACGGCTCGCCCAACGCCGTCGCCACCGGGCGAGACCCCGAGCACGCAGCCATCGCCGTCACGCGAGGCCTGCTCCAGAAGCTCGACCGCCTCGAGCTCGAGGGCGTCATCGCCCACGAGCTCTCGCATATCGGGAACTACGACATCCGGCTGATGACCATCGTGGTGGTCCTCGTGGGGCTCATCGCGCTGATGGCCGACTTCTTCCTGCGATGGACGTGGTGGGGCGCGGGACGGCGTCCCTCCAATCGCGGCCGCAGTGCGGGAAGCGGGGTGGCGCTCATCCTCGCGCTGGCGCTCATCGCGGCGATCCTCATGCCGCTCGTGGCGCAGATCATCAAGTTCGCCATCTCCCGCCAACGGGAGTACCTCGCCGACGCCTCGGCCGCGCTTCTCACGCGGTACCCCGAGGGCCTCGCGCGGGCGCTCGAAAAGATCGCCGCCGACCCCGACCCCCTCGAGGTCGCGAACAAGGCCACGGCGCATCTCTACATCAACAACCCGCTCCGGGAGCACGAAAGCTTCCTCAACAACCTGTTCTCGACACATCCGCCCATCGAGGAACGCATCCGGCTCCTGCGAGCGATGTGAGGTGAGCCCGCCGCGCATCCGTCCGGCGAAGCGCAGCGACGTCCGCGAGATCAAGCGGCTCCTCGCGGGCTATCATCTTCCCCGCGCCGACCTGGGCCGCTACGTCGACACCTTTCTCGTCGCCGAAGACGACGAGGGGCTCGCCGGGTGCGCGGGGCTCGAGCTGTACGGCTCCTCGGCGATCCTGCGCTCGGTGGCTGTGGCCGAACGGCTCCGCGGGACCGGACTGGGACGCCGGCTCACGGAGGAGGCGCTCGCCCTGGCGCGCCGGCGAGGCGTGCGGCGGCTGTACCTGTTTACGATGACAGCGGAGGAGTTCTTCCAGCGCTTCGGGTTCCGCCGAATTCACATCGACGAGATGGACCAGAACCTGCGCGCCAGCCGCGAATACCAGATCGTCCGCCGGTGGTGGCCCCGGACGCCGATTCGTCCGATGCTGCTGGAGTTGGAGCCGGCGCGGTGAAGCGCATCCGCGGCCTGTACGTCATCATCGACCCCGACGCCTGCCGCGGGCGCTCGCCCGTCGAGGTGGCGCGTCTCGCCCTCGAGGGAGGCGCCAGCGTCATCCAGTGGCGAGACAAGCGGCGCGACAAAGGCGAGCAGCTCGCCGACGCCCGCGCCATCCTCGCCCTCTGCCGAGATCGCGGCGTCCCATTCATCGTGAACGACCATGCGGACCTGGCCTGGGCCCTCGGCGCAGACGGCGTCCACGTCGGACAGCGCGACCTGCCGGCGCCATTGGTACGCGCCCTCCTGCCCCAGGCCATCGTCGGCGTCTCCACCAACAACGCCGACGAAGCCCGCCGGGCCGTGGCCGAAGGCGCGACCTACGTCGCCGTGGGCAGCGTCTTCCCCACGCGCACCAAAGCCGCCATCCGGCCGGCCGACCCCGACCGTGTGCGCCAGGTGCGGGCGGCCGTCGATGCGCCCGTCGTCGCCATCGGCGGCATCGACGCCTCCAACGTCGACCTCGTGATCGCGGCGGGCGCGGACGCGGCCGCGGTCATCAGCGCCGTCTGCGGTGCGGACGACCCGAAAGAAGCGGCCCGAGCGCTCGCCTCGCGCTTCGAGCGACCCTAGGGTCTGGCGGCCGATTCGCGCTCGCCGAGGGTCTCCCGCTCGCGGTCCTCGGCCCAAGCGCGGAAGATGTCGGTGACGCCCACGCGCCGGGCGAACCACTCCCCGGACGAGGGCGCCAGGGCGAGCAGGGTCAGGAGCAGCCGCGTGGGGCCGGGATTCACCACCGCTTCGGGAAGATCCCGTTCGATGCACCGAACCACAGCCGCCGCCACCGCCTGCGGCGTCGTCGTGCCCAGCACGCGGGATGGCTGACGGCGCACCCTCGCGCTGGCGTCGGCGAACATCCCGGCTTCGCGGACGAAGCCCGGACACACCACGGAGGCGCTGACGCCCGTGCCCCGGTATTCGGCCCTGAGGGATTGCGTGAAGCCGATGAGGCCCGCTTTGCTCGCGGCGTAGGGCTCGTTGTATGCGGGGCCCTGCTTCCCCGCGAGCGACGCGATGTTCACGATGTGCCCCTCCCGCCGGGCCAGCATGCCGGGCAGGACCAGCCGGGTGAGGAGCATCGGCGCGATGAGGTTCACCGCGATGACCCGCTCGATATCCTCGGGCGGCAGACGGTGATACGAGAACGTGGACTCGATGCCGGCGTTGTTGACGAGCACGTGGACGCCCCCGAACGCCGCTTCCGCCTCGCGGACCAGCGCCTCCCGCGCGGCGGCGTCCGCCACGTCGGCAGGCACGACGACGACCCGCGCGCCGAGCGCCCGCAACTCCTCGGCGACCGCTTCGAGCCCCTCCCGCGAGCGCGCCGCCAGCGCCAGGTTCATCCCGCGGCCCGCGAGCGCGCGGGCGATATAGGGTCCGAGGCCGCGCGACGCGCCGGTCACGATAGCGGTCTTGCCGTCGAGCTCTCGCATGTGGGACCTCCTTGCGCGGGGAATCAGACCGTGTAGACCCGCTCGGCCGGGCCCTTCAGGATGAGGGCGAAGGCGCCGTCGGGACGCCAGAAGGGACCGACGAGATTGTCGGACACACCGCTTTCGATGGGTTCGAACCGCCCGCCGATGTAGCGTGACAGGCGTCCCTGCTCGCCGAGCAGTAACGCCTCGTCGCTCCCCGGGCGCCAGGCGGCTCCCCAGATCAGCCCCGGCGCCTCCACCAGCATCGTGCGGAAGCCGCGCCCGTCGTACAGCGCCACCTTGTTCACGGCCGCGCCGTCGTCGCGGAAGGCGTAGCCCGCGATCAGCGCCTCCCGCCCGTCGGGCCGCCAGTCGACCGCGACGAAGTCGTCCTCGTCGTCGCTGGCGAACATCGCCTGCAGATACCGGCCGTCGCAGCGGTACAGCGGATGGGGCCTCGGATACCCGGCCCAGCTCGAACCGTACGCCGCGACCAGCGCGTACGCCCCGTCGGGCCGCCACGCCACGGCGCGGAGCGTGTGCGCGCGGTCGCCCGGGATGGGCTCCACCCTACCCTCGCGGTCCAGCAGAAGCGCTGTGCCGGCGTTCCCGACGATGAGCGCCGCGCCTCCATCGGGACGCCACGCCACGCGGCGCAGGTTCTCGACCGTCGGCGAGGGCGTCTCGCGGACCGATTCGCCGTCTGTCTCGAGGATGAGCCCCCGATTGCCCACGATGACCGCGAGCTCGCCATCGGGCGACCACGCCGCACCGCGAAGGTTATGTCGAGTTCCGGTCTCCAGCGCGCGGAACGTCCGCCCGTCCCACCGCACCGCGAAGCCGCCGTTCCCCACCAACAGCGCTTCGCTCCCGTCGGGACGCCAGGCGACCCAGCGGAGCGGGCGCGGCCCTGGCGCGTCGATGCGCTCGAGCCTCACGCCGTCGAAGCGATACAGATACGCCACGCGACCCTCCCGCCGGTGGCTTCCATCTTACGGGGCTGCCGCGCGGAACGCACTGCGTCGTCGAGGCCGGCCGCCGCTGCGTCCGCGGTCCGCTACACTGCGGGCGCGGGTGGTGGGCAGAAGAGGAACGACGACGGAACAGGAAGCGGCACGGAGCCCGGAGGCCGGGGAGCCGGCGCAGGCCGAACCGGCGGCGCTGGACGCGTTCCCCCGACGGCGCCGCGCGGCCTGGCGATTCGAGTACGCGCTGCTCGTCGGCGGTGTGCTGCTCACCACGGGCCTCGCCTTCTCGTTCTTCTTCTTCGACGTCGACGTCACGCGCCTCACGACCTACGGGTACGTCGGCCTCTTTCTCGTCACGTTTATCAGCGCCGCGTCCGTCGTCTTGCCGATGCCGGGGCTCGCGGCCATTATTGGCGGCGGGGCCTTCCTGGACCCGGTGTTCGGCGTGCCGGCACCGCTGGCGGTGGGCGTCGTGGCCGGCCTGGGCGAAGCGCTGGGCGAGTTCACCGGGTACGCCATGGGGTTCGGCACCAGCGCCATCATTCAGGAGCGCCGCCTCTACCGCACCGTGGAGTCGTGGATGAGCAGGAACGGGTTCGTGACGCTGCTGGTCCTGTCGGCCATCCCCAACCCCGCGTTCGACATCGCAGGCGTCGCCGCCGGCGCCGTGCGCATGCCGCTCCGCCGCTTCTTCCTCGCCACGCTCATCGGCAAGACGGTGAAGAACCTGTACGCGGCGGGCGGCGGCTTCGCCGGCGTCCGCATCCTCGAGGCGCTGTTCGGCTGATGGGCGACGTCGGCGCGGTCATCGTCGCTGCGGGCCGCAGCCAGCGGATGGGGGGTGTCGACAAGCTCTTCGCCCCGCTCGCCGGCCGTCCCCTGATCGCGCACACCCTCGAGGCGTTCCACGACACGCCCTGCGTCGACCGCGTCGTCGTCGCAGCGAACGAGCGGAACATCGCGGCCGTCAGGGAGCTCGTGCAGGTGTCCCGCTTCGCGCGCGTCGCGGCCGTCGTGCCCGGCGGCGCGCGCCGGCAAGACTCCGTCCGCGCCGGGCTCGAGGCTCTCGCCGGCGTCGAGCTGGTGATCGTCCACGACGGCGCCCGTCCGCTGGTGACCCCCGTCCTCGTGGCGCGGGTCGTCGAGGCCGCGCGAGCGTCGGGCGCCGCCATCTGCGCCATCCCCGTCCGCGACACCGTCAAGGAGGTGGACCAGGCGGAAGTGGTCCGCACGCTCGACCGCGGGCGTCTCTGGCTCGCCCAGACGCCGCAGGCCTTCCGGCTCGACCTTCTGCTCGAGGCGCACCGCGCCTTCGAAGGCGAGGCGACGGACGACGCGGCGATGGTGGAGGCGCTGGGACACCCGGTGCGCGTCGTCGAAGGCGATCCGCACAACGTGAAGGTGACGACGCCGGAAGACCTGCGCCTGCTGGAGTCGCTCATCCGCCTACGCGAGGGGATGTGAGCGCGCCGGCCGGGGCGTCTCCAGGGGCAGCGCCAGCAGCAACGCCGCGGCGGCGAGGGCGGCGGCGCCGCCCATCAGGAACGGCGCGCCCGGAGCCACCTCCTGCCACAGCACGCCCGCCACCGCGCTCGCGCCCACCGTCGCGAATCCCACCGACGTGTGGTACAGGCCGAGGAGCGCGCCCCGCGAGCGCTCCGGCGCGAGGTCGGCGACGAACGCTTTCGACACGCCTTCGGTCAACGCCATGTACACGCCGTACAGCGCGAAGAGCGGCCACACCAGCGCGCTGTGACCGACGCCGGCCATCGCGAAGTACACAACCGCGAACACGCCCAGTCCCGCTACGAGCGTCGCCCTCCGGCCCACGGCGTCGGAGAGCGATCCGAGCGGGCCGGCGAGCACGCCGTAGACGGCGTTGTACAGCGCGTACGCCAGCACAACCATCCCGAGGCTCAGGCCGAGATCTTCCGCGCGAAGGATCAGAAACGCGTCGCTGGAGTTGCCCGCGGTGAACAGCGTGAGCACAGCGAGGAGCAGCCAGAACGCGGGCGGCGCGTCCCGGATCGACCCGCGTTCGGAGGGCGGATCCGCCCCCGCCGGGCGGTCCCGTACCTTCGCGAGGGCGAGCACAGACAGCGCTCCGGGAACGACCGCGAGCCCGAAGATCAGGCGAACGTCGTCCTTTCCGAGCAGAGTGAGGAGGCCGAAGCCCGCCAGCGGGCCCACGACCGCTCCCAGCGTGTCCAGGCCCCGGTGATAGCCGAACGCCCGCCCGAAGCTTTCGCGCGGCGTCGAGTCGGCGATCAGGGCGTCGCGGGGGGACGTGCGCACCCCTTTGCCGAAGCGGTCCAGCACGCGCGCTAGCAGGAACACGGGCCACGCGTAGCTCAGCGCGACCCCGAGCTTGCCAGCGGCGGAGGCGGCGTACCCGGCGACCACCAGCGGTTTACGCGCGCGCACCCGGTCGGAGATCCACCCCGAGACGACCTTCAAGGAGCTGGCGGTGCCCTCCGCGACGCCCTCCACCAGCCCGAGCACGGCCACCGGCGCGCCCAACGTCACGGTGAGGAACGTCGGGATCAGCGGGTACACCATCTCGCTGGCGACATCGGCGAAGAAGCTGACGATGCCGAGCACGAAGACGTTGCGGGGCACGCCTCGCAGCGGCGATGGCTCGACCGCGATGACCGTACGCTGCGCGTCTGCGGGCACGGACTCAGTCTAGACCCGCGCGCAATCAGGGACCACGCGGGCTCTCTTCAGGGCCTTCCCCGATGGGAAGCCCGTTCAGCGGCGCTCTACAGTGGCGATATCTGGATGCCGGTCAATCCGCGATGAAAGGGGGTACCCCGTGAAGAAGACCGTGATCATCGCCGGGACCGTCATCGCCGGCATCGCCGCCGTGGCGGGCTTCATGCTCACCCGGCACCCGACCCAGGAGGCCATCTAGCCGAACGGATTCGGCGGGTCCCCGACAGGGGACACACCAGACGGCAGCGCCGTTCGGGGGGAGCGCCCGTTCAGGGAGGAACGGGCGCTTTGCTGTTCAGTCGGCGTGCGCGGCGCGAACCGCGGCGCCCTCGGCGTCGGGCGCGGCCGCCTGCGCCGCGCGCAGCCGCTCGAGGTACCGTCGCGCCGACTCGGCCCGGCGGCCCTCGATGACGCCGTCGAGCCCCCGAAAGCCGGGAATCGCCTGGAAGATGAGCAGCGCGCTGGCGACCAGGAGCCCCGCCCCCAGCGCCGTCGTCAGCGGCGATCCGATGACGTCGGCGAGGAACGACGCCGGCACCGACCCCAGCGGCATGAGGCCGAATGTCATCATCATCACGCTCATCACGCGTCCGCGGACGTGGTCCGGTATCACGAGCTGAATGGACGTGTTGGTGACGGTCATGCCGATCATGGAGACGAGGCCCGTCCCGGCGATGAACAGGAGCGCCGGGTAGAACGACGGCGACAGGGCGAACGCGGCGACGAAGGCGCCGAACGCCAGGGTGCTCCAGATGAGCAGGCGCCCCTTGCGAGGATAGGCGTCGAGATTGGCGACGAGCAGCGCGCCGGCGAGCCCGCCGACCCCGGCCGACGCCTGCAACAACCCGAGCCCGACCTCCCCCACCTCCCAGACCTCGTCGGCGAACACGGGCATGAGGGTCTGGTACGGCATCGCGAACACCGCAGGCACCGTCGCGAGCAGGAGCAGCCCGAACACGAGCTGGTCTCCCCGGATGTACGAGAACCCGCCCTTGAAGTCTTCGAAGAAGGTGAACTCGATTTCGCGGCGCACGGGCGGCGCCGACGGAAGCATCGCAGTGGTGACGACGGCGACGGCATAGAAGGCGGTGCACACGGCGAACGCGCCGCCCATGCCCAGGGGCTCGATGAGCGCACCTCCCAGCGCGGGCGCCACGATGCGGCTCGCGTTCATGGCCGCGGTGGTGAGCGACATCGCGTTCATCAGCCGCTCGCGCGGAACCAGCGTCGGGACGAGCGCCTGGCGCCCGGGCATGTTGAACGAGAACGCCGCGCCCGAAATGACCGACATCACCAGCAGGTGCCAGAACTCGACGACGCCCATCCACACGAGCACGGTGTTCACGAGGTTGACGAACGTGAGGGTCGATTGCGTCCAGATGAGCAGGGTGCGCTTGTCGACGCGGTCGGCGACGACGCCGCCCACGGGGGCGAGGACGAGCATAGGCAGCGCGACGGTCGCCATGATGAGCCCCAGGGCCGACGCGCGATCGGTGAGCTGGAACACGAGCCAACCCCGGAGGATGATCATCATGTTCATGCCGAAGAAGAAGCCGACGTTGCCGATGTAGTACGTCGCGAAGACGGGGTGTTCGAGGAGGGAGGCGAACGTCTGACGCCAGCCGGTGAGAGGAAGCGCGCCCTGCGCCGCGCTGCCGGGGGGAAGCGCCGCGAAGGGCGATGTGTGCCGTGGGGGCCGGTCCGAAGCTCTACCCATCAGAGATCAGCGCGGCGGGACGTTCCGGTGTGGCTCGTCCCGCCTGCGGTTTCGTGCGACGCTGGGCGCTTAGCGCCTGGCGGCGCGCAACTCTTCCGCCTGCTGTTCGAGCTGCGCCAGCCAGCCCCGATACTTCGCCAGCCGCTCCTCGAGATGGTTCCGCATGTCCGCCAGCGCGTCCATCTTCTGCCGGATGACGGCGACCTGACGCTCGGTCACCTCGATGGCCTTCTCGATCTTGGCCTTCCGGTCAGCGATGTCCGCGTCGTGGCGGTACTCCTGCCGGAGCTGGAGCTTCACCTCCTCGGCCTCGACCATCTCCTTGATCTCGGCGAGCGTGAAGCCCAGCAGGGTCTGCAACCGCTTGATGCGCTCGACGCGCTGGACGTCCTCCTCCGAATAGAGGCGAAAGCCGCCCTCCATGCGCGTCGGCGGCTTCAGCAGCCCCTTCTCTTCGTAGAACCGCAGGGTCCGCTGGGTGACGCCGGTGCGCTCGGCGACTTCACCGATCTGCAGGTAGGCTTCTCCCGGCTCGGCCACTGACGTACTCCGGCCCTATGCTCCCGACATCTTATGGGCGGGTTGACGCCTACGTCAACGTGAGGTTTTCGCCCCTACTCCTCTTCTTCCTCTTCCTCTTCAGCGGCCCCGATCCCCATCCGGGGCACCAGCGCGGTGGGCCGTTCCTCCGCCCGGAAGGCGCTGCGCGGCGGCAGCGCCGCCACGGCCTTCTTCATCGCCTCGATGGCGCCTCTCTTCGCCGCGTCCACCGCCACCACGGCCACGCCCGCGGCCCTCAGCGCTTCGAGATCGCTCGCCTCGATCTCGCCGGGGACGAAGACGGCCAGCGATTTGCGGGAGAGGCCCGACACCCGTTGCAGCTCCATGAGCCGCCGCAGCGTCAGCGGGCCGTCGAGCGAGCCCACCCAGATGGCGTCGATGTTCATCCCGTCGAGCGTGCGGAGCTGGATGTCGGTCAGCTCCTCCCGCAGGTCGAGGACGAAGCCGACCTCGCGGTCGAGCAACGCGGCGGCGGCGGTGCGATCGGGCTCGACGAGCAGGAAATCGACCCCGGCCTCGCGCGCCGCGGCGACGGTCTTCTGGTCGGCCTGCTCGGCGCGCGCGCCGCACGGCGTGCCCTGGACCCGCTTGCACGCGCCGGCGAGCGCGCCTTGCGCGACGCCGTCGAGCAGGACGGCGTCGGCGCCCGCGCTCGCCGCGGCGGCCGCGTCGTCGGCGTTGCGTGCGACGGCCAGGACGAGCATGGTCGGCGCGGGAGGACGGGTAGCGGCGCCGAAGCCGATGGGCGCGGGCTCCGCGCGCATGGCCCGGCGGATCCTGCGGGAGAACTCACTCATAGGGCGCTCCTTGTGCCCGTGGCCGCCGGAGCGCCGGCGGCCGCTGGAAGCGCCGGAAGCCCCCATCCCGCCTCATCCGCCTGAAGGCAGGCGGGCGCCGGCGGGACCGGGGCCTCCGGACCAGATTCCCTGCGAATCTATCCCTCGGCCTTCGCCTTCTTGATGGCCTCGATCAGCGGAGGCAGCACTTGCTTGAAGTCGCCCACGATGCCGAAGCGGGCGGACTTGAAGATGTTCGCCTCCGGGTCCTTGTTGATGGCCACGATGTTCTTCGAGCCCGAGCAGCCGGCCATGTGCTGGCTCGCCCCCGACACGCCTACGGCGATGTACAGGGTGGGGCTCACCACCTTGCCCGTGAGGCCCACCTGCTCGGACACGGGCCGCCAGCCGAGGTCGGCCACGGCGCGGGTGACGCCGACAGCGCCGCCCAGCAGGCGCGCGAGCTCTTCGATGAGCGTGAAGTTCTCCGGCCCGCCGAGGCCGCGGCCGCCCGCGACCACGACATCCGCATCCTCGAGGCGGATGCCCTCTTCCTTCGCCTGCGTCCGGCTCACCACCTTGGTCCGGATGCGCGAGGGGTCCACCGCGCCCGTCACGGTGATCACCTCTCCCTGTCGCGACGGGTCCGGCTCGAGCGCCTCCTGCGACTTGGGGCGGACGGTGGCGATGGCGGGCGTCGCCTTGAACGAGTTCACCGCGCGGGCGTTCCCGCCGTAGCACGGCCGGGTGATCGTCAGCTTGCCGTTCCAGTTGAGCTCGATGGCGTCCATCGCCACCCCCACGCCGAGGCTCGCGGCCAGCGCGGGCGCGAGGTCGCGCCCCATGTCCGTCTGGCCGAGCAGCACGGCGGCGGGATCGGCCTGCTCGACCACCTTGCGGACCGCCTGGACGTACCCGTCCGTGGTGTATGTCGCCAGGTTCACATCGTCGACGACGTATACCTTGTCGGCGCCGTATTCGATGGCGCTCTTCGCCGCGTCGGCTACGCCATGGCCTGCCAGGACGCAGGACACGGCGCCCGCGTTCAGCCGGCGGGCCGCGCCCAGCAGCTCCGCCGTCGTTGACGAAATCTTGCCGTCAGCCACCTCGCCGACGACCAGGATGCCTTCCGCCATGTGACTTCACTCCTGTTCACGTCCGTCCCGCGGGCGGACTAGATGAGCTTCGCTTCTCGCAGCTTGCGCACCAGGTTCTGGGCCTGCTCCTCGGGCGTGTCGCCCTCCATGATCTCGACCTTGGTCTCGGACACGGGCT
The DNA here is from genome assembly GCA_037444005.1 of Chloroflexota bacterium. Classification (GTDB taxonomy): domain Bacteria; phylum Chloroflexota; class Dehalococcoidia; order DSTF01; family JACRBR01; genus DATLZC01. Next base: position 16,339 of record JBBING010000034.1, read on the forward strand.
GGTACAGCCGCTCGAGGGTGAGCTTGGAGCCCGCGGGCCCCACCTGGTCGGGGCTGAGGCCGAGGTCAGCGGCGGTCCACACCTGGACCTGCTTGCGCGCCGCCATCATGATCTGCTGCAGCTTCGGGTAGCGTGGCTCCCCGAGCTCGTTCGAGACCGTGACCACGCACGGAAGCGGCGCCTCGACCGTTTCGAACCCATCGCTCAGCACCCGCTCGACTGTGACCTTGCCGTTCACGCTGATGGACTTGGCGATGGTGACCACGGGCCAGCCCAGGATGCCCGCGATGGCCGACCCGGTCACGCCCATGTCCCAGTCCACCGCCTGCCGGCCACAAATGACGAGGTCGACGTCGCCCAGCTTCTTGATGGCGGCGGCGAGCGCCGTCGCCGTCGCGAAGGAGTCGCCATCGAGCGTGCCCGGGTCGTCGATGAGGACGCCTTCGTCGGCGCCCATGGCGAGCCCGTGCTTGATGGCGTCGCGAGCGGACGCGGGGCCCAGGCTCATGATGGTCACTTTGGTGTCGGGCTTCGCGTCCTTGATACGCATCGCGGCCTCGACCGCGATGGCGTCGAACTGCGACACCACCGGGGCCACCCCCTGCGGCGGGACGACCTTCTTGGCCGCCTCGTCCACCTTGAAGCTGGAGGGCGGGATGTCCCAGTCGGGAACCTGCTTCACGCAGACGACGATATGCACTGCGTTCCTCCTTGTAGGCTGAGATGCGGACCTGGCGAATCGTTCCGCCGCGCGTTCGGCGGCGCGCGTTCAGCGCCCAGGGCCGCTCAAAGGTACCCCACGCACCCCGTACTGTCTAGGAAGGGCGGATGCCGGACGGCGGGGCCGAACGGACCCAGAACGGACTGTTCACGGCCCCGGCAGTGCGGGGCGATCCAGCCCTGCGTACGCGTAGCGGTAGAACGCCAGGTGCGTCAGGACCCAGCGGACGTACAGCCGGGTCTCGGCGAACGGCAGCAGCTCGACGAACAGGTCTACGTCGTCCGCGGCGCGGTCCAGCGCCGCTGCCGCCGTGCCCGGACCGCCGTTGTACGCCGCCAACGCATGATACACATTCCCGTCGAACCGCTCGATCTGGGACGCCAGGTACGCGGCGCCGATAGCGATGCTGATGGCCGGACGGAAGAGCGCCGACGGGTCGAAGTCCTGCAGGCCCAGGGACGCGGCCACCTCCCGTCCCGTCGACGGGATCACCTGGGTTAGCCCGAGCGCGCCCGCTGACGACCCGGCCAGCGGGTCGAAGAAGCTCTCCTGCCGGATGAGCGCCCGCATCACCAAAGGGTCGACCCCGCGCTGCCGTTGCAACGTCGCCAGGAGCGGCAGATACTCGACCGGATACGCGAGCCGGACGAGGTCGCGCGGGGCTTCGCGCCACGCTCCTTCGGGCAGCGCGTTCAGGAGGCGCGCCGCCGCCCGCGCCGAAAGGTGGGTCCTGCCGATCTTCCGGAACGCCCGGGCGAGCTGGTAGAGCGCCTTCGGGTCGCTCCCGGCCTCCTCGAGCAGCGTGGCGAACTCGGCGTCAGCATCCCGATCGAGGCCCAGCGAGAGCAGCTCGAGGCCGCGGGGCCAGGCCGGCGCGAACACGAGGTCGTCCAGCGCCGGCGCCGGAGACGCGCCGGTCACGCTCGCGAGCCACTCCTCGATCGCCGCCCAGTCCGGCTCCCCGCGCTCGAAAACCACAGCGCCGCCCTCGATTGGCCCCGCGGCGCGCAGGGTGTAGTAATCGACCTCGGGCGATGACGCCAGGTCCTGGAGGAGCGCGTCGGCGCCCGCCTGGCGCCCCGCCGCGGCGAGCGCCCTCGCCTCCCAGTACCGCGTTCGGTGCGCCGACTCCGTGTCCCGCGCCGGCGCCGCCCGGAAAGCTTCGGCCGCCTCCGCCGCCTTCCCTTCGCGGTACAGCAGCAGCCCGACCCGGAAGCCTGCCTCACCGCCGAACTCGGTCTCGGGATAGGCCGCGGCCAGCCGCCGGAGGTCCTCGAGTGCCCCTTCGACGTCTCCGGCCGATTCGCGCAGCGACGCTCGCCACCACAGGGCGTCGTCCGCTAACGGGCCGCCTGGGTCTTCCTCCAAAGAGCGGCTGTACCAAACGACCGCGCCCTCGCGGTCGCCGCGCTCCTCAGCGATGGCCCCCAGGTAGAACGCCGCCCGGCCCGCCAGCGGGCCGCCAGCGTCCCGGTAGTCGAGAAACGCGCGTTCCGCTCCCGCGTAGTCGACATGCCGGTACAACGCGAGCCCTCGCGCGTAGCCGTCGACCGGGACGCCCGCCGCATCCAGCATGGCGAGCGCATCGAGGGCGGCGCCCGACGACGGCGCGTCCGTCACGACCCGCGTCGCGTCACCGACCCACGCCGCGTCGCCCGCATCCCGCTCGATCTGGGCGATGCGGAGGAGCGCGTTGGGGTCGTCCGTCCGAGCGTACACATCGCGGTACCACGCGAGCGCCGACGCGGCGTCGCCCGCCCGGTCGAACCCCCGGGCCACGGACAGCGCGAGCCGTTGAGCCGAGGCTTCAGGAAGCGAGGCGAGCAGCGCCGTCGCTTCGCTCGCCGCTTCGTCCGGGCTGCCCGTCGCCGCGAGGAGCTCGGCCCGCAGCGCCCGCGCGGCTGGGTGACCGCCTCCCGCCTTCGCGTATGCGTCCAGCGACGCGAGCGCGGCAGCGTCGTCGCCGGCGTCGCGCAGGACAACCGCGCGCAGCCACAGGGCGTCGGTCGCGAGCGGCCCGCCCGCCTTCGCCGCGCGATCGAGGGAGCGCAGGGCGGCGTCGTAGCGGCCCATCGCCCGCAACGTGACGGCGCGCTCGAACCACGCCTGCGCGCGGTCGCCCGGCGGGCCTGCCACCGCCGCCAGCGTGTAGAGCCACGCCGCGCCCTCGATGCGGCCCTCGCGGGCGAGGGCTCGCGCCGTTTCGAGCGTGGTTGCGGCGGGCGGATCCGGCGGAGACGCCACGGCGTCGCCCGGCGTCCCCAGCGCCAGCAGCGACGCCGCCGCCAAAAGCGCCGCGACGCCGAGTGCGCGCGTCGGGCGCCGCTTTGACGGCCCTTCGAAGCCGATGCTAGAGTGGGAATCGAGAGCGTTTCGCACGGGCGCCGGATCGATTAGACCATGTTTCTGTTGCGCGTGACCATCGTCGACCACCGCGGGGGCATCAGTTTCGTCGCCGACGGCGACATGCTGCCGGCGCTGGCCAAGGCCTGCGCCTCCAACCCGGCCACCATCGAGGAGTTCTTCGAGCGGGCCGAGCCCTACTATCACGGCGTGTACGACTGGATCACGAGCGCGCTCGCCGTGTTCGACGAGCACAATACGCCGGAGAACCCGGCGTCCATCCACCGGGCGATGGACTTCCTGCCGCCGCACGAGCTGCCGGTCTTCCGGGTTGTCGACGAGCGTACGCGCGAGATGAGCCTGCGCCCTGTGAAAGCGGGGGCGGTCATCTTCAACCTGAAAGACCACCGCATTATCCAGATCCAGAACAGCTATCAGGAGATCACCCGGGCGGGACGCGGCCGCGTCCACGACGGCCGCAAGCTCACGAACCAGGTCTTCACCTACCGGCTTCCCGCGGACTGGAGCCTCGTCCCCTGAGCCGGGGACGCTTTCCCCTACGCGCGCCGTTCTCTAGAATCGGTCCGTAACCCACGGAACGAGGGGCTCTTCGTGACCAGCCGGCCGTACATCCACCCTCGGATCGAACCGGGCGCCACCGGGCACCTGCACCTCGTGGAGCCGCTCAAGGCCATGCCGCGCGAGCTCGAAGCGCTGGTCGGCGACCTCGCCGACCACTTCATGCGCCAGCGTCCCGACGGCGGCTGGTCCATCAAGGAGATCGTGGGGCACCTCCGCGACGCGGCCGAGGTCTACCACAAGCGTCTCCACATGATGGCGACCCAGTTCGACCCGGTGCTGGAGCCCTACGACCAGGAGGCATGGGTCCGCGAGCGCAACTATCAGGAGGCCGACGTCCTCGAGCTGCTCGCGGACATCGAACGCTGGAGAGCCGAGACGGTGCGCCTCCTCACCACGCTCGTGCATTGGAACTGGGCGCGCACCGGACAGCACCTCGAGCGCGGCCGCATGAGCATCCGCCAGATGGTGGAGCACATGATCGAGCACGAGCGCGCCCATCTCGAGGAGATTCGCCGCCGCATCGAACGCGGCTGAGCCGGCAGCAGACGCAAAGACCGCGCTTCGTCTGGCAGGCGACCGAGGCCACCCTGAAGGGTGGCCTTTACGTACAGCGGCGGGTGAAGGGGAACGGCGCCCGTGGAGCTCCGCCGCTACTCCCGCAGCAACGCGAGCCCGATGAGCCGGTACGTCAGCTTGGCGGCGAGCTGCGCGCACGACCTCGGGCCGAGCTCCGGCGCGAGTTCCGTCACGTCGAATCCGACGATGCGCCGCCGCTCCGCCACGCGCGCCAGGAAGTCCGTGACCTCGTCCCAGTGCAGGCCGCCCGGCTCCGGCGTCCCCACCGCCGCCATCTCCGACGGATCGAAGCCGTCGAGGTCAATGGTGATGTACACGTGCTCGGTGAGCCGCTCGATGATCTCGTCCGTCGCGCCGGGCCGGCGAAACTCCCGCGGCTGATAGAACGGGAGCCCGCGTTCGCGAATGAACGCCGCGTCCTCTTCCCCCGCCGAGCGGAGCCCGATCTGCACCACGGGCGCGACCTCGAGGTTACGACGCAGGGTGCACGCGTGGTTGTACGGCGTGTCGAGGTACTGGTCGCGCAGGTCCGCGTGCGCGTCGATGGCGAGCACCGAGAGGTTGCGCACCCGCTTCCCGTACGCGCGCACAGCGCCCACGCTCACAGTGTGCTCGCCGCCCAGCGTCACGACGAACTTCCCGTCGTCCAACAGCTCGCCGGCGACCGATTCGATGCGGTCCATCATCGCCGCCGGGCTGCCCGTGTGCGGCGCGACCTCGGGCATCGTGTGGATGCCCAGCCGGTACGGCGCCAGGCCCACCGCGACGTCGTACAGCTCCATGTCCGCCGACGCCTCGATGATGGCCCGCGGGCCGTCGCGGGCGCCTGACCGGGCGCTCACCGTCGAGTCGTACGGCACCGGCACGATCACAACGCGCGAGGTCTCGTACGACGAGTCCTCGGGATCGAGCGCGGCGAAGTTCACCGGGGGATAGAAGCGCGGGTCAGCCATCGGACGGCGGCACGTCACAGCCGTGCGCGGGCGGCGAAGCCTTCCGGCTGCACACGGCCCTCGAAGCGCCCCGGCATCTTCGAGAAGTCGAACACCGGCGCCCGTCGCCGCGCGATGACGTCCTTCGCGTCCTCCGCCAGCGCCTGAACGATGAGCGGCAGCGCCACCGTCGCCTCGACGTTCACCGTCACCGTGTTCGCATCGGGCGCGATCTTCCGCCACGACTGCGCTTCCTCGAAGGTGCAGCCCGAGAGCCCGCCCCACTGCGGCTGGTCCATCGTGATCTGAATTCCGTAGCGGTGACCCGGCAGGTCCCGCTGGAAGATGTAGCTCGCGACCTCCGACTGCTGGATAAAGTTTTTCGGCGTGCCCCCGCCGATATAGATCACCCCGGTGCCGTTCGCCGTCAGCGCAATCCACCCGGTCTCCAGCACGTCGCCGATGATGTCGAAGAGCAGGCGCTGCCCCGAGCGCAGACGCGACGACGCGATGGAGAGCCCGTGGACGCTGTCGCCCAGGGCCGCCGTGAACACCGGGACGCCCGCCTTCGCCGCCGCCGTCAGGATGCCCTCCTGTTGCGCTTGCGGGATCAGCGCGCGGCCCATCAGCTCGAAGTACTCGCGCGTCGTGTAGGGCCGCGTCGGATCCAGGGACGACGCGAAGGACACGCAGAACTCTTCCGCCTGCGTGAAATCGGTTTCGGGGGCCAACACGTCGTAGAAGCGGTTGATCCGCCGGTGCCCCAGCTCGACGTCGTCCTCGTCCGGGCTCGATTGCCAGTGCGGCTTCCCCAGCGTCTCGTAGACGTCGTGGAACAGATTCGCGCCGGTGCTGACCACGCAGTCGATCAGCCGGTGTTGAATGAGATAGACCACGACCTCGCGCATGCCCGCCGGGACCATGGCGCCCGCGAGCCCGAACATGATCGTGACGTCGTCCTCGAGCATGCGCCGCCAGATGCGGGCCGCCTGCGCGATGTTGCGCGCCTGGAACGCCGTCTTCCCCATCCGCTCGACGACTTCGCCAGCGCTGGCCCGCTCCGTGATGGGGAACGGCTCGACGCGCCGATCGAAGTAGTCGTGCCGGTTCACGTCGCCGCTCCCTCGTGGGCCCGCGCGCCGATGGCCTCGGCCGCCTCCGCCCGCTCCCGGTGCATCAGGGGCACCGAGGCCCGGATGCTGTGCGGGTACTCGAGGCCGCGCTCGAGGATACGGACCTCGACTTCGGCCAGCTCGAACGCCTCCTTCATGTCGGCGACGGCGCGGTCGGCGTCGAAGCCCTTGCAGGAGAAGATATCGACCCACACGTGGCGGTACTCCGGGAACGTGTGGATGGAGATGTGGCTTTCAGCGATGAGGACGAATCCGGAGATGCCCCAGTCGAGGGGTTTGGCGCCGACGTAGCGATAGGTGAAAGGGGGAGCGATTTTGGTCATGCCGATCTGGGCCGGGTACCTGTCGAGCAGGTCCCGGATGCGCTCCTCGTTAGCCAGGAGCTGCGGGTTGCCACCGAAGCCATCGATGGTGACGTGCACGGGATCCCCCCTTTCTACTGGCCGCAGCCCGCCCACGCCGCACGCACCAGACGCGCCGCGCCCGGAAGACGGCCGCGTTCGGGATCTGCGTCTGTCTACTGCCTTCGCTATCCATAGGCGTGGAAAAAGCCCCCGGCCCGTCCGGCGAACCCGCGTCCTCGCGGGCCGGGACGGACCAGCAGGCCCTTATCCCCTGCGTTCGTTTCCCAACCTCGTCACGCGTACGCAGTACGCCATCGGCCCTCGAACCGAGAGCACGCGGCGCATAGTAGCACCCTCGCGCCCCCGACGCAATCCATCCGCGCACCCCAGCGCCGCGGCGATTCGCAACCCCTCCAAACCCGAGACGCCTCCAGCCCATCGAGCCGCGTTCGCCGGTCGCGATTCGACGTCAGGGTCCGTAATGCCTCAAAAGTGATGGTTACCCAAGGGGAGGCGATGCCTCAGAACCCCG
>JBBING010000035.1:0-22432 GCA_037444005.1 Chloroflexota bacterium
CGCCACCCATGCTCCAGAAAGGAGGTAGGTGTACGGCATGTACCGGACCCGTACAAGGGCTTGACAAGATTCGAACACCGGTGCTACCGTTCGTGCAGAACAGACGTTTCGAATGGGCTTGCGCCCGTCAGGCGGGGGGCGCCCCGCCCACCGGAGATCAGGAGGGCCCCGCGGTGAAAGGCCTTTCGCCAAAACAGCAGAAGATCTTGAACTTCCTCCGGGAGTTCATCCGCGAGAAGGACTACCCGCCCAGCATTCGCGACATTCAGCTCGGCTGCGGCATCAGCTCGACGTCCGTCGTCGACTACAACCTCAAGGCCCTCGAGCGGCTCGGCTACATTCGGCGCGACCGCGAGGTCTCCCGCGCCATCGAGCTGCTGGACAAGGCCGGACGCCGCCCGCGCGCCATTCCGGTGCCCATCATCGGCACCATCGCCGCCGGCCAGCCCATTCCGGTGCCTTCGGCCGACACGTGGTCCAACATCGACTACGAGAACGTGATCGAGGTCTCGCCGGAGATGACCCGCGGCAAGGAGCAGGTGTACGCCCTGAAGGTCAAGGGCACCTCGATGATCGATGCGCTGGTCAACGACGGCGACATCGTCATCATGGAGTACACGAACTCGGCCGACGACGGCGACATGGTGGCGGTCTGGCTGAAGGAGGAGCAGGAGGCGACCCTCAAGAAGCTCTACCACGAGGGCGACGGCATCCGGCTCCAGCCGGCGAACGTCACCATGCAGCCCATCTACACGAAACCGGAGAACGTCGAGGTCCAGGGCCGAGTGCTCTGCACCATCCGGCCGTCCGCCTGACCGGAGCCGGCGTCGTATACTCGATCCGCGGCGCAATTCCCCGCTCGCGCCGCTTCACATCGTCGCCCCGGGACGGAGCGGGCATGCCGCACCTCCTCGACGTCCGCGATCTCTCGATCTGCTACCGCGATGGCGAGCGCACGGTGCAGGCCGTGGACTGCCTGAGCTTCACTCTGGACGCGGGCGAGACGCTGGCCCTCGTGGGGGAGAGCGGCTCGGGCAAGACCACGACAGCGCTCGGCGTCATGGGCCTCATCCGTCCTCCCGGCCGAGTGGTCCGGGGTCAGGCGCTTCTGGAGGGCCGCGACCTCCTGTCCATGGACAGCGAGGAGCTGCGGCGCCTGCGGGGACGGGTCATCTCCATGATCTTCCAGGACCCGCAGGCGGGGCTGAATCCGGTGCTCACCGTGGGCCAGCAGGTGGCGGAAGCGGTCGAGATCCACCTGCGCGTCTCGAAAAAGGAGGCGCGGCGCCTCGCCCTCGACGCCCTGGCGGGCCTCGGGCTCCCCGAACCGGAGCTCATCGCGTCGCGCTATCCGTTCCAGCTCTCGGGTGGCATGGCCCAGCGGGTGATGATCGCCATCGCGACGGTGCTGCGTCCCCGCGTGATCATCGCGGACGAGCCGACTTCGGCGCTGGACGTGACGGTGCAGGCCGCGATCCTGGCGGAGCTCGACCGGATGCGGACCGAGCTCGGAAGCGCCCTCCTGCTCATCACGCACGACCTCGGGGTCGTGGCGCAGATGGCGCAGCGCGTGGCCGTGATGTACGCGGGCCGCATCGTCGAGACGGGCGCCGCCCGCGACATCTTTCGGGCGCCCCGGCATCCATACACGTGGTCGCTGCTGTCTACGCTGCCACGGCTCGACCGGTCGGTGGACCGCCTCCCGCAGATCAGGGGACAGCCGCCCGACCTTTCGGCGCTGAGCAGCCACTGCGCCTTCCTGCCGCGCTGCCCGAAGGCGGTGAACGCGTGCCGGTCGGCCCCGTGGCCCGGCCTCTCCCCTGTGGGCGACGGCCGCGAGGTGGCTTGCTACAACCCGGTGCTGCCCCTCACGTAAGACGCCGAAGCGTGGCCGTCATCCGCAAGAAGAGCCCGGCGTCTCTCCTACCCATGAAGGACAGGCTTCAGCCTGCCCGGGGCGTCCCATGTGGCATCGGCCACGCTGAAGCGTGGCCTTCATTGCTGGGGGAGGGGGCCGGCGCCCCATGGTTCGACCGGCAGAAGGCCTTCCCCCGACGCATGAAGGGCAGGCTTCAGCCTGCCCGGGGTGTCCCGTGCGCCATCCGCCACGCGGAAGGCGCGATGGTCATGCTGAGCCCGCCTCCGGCGGGCGAAGCATCTCTCGTCCCGGTGGAGCGCGATGCCCGTCGCAGAACGGCTTCCGTGAGCGCACGGAAGGCGTCTTCCGGGAAGGCGACGTCCGTGTGCGGGAGAGCAGATGCTTCGTCCTCGCTTCGCTCGGACTCAGCATGACATTGGCGGGGGCGTCGCCGCGCGGCGCTGAGTGGCGGATGACGCTCGGGGGCGCTCGCAGGGCCCGGTACAGCGTCGCGATGCACCGGAAACGCTACGGCGCGCCGCTGAGCGCGCGGTCCACCGCCTCGCGAATATCCCGAAGCCGGAACGGTTTCGACAGACACGGATTCTGCACGTTTTGCAGGAACACCCGCGTCTCCGGACTCACGGTGTCCCCGGTGATGAACACGGTCCGCCGCGCGAGATCGGCGTCCACCTCGCGCAGCCGCTGGTAGAGCGCCTGGCCGTCCATCTCGGGCATCTTGATGTCGGTGATCAGCAGGTCGTAGCGCGTGCCGCTGAGGCGTTCCAGGGCCTGCACGCCGTTCTTCGCCGTGTCCACCGCGTGGCCGTCCATCGAAAGAATGCCCGACAGGAGCTTGCGGATGTTCTCCTCATCGTCGACGACGAGAATGCGCCGGCGGGGCCCCGTCGCAGGCGCCGCCTCCTCCCGAGGGGCTGCTCCCTCCGAGGGCTCAGCAGGCCCGGTGACGATGGGCAGCTCCACCGTGAATAACGCCCCTTTGCCCGGCGGGCTCTCGGCGTGGATGCGCCCGCCGTGATCGTCCACGATGCCGTACGAGATCGTCAGGCCGAGGCCCGTGCCCTCGCCCGCCTGTTTCGTCGTGAAGAAGGGGTCGAAGATGCGCCGGAGCGCCTCGGGGGCGATGCCGGGCCCGTTGTCCTGCACCGTCAGGACGATGGACCCGTCCCGCACCCGCGTCCGGACCTCGATCCAGCCGCGTTCGCGGTCCTTCACCGCCTGTTCGGCGTTGATGATCAGGTTGAGCAGCACCTGCTGAATCTGATCGGGGTCGACCAGCGTCTGCGGCAGGTCAGGCGCCAGGTCGAGGCTCACCTCGATGTTGCGCAGATGGTGCTCGTAGCTGCGGAGCTCGACCACACGCCGCACCAGCGCGTTGAGATCCGTCGGCTCTTTGCGGGCCTTGCGCCGCCGCGCGAACGACAGCAGATTCTGCACGATCTTCGACGCGCGCTCGGCTTCCGCCTGGATCGTCTCGACCTGCTGGCGACTTCGCTCGTCGAGATCGCGCATGAGCAGCAGTTGCGCGAAGCCGACGATGCCCGTCAGCGGATTGTTGAGCTCGTGCGCCACGCCCGACACGAGCTGCCCCACGGAGGCCATCTTCTCGGACTGGAGGAGCCGCTCCTGCATCAGGTTCTCCTCCGTCACGTCGCGGAGGAGCAGCAGGCAGGCTCCCGTCCCGCCGAGCGACGCCGCGGTCACATGCATGTACCGCCTGGGCTCGCTCCCCGCCTCGAACTCGCGCGGGCGGCTTCGGCCGTTCGCCAGCGCTTCCGCGACCGCGTCCGCGAGGTCTCCCGGAGGCAGCTCTTCACCCTCGCTCATCCGGATACCCAGCGCCGCGAGGGCCGCCCGCGCCGCCGAGTTCACGAGCGTCACACGGAGCGGCCCCTCGGTCAGGATCACGCCGTCGGGCAGCGCCTCCAGCACCGCCTCCATCGAGGGCGCCGACGCGTCGATCGCGACGGGCGCCCTCCCGTTCTCGAGCGCGGCGGAGAGCACAGGGGCAATGTCGTACAACGCCGCTCGCGCGCCCTCACCGGCGCCGGTGAGGCGCACGAGTCCCCGCGGGACGCCGCCGACGATGAGCGGCGCCGTCTCCGTGGTCGACGACAGCGCGAGGCTCGCGGCCTCGATGCGCGCGAACCGCATGTGGGCGCGAGCGCAGGACGCGTGCGATGGCCCCGCGAGCGCCTGGAAGGCGTCGTTCGCCTCGTCCAGGAGGCGATCCGCTTCCGAAGGGGTCAGGTCCGCAGCGGTGTAGAGTGCGGCGATGTGGGCGCCGTCGTCGCAGAGGATGCACGTTGCGGTCCTCAAGGGCGCCCGACGCGCGAGGGCTTCGACGGCGAGCCGGAACGCGGCCTCCCGCTGCGCCGTCATCCCAGCCTCCTGCTGCGCCACATCTCCGTCCCCGAAACCGCTGAGATCATTACGCGGTAGGACAGTATCGTGTCAATACGGGCGCTCCCCTAGGTGCGCGACCACAGGGGCCGTCGGCGCCAGCAGTGGTCGCACATCGACGCCGGCCGCGCGATGGTGGTGTACCCCTTTCGCACGATCTCCTGCCGCTCCTGCAAGTGGTGGAGGCAGAACAACCCCCGGCACTTCGAGCACTGGCCACCGTAGCGGCTCCGACAGCCCTCCACGCCGCAGAGCCCTGTGCGGTTGCGGCGCGCCACCTCCTCCTTGTACGCGAGATGCCGGGCCAGATCGCTGCGCTTCTGCTGGCAACGCTTCCGGGCGCAGATCTCCTGTCCGTCCTCCAGCCGCACGCCGTGCGCGTCGCAGAACGTGCGCCCGCAGTACTGACATACGGCGACGCCGGCCGCCCGGCATGCGCCGAACAGCCCCGTCTTCACCTCGCACACCCGCGATGCGACCTTCGTCCGGCCGGTCATGGCGCCATTGTCCTCCTCCGCTGCCCGCGGGTCAAACCGTTCCGTCGACATAGGGGACTCCGGCGAGCGACATCGGGGACCCGCGCCGGTGCGGTTCGGGAGCCTCGACGGCCCGCGTAGGGTAGCGACGAAGTTCGCCCGGCCCCGTATTCCCGGATACTGCCTCCACCGACCGAACGGAACCCGTGGCGGGGAACCAGAGCTCCCCTTTCTGACCAGAAGGAGGACTCGTGCCCATGGGCGCACGAAACCGGAGAGCGGAACAGGCGGCGAGCAACGTAGTCCCGATGTTCCGCAACGAAGCGCTGCCTCCGCTCGACGAGGTGGTGCGCGACTACATGCCGCTGGTCCGGCACGCCGTCAACCGCATCGCAGTGGGGTCGACGGGCGGCATCCTGCAGTACGAGGACATGGTGAGCTGCGGCGTCCAGGGCCTCATCGAGGCCTACCGCTCGTTCGACCCCTCGCGCGGCGCCAAGTTCTCCACGTTCGCGTTGCCGCGCATCCGCGGCGCCATCCTCGACGCGCTCCGCTCCGCGCATCCGCTCCCTCGCTCCCTCCAGAAGTTCAACAGCGACCTCGAGAAGTCCAGCGCCCGGCTCCACGCGGCGCTCGGCCGCGATCCCACGAAGGAGGAACTCGCCGAAGACCTGGGCATCGCCCCGGAGGACTTCCTCGCCGCGCTTCGCACCAGCAACGTCCGCGTGGTCTCGCTGGACAGCCTGGCAGAGACCGCTGGCAACGGTACGAGCGAAAAACTGTACGAGATGGCGGACGACGACCCGACCGTCGACCCCGACGCGGTGGTCGAAGACACGATGGTGCGCATGAAGCTCGCCGAAGCCGTGCGCACCCTCCCCGAGCGCGAGCGCACCATCGTGCGTCTGTACTACCTCCAATCGCGCTCGCTGAAGAGCATCGGGCGGGCGCTCGGCATCTCGGAATCGCGGGCCTCGCAGCTCCGGCATCGGGCGATCCGGCGGCTACGCATGGCCCTGGCGCAGGAACTGCAGGACGCGGCCTGATGAACGTCGGGCTTTATACCGGCGACCCCACGTCCTATCGTCTCGCGGCGGCGCAGCGGCCGGGCGTCCTTCTTCGCACGCTGTCGCCGTACCATCCCGACCTCTCGGACCTCGATGCGCTGGTCATCGACGACGCGACGGCGCCGCTGTACGCGCTGGCGCGCGCTGCCCTCGCCCGGGGCGTCCACGTCTTTGCGCGGCCCCGCGCGACGTTGACGGTGCGTCAGCTCGTCGTTCTGCGCGAGGCGGCCTTGCGCGCCGGCCGGAGGCTTCGCCTGGCGGCCCCCTGGGGAGACTCCGGCCCGCTGAAGTCGCTCCGCCGGTCGCTGCGCCAGGGCGATGGCCCGCGCCACGTGCGCGCCGTCCGCCGCATCCCCCAGAGCGCTTCCCTCGACGCCGCGACGTTCGAGGAGCTCGCCCTCGCGGCGAGCCTCATCGAGGCCGCGCCCTCGAACGTCGCTTGCTTTCAGACCGAACCGTCCGACCCCGCCGTGAGGCTCGTGACGCTCACGGCGCCCGAGGCGCTCGTGTCGGTGGTCGTCACCTGCATGGAAAGTGGCGCGCCCCGCGACGTCGTCGCGACGGCCGGCCAACGGACCCTGCGCTTCACGGAGTCGCCCGAAGGCGAGCATCGGCTCGCGGTCAGCGCCTCGGACCGCGGCGGCGCGGTGCGCAGCACCGAGATCGCGGAGGCCGCGTTGCGCGGCCTCGTCCGGGAAGCGGAGACGTTCTTCGCCGAACTGGAGGCGTGCCACGAGGCCGTCGCCGCCGACCGCCGGGCGCTGGCGCCGTGGGCCCGCGCCGCCCTCTTGTGGGACGCCGCCCGGGGTTCTCTGGAGCAAGGCGGCACAGCCACGCCCGTGCTCGAGCGGCCGCTTCTCACGAACGACAATCCGCCGCCCCTGCGACTTATCGTGGGCGGCGGATCCGACGGCCCGGCGCGTGCCAGGCCGACCCTCACGGTCGTGCGCTAACGATTCACGCGGCGCCGCTCATGGCGCCGCCCGAGGGCGCTTCGCCCGATGGCGTTTCCTCTTCGTCGGACGGCTTCTCCGCCTTCTCGGCAGCCTCCGCCTCCTTGCGCTGCTGCTCGCGCTCCAAGAGCTCCTGGCGGAGGACCGTCACCTCACCCGGTGCGCTGATCCCGATTTTGACGCGGTCGCGCTCGACGCCCAGCACCCGCACGAGGATGTTCCCGGAGATGACGATACCCTGGTCGACTTTCCTGGTCAGAATCAGCATCTGCCTCTCCTTACGGCGACGCCGGCCGGTCTCGAGCGCCGGCCGCGAGCGATACGAAGAGCGATCGCTTCGCCCTCGCACTGGGATTATCGGCAGGCGTAGACGCGCCATCAGAGGGTCGGGGAAGGACGGCGGGAAGATCAGGGATGAGGAGTAGGCCGGTTCACGCGGCGGCGACGAGGAGCGCGCCGCGCACGGCCTGCAAGAGGGCGGCCGGGGTGAAAGGCTTCGCGACGGGTTCGGCGCCTAGCGAGCGCGCCAGGCGCCGTTCGTCATCCTGGAGGAGGCCGGACAGCACGATGACGGGCGTGCGGTAGTGCTCGGGACATTCACGGAGACGCCGCAGCACGTCCCAGCCGTTCATGCCGGGGAGCCCCACGTCCAGCACCACGAGGCCCGGCAACAGCGCGCGGGCGGCCCGCAGCCCCTGCTCGCCGTCGGCGGCCGCTGCGACCTCGTATCCCGCGTCCATCAGGACCGCGGACACGAGCGACCGGACGGCCGGCTCGTCATCGATGACCAGAATCCGCATGGCACCTCACGCCGCCGATGCGCGGTCCGAGGACGCCTCGCGGGCCCGGGCGGCCCGCTGCATGAGGCGCTCCTCGGCCAGCACCGCCTTCGCCTCCTCGAGCGCGTTCACCGTCGCGCACTCCCGGTACGCCGCGAAGATCGAGCGGTCGAGGAGCAAAATCCCCTGTTCGTTCAAGTCGTCGAGGTGCCGCCGCCGGAGCCGGAGCAGCCGGCGCAGCCGTTCCACGTACTGACGCCGCAGCTCCTCCTGGTCGGCTTCGACGAGCGCGTGCGTTCGCTCAGTCCTGTTCATCGTTTCGCTTCCCATGACCCAGGCGTCCGTCCTAGCTGGCTTCGCGCGAGTCGCCGACCTCGAGGTCCGGCGCCGTGTCGAGGCCGACGAGGCCCTTCTTGATGGCGTATCGGATGAGGTCGGTGCGATTCTGCGCGTGCAGCTTGGTCATGATGTGGGCTTTGTGAGCCTCCACTGTCTTCACGCTGATGAAGAGCTCCTGGGCGATGCGCTGGTTCGAGTACCCCTCGGCGATGAGCTGGAGCACCTCGCGCTCGCGGCTTGTGAGCAGGTCGTATCCCGTCTTTGGCTCGGGACGCTTCGCCTGCCACAGGTACTGATTGATGGCGTCGCCATCGGAGATGCTGCTGCTGAAGTAGGTGTTGCCCCGGTGCACGGCCTGGATGCCGAGCAGCAGCTCCTCCTTGTCGGAGCGCTTGACCACGTAGCCGGAGGCCCCGGCGCGGAGCGCAGCGACGATCTGCTCGTCTTCCATGTACCCGGTCAAGATCAGCACCTTGGTCTTGGGATGCCGCCGGCGAAGCTGCCGCGTCGCCTCGAGGCCATTGAGGCCGGGCATCACCATGTCCATCAGCACGACGTCGGGCTGGAGCCGGTCGCAGAGGTCGAGCGCCTCCCGGCCGTTCGCAGCGTCGCCGACCACCTCGATCTCGGGGACGGTTTCGAGCAGGCCCCTGAGGGCTTCCCGGAGAATCGCGTGGTCGTCGACGATGAGGACGCGAATCCGGCGCGCGCCGGTACGGGTCCAGAGCGGCGAGGGCTGGCGGCGGGCTGGCGTCTGCACAGGTACCTCCCTGCTGAACGCGTCAGATGAACCCGCCACCACGCCAGCGGCCACTTTCGGCGGCGCTGGCGCCGCTACCCTATCATACGTCCGGGCCGTCGACAACCCGGTGGCCTGCATCGTTGCGGTACGCATCGGAACCTCCCTGCTTCGCCCGCCTCCAGCGGGCGTTCGACAGTGCCGATTCTATGGGTGCGCCCGCAGCCTCTCCATCAGGGAATCCCCTTACGTCCCCTAAGGGATTCCCTCATTTGTCGCCGCATGACGCGACCGGGGCCGGTCTTGAGTTCCGGTGGGGCGTCACGATCCCCGTCAACCGTGAAGGCCGCCCTTCAGGGTGGCCTTCGTCCCATGGCCGCGGGCGCGGTCCACTGGGCATCGTGTGCCGGCCACGCCGAAGCGCGTTCCCCCTGAATGAAGGGCAGGCTTCAGCCCGCCCGCGTTCTCCCATCGTGTCGTCGGCCACGCTGAAGCGTGGCCTGCATCGGCGAGGATGGCGGCGGCCCGCCTTTGGCCCGCGGGAGCGGTCCACTGGGCATGGTGTGCCGGCCACGCCGAAGCGCGTTCCCCCTTGGACGAAGGGCAGGCTTCAGCCTGCCCGCGTTCTCCCATCGTGTCGCCGGCCACGCTGAAGCGGGGCCTTCTTGGTGGGGGACGCGCCGCGAATTGCGTTGCCCGCGGAACTGAGCGACGACTATAATGGTTGGCTTTGCGCCGAAACCGTGAACGTCGGGCCGGCGGCGCGCTCCGCCCGCGCGCAGGCCCTGCTCGGCGATTCGGAGGACCCACGCGTTGGCCACAGCGGATCCGTTGACCGGCCTCCGCCTCCTCCTGGTTCCCGTGGACGGTTCACCCGCAAGCCTCGCGGCCGTCGAGCTCGCCTGCACGATCGCGAAGCGCTCGCGCGGGCATGTCCTCGTCGTCCACGTCATTGAGGTGCCCCGCGCCCTCCAGCTCGACGCCGAGCTCGTGGTCGAGGCCGCGGGCGGCGAGCAGATCTTGCGGCGCGCCGAGCAGCTCGCCGCCTCGATGGACGTGCGCTGCGAAGGGGAGCTCCTCCAGGCCCGCGACGCCGGCCACGCCGTTCTCGATGAAGCCGTCGAGCGCAAAGCCGACGCCATCGTCCTCGGCATCTCGTATCGCAAGCCGTACGCCGAGGTCGAAATGGGCCGTTTGACCCAGTACATTCTCAAGAACGCCCGCTGTAACGTCATCTTGTGGCGCCAGCCCATCGAAGCCAGTGAGTCCGAGGGCATGTGACGATGAAAGCGATCATCATGGGCTGTGGACGCGTGGGCGCCGAGCTGGCCGCCCAGCTGTACCGCAAAGGCTACGACGTCACGGTGCTCGACCTCGATCCGAAGGCGTTCCGCTTTCTGCCCGACGACTTCAAAGGGAAGAAGGTCGTAGGGAATGGCATCGATCAGGACGTCCTGCGGCGCGTCGGGACCGAAGAGGCCGACATCTTCGTCTCGACCACCCGGGGCGACAACCGAAACGCCATGGCCGCCCAGATGGCCAAGCACATCTTCGGCGTCAAGCGCGTGGCCAGCCGCATCTTCGACCCCATCCGGGAGGAGCTGTACCGCAGCATGGGCCTGCGCACCATCAACCCCACGAAGCTCCAGGCCCGGCTCCTCCTGGAGGCCCTGGAGGTCGACCCCGACGGCACAGAGCCGGAGCGCGAGGCCTGACCATGTACATCATCGTCATCGGGGGCGGCAAAGTGGGCTTCTACCTCGCCAAGGAGCTCCTCGAGAGCGACCACGAGGTGTTGGTCATCGAGCAGAACCCTGAGAAATGCGCTCGCATCGTCGAGGAGCTGGGCGAGATCGTGATGGAAGGGGACGGCTGCGAGGCCACAACGCAGGAGAAGGCGGGGATGGCGCGGGCGGACCTCCTGCTGGCCGTCACCGGGGACGACGAGGACAACCTGGTGGCCTGCCAGCTCGCCAAGGAGCGGTTCCACGTGCCGCGCACCGTGGCCCGCATCAACAACCCCAAGAACGAGCTCATCTTCAAGAAGCTCGGCATCGACCACACGGTGAGCGCGACCCAGGCCATCATGGCGCACATCGAGCAGGAGCTCCCGGCGCATCCGCTCATCCCGCTGCTCACGCTCAAGGGCAGCGGCCTCGAGGTGGTCGAGGTCAAGGTGCCGCCCGAGTCCGCGGTCGTCGGCCGGCGCATCCGCGACATCCTGCTGCCGCACCAGTCCATCATCGTGCTCGTCATCGACAGGGAAGGGATGCCGCGCGTGCCCACCAGCGAGACCATCCTGCACGCCGAGGACGAAATCCTCGCGGTGACGATGAAGGAGAGCGAAGAGGCCCTGCGGCGCGCCCTGACGGAGCCGCCGCCGCCCCGGAGCTTCTAGTGGCCCTGCGGATCGCCTATCTCGGACCTCCCGGCACCTTCTCCGAGGAGGCGGCGCTCGCGTACCGTGCCGACGCCGAGCTCGTCCCCGTCTCCACCATCCCCGCCGCGCTCGACGCCGTGGTGCGAGGCGACGCCGACGAGGCCATCGTGCCCGTCGAGAACTCCCTCCAGGGCTCCGTGACCGAGACGGTCGACGCCCTCATCGAGACGCCCGACGTCGCCATCCGGGGCGAACTCATTCTCAAGGTCGTGCAGTGTCTGCTCGCGAAGCCCGGCGCCCGCATCGAGGACATCCGCGTCGTCTACTCCCTGCCGCAGCCTCTGGGACAGTGCCGGAAGTTCCTCGAGACGCGCCTGCCTCACGCCAGAACGGCCGCGGCGCTCTCCACCGCCGCCGCCGTCGAGGTCATGATGCGCGAGGGGCCGGACGCCGCAGCCATCGGCACCCGCCGCGCCGCCGAGCTGTACGGCGCCGCCATCCTCGCCGAAGACATCGCCGACTACCCGAACAACAAGACCCGGTTCGCTATCGTCGGCCGCGAGGATCATCCGCCGACGGGCGACGACAAGACCTCCATCGCGTTCTCCGTCGCCCACGACCGCCCCGGTTCTTTGGTCGACGTCCTTCACGAATTCTCGGACCGCTCGATCAACCTCACGAAGATCGAGTCGCGCCCCTCGAAGCAGGAGCTCGGCATCTACATCTTCCTCATCGACCTGCAAGGCCACCGGACCGACCCTGTAGTGGCGGAAGCGCTCGAGGCCGTGCGGCGCAAAGCGTTCTTCTTCCGCGTGTTCGGTTCGTATCCCGCCTTCCGGGAGCCCGAACGATGAGCGTGCCCAGAATCGGTGTCACCCGCTGGGAGGACGTCGTCGGGGAGCGCATCAGCGCCTACCACGAGCGCGTGCGCGAGGCCGGCGGCGTGGAGGTGGACCTCGGGCCGGAGCGCGCCTGCGCATCCGCCGCGGCCATCGTGCGCGAGCTCGACGGGCTCGTGCTGACGGGCGGCGTCGACATCGATCCGTCGCAGTACGGGGCGCCGCCCCATCCGAAGACCAACCGCCCTCGACCCGAACGGGACGCCTTCGAGCGCGCGTTGCTGGAGGAGGCCATCGCTCGCGACCTGCCCGTGCTCGCGATCTGCCGCGGCCACCAGCTCCTCAACGTGGTGTGGGGCGGCGCGCTTCTACAGCACATCGAAGACGGCAGCCACCGGGCCGACTACCGGGCGCATCCGGACGGCATTTCTCGAAGGCATCCCGTCGCGTTGACCGGGCGTCTCGCGGACATCTTCGGGGCCGAGGAGCTCATCGTGAATTCGCGCCATCACCAGGCAGTGACGCCCGAGACGCTCGCGCCCAAGCTGCGGCCGCTCGCGACCTCGCCCGACGGGCTGGTCGAGGCGGTGGAGTTGCCGGGCCGGCGCTGGGTGATCGGCGTGCAGTGGCATCCGGAGCGGCCGGAGCCCGAGATGCCCGGCTTTGCGGAGGCCTCGCGGCGGCTGTTCGCTGCCTTCCTCGAGGCCGCGGCCAGCGGCCGCTAATGCACGCCGGCGAGCAGGGCGCGCACCTCGCCCGCTCCGCGCAGCCCATGCGCGTACCCCGCCTCGGCGGCCGGCTTGCGCCGCGCCGGATCCATGAGGTTCGGCCCGAAGGCTTCGCGCTCCGCTTCGCCCGGCGCGATGAGCGCTGTGCGCACGCCCGCCGCCTGGAGCGCGGCGATCTCGCGCTCGACCTGGAGCGACCCCACGCGTCCCACCCGCTGCGCCGTGTCCTGCGTGACGGGCGCGACGACGAGCACGGCGTCAGGCTTCGCGCGCAGCGTGAGGTCGGCGTTGGTGACGGACCGGACACCGCCGTCCATGTACCGGCGTCCGTCGATGGTGATCGGCGGGAAGATGCCCGGCACCGCGCACGACGCCGCCACCGCCCGTCGCAGCGAGACGCCGCTGGTCCGGTCGAACGCCACGAAGGCGCCGGAGACGCAGTCGACGGCCGTGGTCACCAGCGGCGCTTCCGGCCACGCGTCGTCCAGCACGAATGCCGAGAGAAACTCTTCTTCGGGCGGCGTCCGCGCCGCAAGCGCCAGCTCGCCGATGGCCCGGCGCGCCTCCTCCGTCATCTCCTCGAACGACGCCCACAGCGCGAAGATTCGCTGCATCGTCTCGAGGTCCGGCTCGGAGCGCGCCACCCGGCGTTCGTCGCCCCGGGTGAGTAGCGTGTCGTACTCGGCCAGCGGGTCCCGTCCCCGGGCGACCTGCGTTCCGACGACGGAGCCTGCCGACGTCCCCACGACGAGGGCCGCCTCGCGCGGGTCCACGCCCGACGCCGCCAGGCCCGCGAGCACGCCCGTCTCCCAGGCGATGCCGACCGGGCCTCCGCCGCCGAGCGCGAGCGCCCACCGTACCATACGTCCCGTGCCTTCCCGTGCGGCCCGCGGTGCGCCGCCCCCGTATGATGCCCCGTCGACCCCTCGACCGCCAGCCTCACGGCGCGCGGTCGAGGGGGCCGCGCGCGGCGAGCAGGCGCCAGCCCACGGTAAGCCACGACAGCGCGGCGACCGCGGCGAGCGTCCAGTACGCCTGTCCCACGATGGCGCCGATGGCCAGCGCCAGCATCCGGACGTCGCGCGAGGCCAGTCCCATGACGGCGCCCGCGACGTCGCGGCCTCCCTCGTGCTCGATCCGCGCCCGCGAATAGCTGACGGACAGCGCTCCGACGAGAGCGGCCAGCCCTATCAGGAGCGGCGCGGGCCAGTCTTCGTTCACTGCGGCCCACCACGCGAGCCCACCGATGACGGCGGCGTCGCCGTAGCGGTCGAGGACGGCGTCGAACACCGCCCCGAATCGGCTCGTCATGCCTTTCAAGCGCGCGAGATCGCCGTCGGCTCCGTCGACGATAGACGACGCCTGGATGAGCACGCCCGCCTCGATGTTGCGCCCGGCGCCGAGCAGGGCGAGCGCTCCCGCGGCCAGGAGCGCGGCCGCGACTGAGACCTGGTTCGGCGTGGCCGGCGTACGCGCCAGCGCGCCGGCCAGCGGACGGGAGAGCCTTCGGTTCAGGTATCGGGAGACGGGGCCTTCAAGCGACGAAAACGCCATCGCGAGCCAGCGCTTCCGCCCGGGCGAGGTCGCCCGGCGTGTCTACGTCGAGCCACCGGGGAGAGCCGAGGTCGACGGCGCGAAGTTCTCCGGCGTCCGCCAGCGCCTGCAGCACGGCCGCCGCCTCCCCGTCCCGGAGGCCACGCTGAAGGAGAGGCGGGATCGTCTCGGTGACCCAGAAGATCCCCATATCGACGGCGTTCCACGGCTCGATCCGCTTGCCGATGCGCACCACCCGCCCGTCTTCGACGAGGACGCGGGTCGCCTCGCCGTCGTCGTCCCCGAGGTCGGAGCCGTCGACGGCGATGGCGGGAAACGGCCCCACGGCGCCCAGGAACCGCCGGAGCGCGCCCGGCTCCATGAGATGGTCGCCCATCACCACCGCAAAGGGCGGGTCCCACGCACGCGACGCCACCCACAGCGAACGCGCGTTGCCGAGCGTGAACGCCTCGTTCTCGGCATACGACACCCGCAGGCCGTAGCGAGCGCCGTCCCCGACCCAGCGCTTCACCTGGTCGCCTTCGTAGCCGACGACCAGGAGGACCTCCGAGACGCCGGCGTCTGCGACGGCCCGCAGCACGTACGCGATGAGAGGGATGCCCGCCACCGGCGCCAGCGCCTTCGGGCGGCCGTCGGTGTACGGCCTCAAGCGCCCGCCGTCGCCCGCCGCGAGAATCGCGACGCGCGGCGAACGGCGGCGGCTGGCGTCGAGTTGTGGCACGAGCGGCTCCCGGAACGATTGCAGGCGAGACGTCAGGCGCGGAGCGCCCGGGCGATGGTCCCTCCACCAAGCACTTCGTCGCCGTCGTAGAAGACCGCCGCCTGGCCCGGCGTCACCGCGCGCTGCGGACGCTCGAATCGCACCTCGGCGCCCCCTTCGCAGGGGACGACCACGGCGCGCGCCGGCTCCGTCCGGTACCGGATCTTCACATCGAGCGTCAGGGGCTCCGTGGGGGCCTCATCGCTCACCCACCGCACATCCTCGACGAGGGCGCGGCGTGCGAGCAGCTCCTCCTCCGGCCCGATCACAACGACGTTGCGGGCGGGGTCGATGGCGGTCACGTACCGCGGTTCGCCGAACGCCACGCCGAGCCCCTTGCGCTGCCCGACCGTGTAGGCGGCGACGCCGCGATGCTGCCCGACGACGGCTCCGGTCTCGTCGACGATCGGCCCCGGCTCCAGCGGAAGCCGGCTCGACAGGAAGGCGCGATAGTCGCCGCCGGGAATGAAGCAAATGTCGGCGCTGTCGGGCTTCGCCGCGACCGGCAGCCCGAATTCGCGGGCGAGCGCCCTCACGGCGTCCTTCGTGTACGCGCCCACCGGAAACAGCGTACGGGCGAGCTCGCGCTGCCCGAGCGTGTACAGGACGTACGACTGGTCCTTCGCGGCGTCCACAGCCCGCAGCAGCCGATACCGGACGTCCCGGCGCTCGATGCGGGCGTAGTGCCCCGTCGCCAGGTAGTCGGCGCCGAACGCCTCAGCCCGCGCCAGCAGGGCGTCGAACTTCACGTGCTGGTTGCACGCGAGACACGGGTTCGGCGTGCGACCGCTCGCGTACTCCTCGACGAAGTAGTCGACGACGCGCGCGCCGAACTCGCGCTCCAGGTTGAGCACGTAGTGCGGAATCCCCAGCGCGTCGGCGGCGGCCCGGGCGTCGTCCGTGTCTTCGACCGAGCAGCAGCGCCGCTGGCTCGGGAGCGCCGCGGGGTCCTCCTTCGTCCACAGGCGCATGGTGACGCCGATGACGTCGTAGCCCTCGCGGGCGAGCAGGCCCGCGGCCACGGCCGAATCGACCCCGCCGGACATGGCGACGACCACACGCGGTCTGCGAGACATCAGGCATCCTTTCGGCGCCGGCGATGTTCAGGCGCGGCGCCCATGGTTCGATCATCCTATCGGACGGGAGGCCCGCCCGCTATGCATGGTATACTTGACGCGATAGATCGGGCCTCTGAGAGGTGGCTGCTTCTGCAACCTGGGGAACTCGCTCGACGCATCGTCGACCTGCTCTCTGACCGGCAAGCCGAAGATGTCGTCCTCCTCGATATCTCCCGCGTCGCCAGCTTCGCCGACTATTTCGTGATCGCGTCGGCCATCAACCCGCGGCACATGGGCGCGCTCATCGAAGCGCTCGACCGCGACCTCAAGGCGAACGACGCCGTCAGCCCGCTCCGGCACGAGGGCGAGATCGACTCCGGTTGGGTGCTGGTCGACTTCGGCTCCGTCATCGTTCACCTGTTCGCTCCGGAGCAGCGGGCGTACTACAACCTCGAACAGCTCTGGGCGCGGGCGCGCGAGGTCGTCCGTATTCAGTGACGCGGCTCTTCGAAGATCCAGCGGTCGGTCTCCCGCTCCCACGTGACGAGCTCGTCCGCGCGGAAGAACAGGTCGATCTCCTTCTGCGCGTTCTCGGGTGAGTCCGAGCCGTGGATGAGGTTGCGCCCGATTTCGAGGGCGAGGTCGCCCCGGATGGTGCCGGGAGCGGCCTCGACCGGGTTGGTGGCGCCCATCGCGTTGCGCACCAGCGCGACGGCGTTGGCGCCTTCGAAAACCGCGGCGATGATGGGGCTCGAGGTGATGTACCGGACGAGGCTCTCGAAGAACGGCTTCCCCTCGTGAACCGCGTAGTGCCGGCGCGCCAGCGCCTCGTCGACGTGCAGCAGTTTCAGTCCGACGATCTTCAGGCCCCGCCGCTCGAGGCGCCCCAGGATCTCGCCTGCGAGGCCCCGTTGCATCGCGTCCGGCTTCACCAGCACCAGCGTTCGTTCCATCCGTCCTCCGTCGCGTTCAGGTGGATTGCGGCCCGATAGCGGGCTCCCGCAAGTATAGGGGCGCGAGGGTCTTAGGATCATGGGTTCGGCCCTCGCGGAGCCGCCACCAGCCCAGCTCGGCCAGGCACGACGGCCGCCGCTCAGGGTTCACATGCGGGGCCGCCCACCGGCCCGCCGCTTCGAGCGTCGCCCGCAGCTCGGCGTCGAGCTCGCCGCAGAAGAGGGCCGGTTCCTCGACCATCGCGAGCATGGTCTCCGGTCTCGTGGCGCGCGGCGGAAGCTGCTCGACGGTGACGCCCGCCGCCGTGAGGTACACCGCCCACGCCACCTCTCCCCGTCCGGCGCGATGCACCGGCACGAGGCGCGCGGGGTACCCCAGGTACGGGTACGCGTCCAGCTCGAGCCGGCCGACGCCCACAAGCGGAATCTCTAGGCCGTACGCGAGCCCTTTCGCCGTGCTCACGCCGACCCGCAGCCCGAAGTAGCTCCCCGGCCCGATGTTCACGAACACGGCGGTGAGATCGCCCTTCGCCGTCCCGCACTGTCGCAGGAGCTCGTCGATGGCCGGCATGAGCTCGCTCGCGTGGCGCCGCCCCGAATGCCACGAGCGCTCGGCGATCACGCGCCCTTCTCGCGACAGGGCGATACCGGCGCGGTCACCCGCGGTGTCGATCGACAGCTCCATCCATCGGCCTCCGTTTCCGCGGCGAACGGCCGTTGGCGCTCCCGGCGGGAGCCGTTACGCTGGGGACAGCATGGAGACGACGCTGCGCTGGATCAAGGGACACCAGTTCGTGGCCGAGGACGGCGACGGCGGCGCGATCGTCATCGACGCCCGGGGCGATGACGGCGCGAAAGCCGGCTTCAAGCCGACGGCCCTGTTGCTCGCTTCCCTGGGCGCCTGCGCCGCGTACGACGTCATCGATATCCTCCGGAAGCAGCGGCAGGATCTGCGCGGTATGCGCATCCAGGTCGAGGGCGATCAGGAGCCCGACCCGCCGTGGCCGTTCACCCGCTTCCGACTGCGGTTCGAGCTGTCGGGCCGGGGGCTCGACGGCGAGAAGGCGCGGCGCGCCGTCGACCTCGCGGTCACGAAGTACTGCGCCGTCGTCGCGAGCCTGAAGGCGCCGGTCGAGACGGAGATCGCGATTCGCGAGACGTAGCCCGGAGACGGAACCGCTTCAACAGCGCTTCGTACCGGGCCCCTTCCGCCACCAGCTCGATGCGACGCTCGGACGGCGTCGCGCCGTACGCGAGCCGCACCAGGAGGCGCTCGCGGGGAAGCTCTTCCCAAGCCCGCTCGGGCCACTCGACGACCAGCACCCCGTCCTTCGCTGTCTCCTCGAGGGCGAGATCGAAGACGTCGCGAGGGTCTTCGAGCCGGTAGAGGTCCGCGTGACACAGCCGGAGCCGGCCCGCGTATTCATTCACCAGCACGAACGACGAGCTCTTGATGGCCGCGGTCACGTCCAGCCCGCGGCCGATACCCTGGGCCAGCACCGTCTTGCCCGCGCCAAGCTCTCCCTGCAGCAGCACCACGTCTCCCGCGGCCAGCGCCCGCCCGATGCGCTCCCCGAGACGCCGCGTCTGCGCGGCGGACCGCGACACCAGCGCAATCTCCGTCATGGCGCACGCCCCCGCGCGAAATGGTCCCAGCCCCCGGCTCCCACGTGCAGCTCGCGGCCGCCCGGCCCCTCGACACGGACCCGCGGAGGCCCCTCCACCAGCTCGCCCACGACCGTCACCGGGACATCCACCGCCCGCCGCACGGCCTCGACCTGCGCCGGCGTCCCGGTGAACAGAAGCTCGTAGTCCTCGCCTCCGGACAGCGCGAGTTCGAGGGCGTCGTCCGGGAACGCCGCCACGAGCTCGACGGCGACGGGAACCTTCTCGGCCCAGAGGACGGCGCCGCAGCGGCTCCGCTCGCAGATGTGTCCGAGGTCCTGTACGAGGCCGTCGCTCACGTCGATGGCGCAACACACGCCAGCGTCGAGCGCCGCGCGTCCAGCGTCGACCCGGGGCTCAGGGCGCTCCTGCGCCTTCAACAGCGGTTCGGCGGCGTCTTGCGGAGCCGTCGACCCCAGCAGCAGGCGGACGCCGCCCGCCGCGGCGCCCAGATGCCCCGTCACCGCCACGACATCGCCCGGCCGGCCGGCGTCCCGCCGGAGCAGCGCGGCGTCTCCGTCGGGACCGACACGCGCCCAGCCGTTCAGCGCCACGGTGATGACCACGACGGGCGCCGCGACGACGTCGCCCCCGGCGACGGCGACGCCGTACGCCTTGGCGCAATCGGCGAGCCCCTCGTACAGGTCGAAGATGTCGTCCGCCAGGAGGTCTCCCGGCAGGGCGAGCGTGACCAGCGCGTACGCGGGCGTTCCGCCCATCGCCGCGACGTCGCTGACGTTGACGGCGAGCGCCTTCCAGCCCAGATGCCGCCAGCTCCGTGGCCGCTCGGGAAAGTGGACGCCCTGCACCAGGGTGTCGGTGGTCACGATCTCGAAGCGGTCGGCGGCCCAGACCGCGGCGTCGTCGCCGATGCCGACGACGGGAGCGCCCAGGACGCCGCGGGCGTCGAGACGCTCCTGCAGCCGGGCAATGAGCCCGAACTCGCCGAGATCGGCCACTCTCACGCCGGGATTATACGAGTGTAGGCGGCGACGCGCCGGAGCCGGCTGGCCCGCCTCCGCGCCGCGGGCTACCATGCCCTCCACGGGAGGACGGAGGCCGTGCGGGCCGCGCTCATCGCCGACGTGCACGCCAACCTGGTCGCCTTCGAGGCCGTCCTCGCGCACGCCCGCGATCAGGGCGGCTTCGACGAGATCTGGTGTCTCGGCGACATCGTCGGCTACGGCCCCAGGCCGGCCAAGTGCATCGACCTCCTGCGTGAACACCCGCACCGCGCCGTCGCCGGGAACCACGACCTCGCGGCTTGCGGCGAGCTCGGCGTCGAGGACTTCAACGACGCCGCCGCCCGCGCCGCGCTGTGGACCCGGGCGACGCTCGACGACGAGCGGAAGCGGTGGCTGGCGTCGCTTCCCCACGTCGAGCGCGCCGGCGACTTCACCTTGGTGCACGGGACGCTGCGCTCGCCCATCTGGGAGTACCTGCTCTCGGAACGGCAGGCGGCGGACCAGCTCGCGCGTCAGGAGACGCCGTACAGCGCCGTGGGGCACTCGCACATCCCGTTCGTCGCTGTCGCCCGGAGCGGGGGCGGCGTCTCGCTCCGCCCGGTAGAGCCGGATGAAACCGTGACGCTCGGGGAAGCGCGGGCCATCGTGAATCCGGGCGGCGTCGGCCAGCCGCGCGACGGCAACCCGCGCGCCGCCTATGCGCTGTACGACAGCGACTCGCACGTCGTACGCTTCTTCCGCGTGCCGTACGACATCGCCGCCACGCAGCGGCAGATGGAGGAGGTGCGGCTGCCCCGATGGCTGATCGACCGTCTCGCTTACGGGCGCTGACCGCAAGGAGGACCGAATGGACAGACTCCGGATCCTGGTGACGTTCCCGCTGGAAGCCGAGCTTGTGCGCGAGATCGAAGCCGTCGACCCGCGCGTCGAGGTCCGCGTGCTGGGAGAGACCGAACGGCGTGCGCTGCGTGGCCTCTACCCGAGCGAGGCCGAGGCGGCCGCGGTCCGCGCGGGCATCGAAGGGGCGTTCCACGACGCCGACGTCATCTTCGGATTCTGGGGTGCCCAGCTTCACGAGGCGTTCACGGGCGCGGGCGACATTCGCGAAGTCGCGCCCAACCTGAAGTGGATCCAGCTCACGAGCGCGGGCGCCGATCGGCTCCTGCAGAGCGGCTTCGTGGGCCGCGGAGTCATCGTCACCACCGCGAGCGGCCTGCACGCCACGCCCATCGGCGAATACGTGCTCGCCGTGATGCTCATGTTCGCCAAGGGAGCGCCCCGGTTCTTCCGCGCGCAGCTTCGGCGGGAGTGGGCGCGCTTCCTGCCCTCGGAGCTCCATAGCAAGACCGTGGGCATCGTGGGGATGGGAAACATCGGGCGCGAGGTCGCGAGGCTGTCGAAAGCGTTCGGCTGCCGCGTCCTCGGCATCCGGCGGTCCGTCAGCGCCCGGACGTCCGACGAGCACGCGGACGAAGTGCTGCCGCCCTCCGAGCTCGCGTCGCTCCTGCGCGAGAGCGACTACGTGGTCCTCGCGACGCCGCTCACGCCCGAGACGAGGGGCATGATCGCCGAACCGCAGTTGCGGGCGATGAAGCCGACGGCGGTGCTCGTGAACATCGCCCGCGGGCCCATCGTCGTCGAAGCCGACCTCGTGCGAGCGCTGCGCGAGGGGTGGATCGCGGGCGCCGCGCTCGATGTGTTCGAGCGCGAGCCGCTCCCTGCGGACAGCCCGTTGTGGGACCTCGAGAACGTGATCCTGACGCCGCACATCTCGGGCGGGACCGAGATCTACAATCGCCGCGCCGTGGGGATCTTCACCGACAACATCCGCCGCTTCCTGGCGGGAGAGCCCCTCCGCAACGTGGTCGACCCCGAACGCGGCTACTGACGCCCGGCGTCGGCGCGCCGTTCAGCGAATGGCCACGACGGTGACCCCGATATCCAGTCGCTCCCAGGAGCGATCAGCCGTCACCGCAGGCAGCGCGAGTCGCCGGGCCAGGGCGAGACAGGCGCGGTCGCCGAGGGATAGCCGCACACGTCGGCTCGCAGTCCAAAGGTCCGCGAGCGCATACGCGAGGTCGACGTCGAGGTCGACGACCGCTGGCTCGAATTCGCTCAGGGCATCGCGAATGGCGTCTGCAGGAACTCCTCGCTCCGCCAATTTGGTGGCGACTTCGGCGAAGTTGACGGCGCTGATCAGGAACCCGCCTGCCATGGCGGCCGCGACCCGCTCGGCCCCTGGCTCCTGCTGGAGCAACGCGATGAGAGCCGACGCATCAAGGACGGCGGCGCTCACGTTCGGCCTCGGCTTTTCGGTCGGCGATGAGCTCCTCGGAGAGCGAGACGCCGGGCGGGACGTACCGTCGCACGATCTCCTGGGCACGGCGGACGGCTTCCTCTAGGGTATACAGGCGCAGCTCATGGTTCTCGAGGCGGAGGACGATCTCCGATCCCGGCTGCATGCCCAGCTTCCGGCGGAGCTCGACGGGAATGAGGATTCTCCCCATCCGATCTACGCGCACGCGCGCCGACGCATCCATGACCTTTACTCCTCGCACGCCGGAATCTGCCTCGCCGCCACTACCCGCCATTCTACCAGAAATTCATGGTCTGGCAGAATTGCGTGATGTGGTCACTCACCGCAGCCCGACGTCCCGATGGGCGCGCGTGAGGCCCCGCAGGCAAGGGCGGCGCGGGCGACATCCTCAGCCCTGAAGGCCACCCTTCAGGGTGGCCGACGCCTCATGGCGGGGGGCGGCCCAGCGACCACGGCCCGCCGGCCACGCTGAAGCGTGGCCTTCATGGAAGGGGGACGGGCGTGGCCATCGTCGGAGAAAACGGGGATGCGGCCGGCGCTCCTTCTTTTCCATGAAGGGCAGGCTTCAGCCTGCCCGG
>JBBING010000036.1:0-21815 GCA_037444005.1 Chloroflexota bacterium
GGGTTCTGAGGCATCGCCTCCCCTTGGGTAACCATCACTTTTGAGGCATTACGCGCGAGGCCGGGGGCGGCCGACATCAGAGATGGACGCGCCACAAAGCGTCGAGGGCGAGCCCTGCGACGAACAGCAGGCCCGCCTGCCGGGTGTAGCGGAACGCCCAGGCCACGTACCAGAGCGGCCAGATGGGATAGCCCTGCGGCGGCCGGTCGGGCTTGGGCCGCGAGAACACCCGGAAGATGGCGGGGAGATGCCGCGCCGGGACCAGCGCCAGCAGCGTCCACACGCCCGTGACGCCGGCGGCGACCAGCGCGATCACCAGGGCGAAGAACGCCGCCATCAGGGCCTGTGTGAGCCGGCGAGCGAGGGCGTCTCCTAGGATCACCGGCAGCGTGTGGATGCTCCGGGCGCGGTCGGCTTCGAGCTTGTCGAGGTGCTTCCCCAGCAGGACGGTGGTCACCAGGAGCCCGTAGGGCACGCTGGCCGCGAACACCCACGGCTCGACCTCGCCCGCCGTGACGTAGTAGGTCCCGCCGGTCATGAGGGGCCCCCAAACGAGGAAGACGCCGAGCTCGCCGAGGCCGATGTGCTTGAGGCGCACCGGCGGGGCGACGTAGAAGACGCTGATGAAGAGGCCGCTCAGCGCGAACACGGGGACGGGCCAGCCGCGGAGCCATGTGAGCCACGCGAGGATGGCGGCGTCCGCGGCGTTCACGGCGGCGATGGCCGCGAGAAGCCCTCGCTTCGAGATGAGGCCACTCAGCACCGGGTGGGGCGCGTACTGCGCCCGGACGTAGTCCTGGGTGTCGACGCCTGCCTCGAGGTCGAAGTAGTCGTTGATCATGTTGTTCGCGGCGTGGGCCAGCACGAGCCCCACCGTGGACAGCGCGAAGGCCGCCCAGTGGAACTCCTCGGCGCCCGCGGCCAGGAGCCCGCCGATGAGGGCGGACGTCAGCGTCATGGAGAACACCGAGGCCCGGGTGATGAGGAGCCAGCGGGAGACGGCGTCCATGGGACGCCCGGGCGCCAGGTTGCTGGTCTGGAGCACGTGGACCCAGTCGCGAACGGCCATGACGGCGATAGTGTGCAACGCCGCGGCCGCTCTGGGAAGAGCGGCGCTTCCGCACATCGCGCCGGTCCCGTAGATTAAGCGCCATCACGCACGGGAAGGGGACGGACCATGAGCGAAACACGCAAGTACTGGGGAGTCGTCAGTCCGCTGCCGGCGCCGCTCCTGAGCCAGCAGGCGCAGCAGGCCGAGGCGATGGGCCTCGAGGGGCTGTTCGCGCCGCAGGTCTACGGCCCGCCGTTCATCCCGCTGGCGGCCGCCGCGATGGCGACGTCGCGGGTGAAGCTGGCGTCGGGCGTCGCGCTGGCGTTCGCCCGCTCGCCGTTCGAGACGGCGATGGCGGCCATGGACCTCGACGCCATCAGCGGGGGCCGCTTCATCCTCGGCCTCGGCCCCAGCGTCCGCTCGTGGAGCGAAGGCTTCTTCGGCATGCCCTACGACCCGCCGCTGGGCCGCCTCCGCGAGGTCGTCGACATCGTCCGGCGGGTCGTCGCCGCGTCCCACACGGGGGAGCTCCGGGAGTACCGGGGCCGCTTCTACACCCTGGACTTCCGGGATTTCCAGCCGCTGCGTCAGCCGGTCCGTCCCCGCATCCCCATCTGGATCGCGGCGCTGCGGGGCCCGCTGGTGCGGCTGGGCGCCGAGATCGCCGACGGCGTCATGGGGCATCCCATCTGGTCGGTCCGGTGGGCCACCACCAGGATCCCCGAGGACCTGAAGGCGGGCCTCGCCAAGGCCGGGCGGACGCGTTCGGACATCCACGTGAACATCTGGCAGTGGGTGGCGCCCAACCCCGACCCTCGCGAGGCGGTCCAGGACGCGAAGGCGACGGTGGCGTTCTACGCCGGGGTCGCGCAGTACGAAGAGTATTTCGCGGCCCACGGGTTCCGCGAAGAAGCGCGGCGCCTCCAGGCGGGTGTGCAGCGGGGCGATTACCTCAGCGTCGCCCATCTGGTGCCCGACGAGATGGCCGAGACCTTCGTGGTGTGCGGAACGCCCGACCAGGTGCGCAAGCGGCTCGAGCCCGTGTGGGAGGTCGCCGATTCGGTGTGCTACGTGCCGCCGTCCTACGGGCTCGACCCGGGGAAGCTGCTGCGGTACGCCGCGGCCATCGCCGAGACGTTCTACGGATGATGGCGGCGCCGCTTGACGGGCGTACACGGTAGCGTGTAGGCTGCGCCGCATGAAGCGGCGGGACGAACGCGGCTGGGACGCCGAGCGCGTGCGGCGTCTGCGGGCGCGTCTCGGGCTGACGCAGCGCGCGCTGGCCGAGGAGCTCGGCGTGCGCCAGCAGACGGTGAGCGAGTGGGAGACAGGCGTGTACCGCCCCCGCGGGGCGTCGGCCCGCCTCCTGGGCCTCGTGGCCGAGCGGGCCGGCCTGGACGCCTACGACGCAGGCACGCCGCCGCAGGACGCCGGCCGGTGACGGCGCCGGCGCCCACCGAAGCGCTCCTCCACGATCTGTGGGCCGGACAACGGTTCCCGGCGAGCGCCTTGGTGACCCGCCAGGGCGCGCCGGTCCGCGCGCTGCACCGTGGCCGGCGCGGGCGTGGCCCCGGGCCCGACTTCCGCGGCGCCGTGATCGCCGGGCCGTCGGGGTTGACCCTCCGAGGCGACGTCGAGCTCCACGTCCGTGCTTCGGAGTTCCGCGCCCACGGACATCACCGGGATCCGGCCTACGACAGCGTGGTCCTTCACGTCGTCTTCGAGGACGACGTCGGCGCCGACACCACGCTGCGCTGCGGGCGGGCCGTCCCCGTGATCGCGCTGGCGCCATGGGTCGCGCGGCGGGCGGGCGAGATCCAGCGCTGGCTGGCGCGGCCAGCGCTGTGGCTGGAGCCGTGTCACGACGCGCCGGAGCGTCTGGGGCCGGAGGGGCTGGCCTCCGCGCTGGACGCGCTGGGCGACGCGCGGTTCGAGCGCCGCGCCGCCGAGCTCCGCGAAGCCGCCGGGCGCGACGGCCCGGAGCAGGCGCTCTACGCCGCCTATCTGGAAGGCCTCGCCTACGGCGGAGACCGCGACGCCATGCGCGCGCTGGCCCAGCGCCTCCCGTGGCGGGAGGCCCTGCGCCTCTCGGGCGGAAACCGCGCCGCCCTCGCCACCCTGTTCCTGCGGTCGGCCCGCTCTCTCCGCGGGCCGGGCGCCCCACCGCCGCGGGGCCGTCCGCACAACGATCCGGCGCGCCGGCTGGAGGGGCTGGCGGTCCTGCTGGCCCGCTCGGGCGGCCCGGCGCGGCTGGCCGCCTCGGCCGCGGAGGCGAGCGGGCCCCAGGGGGCCATCGCCGCCTTCATCGCCCGGGCGGGGGATGGCCCGGCGCTCATCGGGCGCTCGCGCGCCATCGAGCTCCTGGTGAACGCGGCCCTGCCGTTCCTGGCGGGCGCAGGCGAAGGGCGTCTGGCCGACGCCGCCCGCTCGCTGTACCGCCGGCTCCCCCGGCCGGGGCGCTACGGCGCCCTGGCCTTCCTCGAGGCGCAGCTGCGGCGGCCTGGCGGGCCCGCCGTCACGGCCCGCCGCCAGCAGGGGTTGCTCGCCCTGCACCGGGAGTGGTGCGCGGCCGGCGGCTGCGGGCGGTGTCCCCTTTCGCCGCCGCTCAGGGAGCCGGCGCCGCCGCCGGAAGCTCCAACAGCGCGTCGCCGTTGAGCGCGAACAGCCGGCCCGATGGCCCGACCGCCACGTCCCGCAGGTCGGTGAACGACGGGCTGGTGAGCTGGCGGAGGAAGACGCCGTCCAGCGAGGCGACCACGATGCGGCGGTTGCCCCGGTCGGTGATGTAGACCTCGCCCCTCCTGAGGTCGACGGCCACGCCGGCGGGGGACGACAGCGGCTTGTCGATGCCCGCGAGCGGGAACGTGAGCTCCTGTCCCGAGTTGAACCGGCGCACCCGCGCGCCGTCGATGAGATAGACGTCGCCCGCGGCCACGAGGTCGGACGCGGCCGCGAGGTCGGGGGCGGCGAGGACGCTCTGCCGCTCGCTGTCGAAGCCGCCCTCCGTGGGCACGTAGCGCCAGACGGTGGCCCCGGCGGCGTCGAGCACGTACAGGCTGCCGTCGTAGGTGGCGAGCGCGTCGGCCGAGTCCCACTCCTCGGGGTCGCGCAGCGCCAGCGTCCGGGCGGGGCCGCCCGGCGGGATGGCGTAGAGCCGCCGTGCTGCGTCGAGAGCCAGCAGCGCGCCGAGCTCGGGCGCCCAGGCGATGCGCTGGACGCGGGCCACCGTGGCGCCTGCCACCTCGTCGCCCTCGCGCAGCGCCACCCGCGGGGCCGGGCCGCCGGGGGCGAGAGACGCCTCGATCACGCGCCCGCCCGCCGTGTCGAGGAAGAAGGCCACACCGCCGGCTATCTCGACGCGGGCCGACGACAGGTCGCCGGCGACGGCGGTACGGAGGTCCACCAGGGGCGCCAGGGCCCCCACATCGGTGACGGCGTCGAGCGCTTCCACCGCCGCCCGGATCTGCCCCTGAGTGGTGATCACGAGGTCGTCCGCCGGGTCGATGGCGGCGGCGTCGGCGATGGCGCGGCTGGCCTCCTCGAGCCAGCGGCGCTTCTCGCCCGGGTCGGTCTGCTGGCTCGCCAGATACAGCGCGCCGCGGGCGTGGGTGAGGGCGGCGTCGAGGCGGTCGCGGCGGCTCTCCTCGACGGAGCCGGGGAGCGCGCAGTAGGCGATGACGGCGGCGAGCCCCAGCAGCAGCGCCAGCGCGAGCAGCGGCAGCGGGATACGGAGACCGCCCGCCGGCCCCGTGCGACGGCGGAACACACCGGCGCTGCCCTCGCCCCGCAGGCGCACGACCGGGCGGGTGACGTCGACGCTGGGCGGATGCTCCGAGGCGAACGTCTCCACATCGCGGTGCGTGGGGCGGGTGACGAGCGGGATCTGGCTCCCCGCCTCGGGAAGCGGCGGCAGCCGGGCCGTCCGCTCCCCCGCGGGGCGGAGCCGCGGCTCCCTGCCCGCGGAGATGGGCCGCGGAGGCGGTGGGGCCTCCTCGGCGGGAGCGGCGGCCGGCGCCGGCTCGGGCTCCTCGTAGCAGGCGAGCATGACGAGCGAGAAGTCGGGCTCGTCCTTGGTGAGACGGTACAGGTCGGGAAGGGGCTCGTCCTGGGCCAGGATGCGGGCGAGGGTGGCCTCGTCGATGAGCCGGTCGAGGCGGGTGGAGCAGATGAGGACGCGGGCGCCGGGGGTCACGGGGGCGCGATGCAGGTCGGGATAGAGGTCCTCCGCCAGGCCGAGGGCGTCCTCGGGGTCGCGCTCGTCCGGCACGAGCCTGCGAAGCTCGCCGTTCTGGAAGATGTAGGCGAGGGAAGGCCCGACGAGGGCGACGTAGGCCTGCGTGCCCTGGACGGCGAGACAGGCGGCCCCGCTCGCCACGCGGTGCTCGCGCAGGCTTCGCTGGTTCCACTCGCGCAGATGCTCGTGGGCCGCCCGCAGCGAGCGGATGACCGCGCCGGTGAGCGAAAGGGTGTCCTGACGGAACAGCCGGCCGATGACCTCGACGAGCTGGCCGCAGAACTGTTCGCTCCCCGGCAGGGCGGGTTCGACGATGACGTAGAGCTCGTCGGTCACCTCGTCGGGGCGCTGGCGGACGAAGGCGCCCATCCAGGGGCCCTCTTCCTGCACGCGGCCGTCGACGATGCTGTACCGGCCGATCCAGGTCTTGATCGCCATGAGAACATGCGGATGGTAGCGCAGCCCCCGCCCCCTCGCTAGCGCGGGGCCCTAGTGGCGGCGCAGGACGCGGCCCGGCCCGCGAGGAAGGGCCGAACGGCCGTTGATTGATGGCACCCAACGTCGGTTGCGCCACAGATAGAGCGACCGTATACTCTCCCGCGTCGTTCCCGGAGCGAAAGGAGCGCGATCATCATGGCCCGTCGAACCGTGGCGGCGGCCGAAGGCGTCGTGCCGTCCGCCGGCTACACCTTCACCATGCGTCTCCAGTATCCCAACCGGATCGGGATGCTGGGCAAGATCACGTCCCTCATCGGCGAGGCCGGCGGCGATATCGGCGCCGTCGACATCGTCACCTCGTCCCGCGAGGAGATCGTCCGCGATTTCACGGTGTCGACCACGGACGACACGCAGGCGCGGGCCATTATCGCCGCGCTGAAGAAATCGAAGATCGTCTCCGTCCGCAGTGTGGCCGACCGCGTCTTCCTCACCCACCAGGGTGGGAAGATCCAGGTCGCGAACAAGGTGCCGGTCGAAAACCGGCGCGACCTCTCGGTCGTCTACACGCCCGGCGTCGCCCGCGTTTGCATGGCGATTCACAAGGAGCCGGAGGCGGTCTGGAACCTGACCATCAAGAAAAACTCGGTGGCCGTGGTGAGCGACGGCACCGCGGTGCTCGGCCTGGGCGACATCGGACCGGAGGCCGCGATGCCCGTCATGGAAGGCAAAGCGATGCTCTTCAAGAGCTTCGGGGGCGTCGATGCCTGGCCCATCTGCCTGCGCACCAAGGACCCGGACCAGATCGTGGAGATCGTGAAGGCGATCTCGCCGGGCTTCGGGGGCGTGAACCTGGAGGACATCTCGGCGCCCCGCTGCTTCTACATCGAGGAGCGGCTCAAGAAGGAGCTGGATATCCCGGTCTTCCACGACGACCAGCACGGCACCGCCGTCGTCGTGTTGGCCGCGCTCATCAACGCGCTCAAGATCGTCCCCAAGAAGATGGAGGACCTGCGCGTCGTCATCGCGGGCGTGGGCGCCGCTGGCATCGCGTGCGCCAAGATCCTCATGGCGACCGGCGTGCGCGACATCGTGGGCGTCGACCGGGCCGGCATCGTGTACCGGGGTCGCGAGGCCGACATGAACGAGATGAAGGTCTGGTTCGCCGAGCACACCAATCCGCGCAACCTGCGGGGCTCCCTCAGCGACGCCATGGAAGGGGCCGACCTCTTCCTGGGGCTCTCGGGGCCCAACATCCTGACGGTGGACGACATCAAGAAGATGGCGCCCGACCCCATCGTCTTCGCCATGGCGCACCCCGACCCCGAGATCAAGCCCGAGCTGGCGGCTCCCCACGTGCGCATCATGGCGACCGGCCGGTCGGACTATCCCAACCAGATCAACAACGTGCTGTGCTTCCCGGGCCTGTTCCGGGGCGTGCTGGACGCCCAGGCGCGGGAGATCAACGAGGAGATGAAGATCGCCGCCGCTCACGCCATCGCCAACACGGTGAGCAAGAGCGAGCTGCACGAGGAGTACATCATCCCGAGCGTGTTCAACAAGAACGTCTTCCGGAACGTGGCCAAGGAGGTCGCGGCCGCGGCGTATCGCTCAGGCGCCGCGGAGCGCCACCGGAAGGTGTTCTCGTTCTTCTGAGGGAGGGCCCGACGGCGACTACGGCGGCCCGAGGACGTGGGCGAGGCTCGAGGCGCCTCCCCAGGCTTCGAGGCCCGACCCCAGCCGCCGCAGCGCGCGCCCGGCGCCGCGGGCTACAGGCCCGAGCACGGGCGGCCGTCTCTTCGGGCGCGGCGGGCCTCCCGCCAGCGCCAGCCGCTCGTGGCGCAGCAACGCGCGCTCGAGCTCCAGCGTGCGGATCCGTTCCAGGATGTCCGGCGATCCCAGCATGGCGTCTCCCTGCCCCCTCAGCGCGTGGATTGCCCGGCCGCGGGGAGGCCGCAAGCCGGCGACGGTGCAAGGGCTCGAGCGGGGACGTCCGTCGGCGCGCGCGGAGGCTGCGAGCGTTCAGCGCGAGGAGGGGGGCGACTCCGCGGTTCCCTTACCGGGCGATCGCACTACATCGCGATCGCACTACCTAGCCCATACACCGACCGTTGTCAAACCGCTTGCGTTCCGCATCGCCGGGCGCGGCGCTCGCGAGGAGCTAACGCCCCTGGCGGCCCCGCCCCACGTCTCCAGGCCGGCGCCGAGCCTTCGCAGCGCTCGCCCGACATGGCGCGCCAGCAGGCGCAGGGACGGCGCCTGGCGAGGCCGTCGAGGAGGCCGCGACCGAGGGGGCGCGCGCTCACGCTCGGGTGCGCGCTCCAGCCGGAACTCGCGAAGCTTCTCCTCCGTGTAGAGCAGCGCCAGCATGGCGGCCTCCATTCCTCCGGGGCCGGAGCCCGGTCACTCTTCGGGCGAGAACAGCTCCAGCGCCGCCGCGAGCCGGTCCCGCGCGGCGGGGTCTACGGTGAAGTACTTCATGGCGCCGGCGCGCCGGGCCCGCACCAGCCCGACCGCCTTCAGGTACGACAGATGACGCGAGACCACCGACTGATGCAGTCCCGTGCGCTCGGCGATCTCCTGTGCGTAGAGCTCTCGCCCGCGCAACAGGCGCAGGATGCGCAGCCGCTGAGCGTCGCCCAGCGCGCGCCAGACCTGAGCGAGCCGGTCCACCTCGAGGTCGGCCTCGCCGGCGTCGGGCGGAGGGCACGGGTAGTACAGCCCGTGAATGGGCGGCATGTCGGCGCAGGACACGTACGGTCCCATGTCGGGCGAGGGCGCGAAGATGAAGCGCTCGTAGCGGTCGGGCGCGTCGCTCAGACACGAGATCTGGCGGCCGGTCAGGTCGCGCATCAACCGCTCCACGTCGTCGACTGGCCGTCCCCGGTGGGCTGCGACGCTGCGTTCCAGACACGGAAGGCGCCGGCGCCATTCGGACGCGTACACGTCGTCGTAGAAGCGCCGGATGAGGGCACTCATGCGCCGGCGCAGCTCGGCGGGCCGGTCGTACAGGGCGAGCCCAGCCTCTACGTCGCGTCCGGCCGCCTCGAGCGCGGCGCGCACGGCCTCGCGGTCGCTCTCCGCGCCCTGGGCCGCGGCGCACCACTTGAGCGAGTAGCGGACGCGCCCCTGCACGCCGGGACGGGCGGGGATGTCCCCGACGCCGTCGGGGAGCGCCTCCACGAACCGGAGCAAGGCGTCGCGATCGTTCCACGCTTCGGGGTCGGCGAACAGGATGTCGTTGAGGGCGCCCATCACGCCCGGCTGCTCGCCGGGGAAGGTGAAGAGGTCGTCGATCTCGGCCAGCAGGTCGGGCGGGGCGGGAAGTGGGTAGGGCGTTCCCGCAAGGCGCGCCGGCCACGCTGAAGCGTGGCCTTCAGGGCTGGAAGGCTCTCCCCCAGTCGAAGGCCACCCTTCAGGGTGGCCGTCCTCGCATGGCCGGACCGGCTGCGCTGGGCGGCGGTGCGGACAAGGGAGCAGAGATGCTTCGGCCTCCCTCCGGTCGGCCT
Source organism: Chloroflexota bacterium (assembly GCA_037444005.1). Taxonomy (GTDB): domain Bacteria; phylum Chloroflexota; class Dehalococcoidia; order DSTF01; family JACRBR01; genus DATLZC01. The sequence goes on from JBBING010000036.1 coordinate 9,230, forward strand.
CAGCGAGACGGCGGCCTTACGAGCCCGCACCGGGCTCGGAGGCCTCGATTCAACATCCGGGTTGGCCGGGGCGATCGCAGCAGTCGCGCGGTGGAATCCGCCACCGCCGGGCGTAGTTCCCCAGGGCGACCCAGAGCCGCTGGAGGAACGGCAGGTCCGAGTTCCGCCAGTTGGCCCGGACGGCGCGGAGGCTGGGACGCGGTCGGCCTTCGCGTGCCACGGGCGTGTCTCCTCAACTGGCTCCGGCGAGCCGCTTGCGGGTGTAGGGGATGAGGCCGCCCGCCTCGATGAGCTCCAGCATGAACGGCTCGTACGGCTTCGCCTTGAAGGTCCGTTCCGTCGTCAGATTGCGGATGAGGCCTTGCGCCAGGTCGACCTCGACCTCGTCTCCCGGGTTGATGCCGTCCACCGCCTCGGGCGACTCCAGCACCGGGAGGCCCAGGTTGATGGCGTTCCGGAAGAAGATGCGCGCGAAGCTCTTGGCGATGACGCAGCTCACTCCGGCGCCTCTGATGCTCATCGGGGCGTGCTCTCGCGACGACCCGCAGCCGAAATTGACGTCCGCGACGATGATGTCGCCCGGCTGGACCCGCTTGGCGAAGTCGGGGTCGCCGGGCACGCCTTCCATGCAGTGGCGGCCCAGCTCCTGGGGGTCGGTGGTCACCAGGTACTTCGCCGGAATGATCTGATCGGTGTCGATGTGGGCGCCGAACTTGTGCGCCCGTCCTCGCAAGGCCATAGTCGGCTCCTCGTGGTGCTACGATCGGCGGGCCGCCGCGGATCGCTCCCCCTTCCCGACCACTTCCTCCGGGTGCGTGAGCCGGCCCGCGATGGCGGAGGCGGCGGCGACGGCCGGGTTGACTAGGTACGACTCGCTCTTGACGTGTCCCATCCGCCCGGGGAAGTTCCGGTTGCTGGTGCTGACGCACCGCTCGCCCTCGGCCAGGACGCCCATGTACCCGCCCAGGCAGGGGCCGCAGGTGGCCGCGCTCACCGCGCAGCCCGCCTCGGTGAAGACTTCGATGAGCCCCTCCCGCAACGCCTGGAGGTAGATGTCCTGCGTCGCCGGGATCACGATGCAGCGCACCCAGGGCGCCACCTTGCGCCCCTTCATGATGGCCGCTGCCTCGCGCAGGTCCTCCATGCGGGCGTTGGTGCAGCTCCCGATGAACACCTGGTCAATGCGGAGGTCCAGCTTCGCCGCCTCCGACACCGTCGTGGTGTTGCCGGGGCTGAACGGCATCGACACCGTCGGCTCGATGGTGGACGCGTCGAACTCGTACGTGGCCGCGTACCGGGCGTCGGGGTCCGGCTCGTAGACCGTCCACGGCCGGCGGGCCCGCGGCCGGACGAACTCGAGGGTCACCTCGTCGACGGGCATCAGGCCCGCCTTGCCTCCCGCCTCGGCCACCATGTTGGTCATGGTGAACCGCGCATCGATGGAGAGCTCGCGCAGGGCTTCCCCTTCGAACTGCATGACCTTGTACGTGGCCCCGTCGGTGCCGATGACCCCGATGGTGTGCAGGATGAGGTCTTTGGATCGGGTCCACGGCCCGAGCCTGCCGTGGTAGATGAAGCGCATGGTCTCGGGCACCTTCATCCAGATCTCGCCAGTGGCCATGGCCACGGCGATGTCGGTGCTGCCCATACCGGTAGCGAAGGCGCCCAGCGCCCCCACGGTGCAGGTGTGAGAGTCGGCCCCGCAGTAGACGTCGCCCGGCACCACGTGCCCCTTGTAGGGCAGCAGGATGTGCTCGATGCCCGCCTGTCCCTGTTCGTAATAAACGACGCCCGACTCCTTCGCGAACTCCCGCATCTTCTTCGCCTGCTCGGCGGAGGCGATGTCCTTGTTGGGGACGAAGTGGGAGGGCACGAAGACGACGCGCTCGGGGTCGAACACGCGGCTCACGCCGAGCCGCCGGAACTGCTCGATGGCGATGGGCGCGGTGACGTCGTTGGCCATCACCACGTCCACCTTGACGTTGATGAGATCTCCGGGCTCGACCCGGTCCCGGCCGGCGTGCGCGGCCAGGATCTTCTCGGCCATGGTCATGCCCATGCGCTCAGGCCTTTCTAGGTCGGCGAGACGTAGTCGCTCAGCCGCAGGTACGGGGGCACCGCCAGCGAGCCGACGCCGCCCGGGACGTACACCTCCGGCATCGCCAGCGACGCCCGGCGGCAATCGCCGTCGGTGCCCAGGGTCGCGTCGCAGCGCTCGACGGCGCCGGTGGCGAGCACCAGGGCGTCGGGGGCCTTCAGGCCCGAGGCGGCGCGGATAGCGGCCGCGGCGAGGAGCACCCGCTTGGACACCTCGCTCACCCGCACGTTGGGAAATTGCTCGGCCACGTCCATCACCGTTTCCACCAGCTCCGGTCGGCCCCGTCGCATGGGGCCGACCAGAAGCTCCAGCAACGCGATCCCGGGGAGCACCAGCTCGATCCTGCCCGCCGCCGCCATCCGGAACGCCTCGCTCACCAGGTCCCGGTAGGGGCTGGTCTCGTCGAGGTAGTAGATGACGGCGCAGGTGTCCAGGTTGAGCCGCCGAAGGGACCGCAGGACGTCTACGAACCGAGGCGGCGCTCCCGCTCCTCCCAGCTCTCGCGCTCCTTCCGGATGTAGTCCTCGATCGCCTCCGGCGTCTCGCCGTACACGCCCCTGAGGGCGCCCCGGTAGCGGGCCACCCACTCCTCGGGCGTCCGCGGCAGCCGTGTGAGCACCAGGTCCTGGCCCCGCCGGCGCACGCTGAGCTTGTCCCCGGGCCGCATGCCCAGCTCACGCACCATCGCGGCCGGCAGCGTCACCTGATGTTTCCCGCTCAGGGTCACGGTGGCCCGCTCCTCGTCGTCGGCGTCGTCTTCCGTTCCGGCCCGGTACAGCTCCGTCAGGGCGGCCGCCTCTCGCAGCGCCCGGCCGCGCTTCGGCCCCTCTCCCATGGCGCACCTCCGGGCCTTACTTTACCACGCGCCGATCCGCTTTGCAAGAGCGCCGCATTCTTTGCACGAGCCGCTGTCGCTTGGCGTCCTCACGGGTTGGTCCGCACCTCCGCGTCCTTTCGCCGCTGCACCGCCAGCAGGCGGTTGAGGGCGTTCATGTACGCCTTGGCCGACGCCACGATGATGTCGGTGTCGGCGCCGCGCCCGACGTAGGTCTTGCCTTCCGACTGGATCCGGATGGTCACCTCGCCGATGGCGTCGATCCCCTCGGTCACGCTCTTGACGGCGAACTCGGTGAGGGTGTTGGGCACCTGCACGAGGCGGTTGATGGCCTTGTACACGGCGTCCACCGGGCCGGTGCCCAGGGCGGCGTCGGCGAGGATCGACCCGTCGGGGGCGATGAGGCGGACCGTGGCCGTGGGCGTGGCGTGGTCGCCGCAGGTCACCTGCACGAAGTCGAGATGGTACGTCTCGTCGGTGGTGCGCAGCTTGTCGGCGACGATGGCCTCGATATCCCGGTCGTCGATCTCGGGTTTTTTGTCGGCGAGCTCCTTGAAGGCCATGAAGGCCCGCGACAGCTCCTCCTGGGTGAGCTCGTAGCCTAGCGCTTCGAGCCGCGCCTTGAACCCGTGGCGCCCCGACAGCTTGCCCAGCACGATCTCGCCGCCGCCGGAGGGCCACCCGATCTCCCGCGCGTCCATGATCTCGTAGGTCTCGCGCATCTTCAGGATCCCGTCCTGATGGATGCCCGACTGATGGCGGAAGGCGTTGGCCCCGACGATGGCCTTGTTGGGCTGGACGCTCATCCCCGTGAGGTCCGACACCAGCCGGCTCGTCCGGTAGAGCTCGCGGGTGTTGATGCCCGTCTCGACGCCGAACAGGTCCTTTCGGGTGCGGAGCGCCATCACCACCTCTTCGAGGGAGGCGTTCCCGGCCCGCTCGCCGATGCCGTTGACGCAGACCTCCACCTGGCGCGCGCCGGCCCGCACCGCCGCCAGCGAGTTGGCGACGGCGAGGCCGAGGTCGTTGTGGCAGTGCACCGATACCCGCGCCTTATGGATATTGGGCACGTTCTCCATGATGTCCCGGATGAACTGCCCGAACTCCTCGGGGATGGCGTATCCCACGGTGTCGGGGATGTTCACCGTGGTGGCGCCCGCCTCGATGCATTCGGTGAGCATCTGATAGACGTACGCCCGCTCGGACCGGGTGGCGTCCATGGGGCTGAACTCGACGTCGGAGGTGTACTTCTTCGCCCGCGCCACCATGGCCCGGGCCATCTCGAGCACCTCCTCCCGGTCCTTCTGGAGCTGGTGCATGATGTGGATGTCCGACGACGACAGGAAGACGTGGATGCGCGGGTGGGCGGCCTCCTTGAGGGCCTCCCAGCAGGCGTCCACGGCCTCGGGGTTGGCGTGGGCCAGCCCCGCGATCTGGCACTCCCGCACCTCGCGGGCGATGGTGCGCACGGCGTCGAAGTCGCCCGGCGAGGAGCGCGGGAAGCCCGCCTCGATGACGTCCACGCCCAGCTTCTGGAGCTGCAGGGCGATCTCCAGCTTGTCGGCGGTGGTGAGCGCTACGCCCGGCGACTGCTCGCCGTCGCGCAGCGTGGTGTCGAAGATGATGACGCGGTTGTCAGCCATGACGTTCGGTTCCTCCTTCTCCGAAGCGTGTGTTCGTGCGCTCGTGGGCCCTCCATCCGCCGGCGGCGGACGAGGGCCGGAGAAGGATGAGGGCGCGCCTGTGCCGTCGACGTCCGCTCATGGTCTTCGTCATCCCGTCTTGCCGTCGGGCCCGGCGGGCCGGCTCTGCTTGAGCCACGACATCATCGCCCGCAGCTCGGCACCGACCTCCTCGATGGGGTGTTCGGCGTTGAGGCGCCGCAGGGCGTTGAAGGTCGGCCTGCCCGCCTGGTTCTCCAGAATCCATTCCCGGGCGAATCGCCCCTCCTGAATCTCGCGCAGGGCTTCGCGCATATTTTCCCGCACGCCCTCGTCGACGATGCGGGGCCCACGGGTGTAGTCGCCGTACTCCGCGGTGTCGCTCACGGAGTAGCGCATGTAGCGCATGCCGCCCTCGTACATCAGGTCGACGATGAGCTTCAGCTCGTGCAGACACTCGAAGTAGGCGATCTCCGGCTGGTAGCCCGCCTCCACCAGCGTCTCCCACCCCAGCTTGACGAGCTGGGTGACGCCGCCGCAGAGGACCGCCTGCTCGCCGAAGAGGTCGGTCTCGGTTTCCTCCTTGAAGGTGGTCTCGAGGACGCCGGCGCGGGTGGCCCCCAGGCCCTTGGCGTAGGCCAGCGCGAGCTGCTTGGCGTTCTCCGTGGCGTTCTGGTGCACGGCCAGCAGCGCCGGCACGCCGCCCCCTTCCGTGTAGATCCGGCGCACCAGGTGGCCCGGGCCCTTGGGCGCGATCATCGTCACGTCCACCCCCGGGGGCGGGACGATCTGGCCGAAGTGGATGCTGAAGCCGTGGGCGAACATCAGCATCTTCCCGTCGCGCAGGCCGGGCTCGACCCCCGACTCGTAGACCTCCTTCATCACCTGGTCCGGGGTGAGCATCATGATGATGTCGGCGGCCTGCGCGACTTCGGCCACGCTGCCCACCTTGAGTCCCGCTTCCTCGGCCTGCTTCCAGCTCCGGGAGCCGGGATAGAGCCCCACGATGACGTTCACCCCGGAATCCCTGAGGTTCAGGGCGTGGGCGTGCCCCTGGCTGCCGAACCCGATGACCCCGACGGTCTTGCCCTGGAGCAGCGACAGGTCGGCGTCTTCGTCGTAGTAGATCTGGGCCATGGCCCTTCCGTCTCCTTCCTCGAGCGCGCCTGCCTACAGCAGGCTTCCCACCTTCGGCTTGCCTTCGCCCGCGGGGCGAAAGCGCTTGTGCGGCTCGCCCTCGATGGGCACGCTGGGGCCGCCGCCGCGCACCATCGCCACCGTGCCCGTCCGCACCAGCTCGCGGATCCCGTACGGCCGGAGCATCTCGATGAGGGCGTCCACCTTGTCCTCGGTGCCCGTCACCTCGACGATCAGCGAATCGGGCGAGACGTCGACGATGTTGGCGCGGAAGATGTTGGCGACCTCGATGATGGCGCCGCGCGTCCCCGCCGTCGCGTTCACCTTCACCATGGCGAGCTCGCGGGCCACCATGTCCTCGTGGGTGAGGTCCGTGATCTTCACCACCTCGATGACCTTGTAGAGCTGCTTGGTGACCTGCTCGACGTCGTGCGTCGCGCCGTCCACGGTGAACGTCATCCGGGACAGCCCGGGGATCTCGCTGTGGCCGACGGCGAGGCTCTCGATGTTGAAGCCCCGCTGGCGCCACTTGCTGGCGATGCGGTTCAGGACCCCGGGGCGGTCCTCCACCAGCGCCACGATAGTGTGCTTGCTCATCGCACTCGCTCCTTCCGTCGCTCCTGCGCCGGCTGGTCGATGGTCTCCTGGAGGCTCGCCCCCGGCGGCACCATGGGGAACGTGTTCTCGTACGGATCGACCTCGAAGTCGATGACCACCGGCCCCGGATGGGCCAGGGCGTCTTCGATGGCCGCGTCCACCTGCGCCCGGTCGGTCACCCGGATGCCGCGCGCGCCGAACGCCTCGGCGAGCCGGACGAAGTCGGGCTGGAACAGGCGGACCGCCGACAGGTTGTTCCTGTAGAACAGCTCCTGCCACTGGCGCACCATGCCCAGGTAGCCGTTGTTGATGATGGCGAACTTGATGGGCAGCTCGTACTCGACGCAGGTGGCGAGCTCCTGCATCGTCATCTGGAACCCGCCGTCGCCGCAGATCGCCCACACCGTCTCCTTCGGCGCGGCGAACTGAACGCCCATCGCGGCCGGCACCTCGAAGCCCATGGTGCCCAGCCCGCCGGAGGTGATGAAGCCGCCCGGCTTGTCCACCCAGAAGTACTGCGCCGCCCACATCTGATGCTGGCCCACGCCCGTCACGTAATAGGCGTTCGGGCCGCTGTGGTCGTAGATGCGCTTGATGACGTACTGCGGCGGCAGCCCGTCGCCCTCCGGGATGGCGATGGAGGGGTGCTTCTCGCGCATCTCGCGGAACCAGGCGAGCCAGGCGTCGTGGCGGGCCGGCTGCACCTCGCGGTTCAGCGCCTGCAGCACCCGCTTCACGTCGCCCACGATGGGCACCGCCACCTTCACGTTCTTCCCGATCTCCGCCGGGTCGATGTCGATATGGATGATCTTGGCCCTGGGCGCGAAGTCCTTGAGCCGGCCCGTCACCCGGTCGTCGAACCGGGCGCCGATGCCGATGAGGAGGTCGCACTCCGAAAGCGCCATGTTGTTCCAGTACATGCCGTGCATGCCCGGCATGCCCATGTTCAGCGGGTGGGTTCCGGGGAAACCGCCGATCCCCAGAAGCGTGGTGATGACCGGCGTCTGGGTCTTCTCGGCGAACTCGACCAGCTCGTCCCAGGCGCGGGAGATGACCACGCCGTGGCCCGCCAGGATCACCGGGCGTTCCGCCTCGGCGATGAGCTCCGCCGCCTTCTTGATCTGCAGCGGATGCCCCTCGGTGACGGGCTTGTAGCCCCGGAGCTCGATGGAGTCGAGCCACGTGAACTCCGCTTCCTGCTGCTGGATGTCGCGGGGGATGTCGACGAGCACGGGGCCGGGCCGGCCCGTGGTCGCGATGTAGAAGGCCTCCTGGAGCGTCCGCGCCAGGTCGTTCACATCCAGCACCAGCGCGTTGTGCTTGGTGATGGGGATGGTGATGCCGGTGATGTCGGCCTCCTGGAAGCCGTCCCGGCCGATGAGCCACGTGACTACCGCCCCGGTGATGCACACCAGCGGCACCGAGTCCATCCACGCGTTGGCGATGCCGGTGACGAGGTTGGTGGCCCCGGGCCCGGAGGTGGCCCAGCAGACCCCGGGCTTGCCGGTCACGCGCGCGTACGCGTCGGCCGCGTGGGCCGCGGCCTGCTCATGCCGGACGAGCACGTGCTTGATCTGCGGGTAATTCTTGAGTTGGTCGTACAACGGGAGGTTGGCCCCGCCGGGGTAGCCGAAGACGTACTCGACCCCCTCTCGGACGAGGCACTCCATCACGATCTGCGCGCCTGTCAGCTTCATTGCCTGCTCCCTCTTCGCAGAACCCGGCCTTCGTTCGAACGGCCGGAGTGGTCGTATCGTTTCGGTCGATGGCGGGAGGCCGCCCTGCGCGCCCGTGCGGGGCGGGCGGCGTCTACCGGACGAGGAGGGCCAGCCCTTCCCCGCTGGGAAGGACGCCCTCCCGACGAAGGAGGAGGAGCGCTACTGCACGGTCCCGACGAACGCATGCGTGGGCGCGCCTCGGGACCGGGTTCGCCTCCGACAACGGCGGATACGCACGTCGCTTCACGGTCGCGCGTCCTGACAAACAGAAAACCCGCACCAGAAGGGATCCCTGGCGCGGGATGGTACCACCCTTCTCCGGCCCGCCTCGCTGGCGGGCGCGGACTCTTGCGCTGTAACGGGCGTTCCCGGCCGGGACTCCACCGTTCGGCTTCGCCCCGGCGGCTCCCGGGCGAGTTCGGGGCGCTTTCCGCTGCCGGCCTCGCACCCTCACGGCCGGCTCTCTGCGAGCGTCGCTCGCCCCTACTACTCCCGTTCGCAGCCGTTCCGTCCCGCTCTCGCGGGAGCGAATGGTGGCGACACTATACCGGCGCCCGATTCGCGCGTCAAGCGTCACGGCGTGCGGGCCGGGTATACTGACAGCCGACGTCGAGAGGGAAGGCCCCGTGGCACGAAGCAACCTCAACCCGCTCTCGCTCGCGATGATGGGCGCAGGATTCGCCGCCCTCATCGCCGCGGCGGTGCTCTTCGCCCTTCAGGTCCTCGGCTTTGCGGAGGTGGGAGGGAAGAGCGGCCCCGAGACGGGCACGGCGTTCAACGCGTCGAAGTTCCTGGAGGCGCCACCTCCGCCGCCCCCGACGCCCACCGGCGTCCCGCCCAGCGACGCGCCCGTCGCCCGGCTGGTCATCCCCAGGATCGGCGTCGACGCCCCTGTTCAGGTGAAGAGCGTCGACCCCGACGGCGTCATGCAGGCGCCCGACGGGCCCTGGAACGTGGCCTGGTACGACTTCTCCTCGAAGCCGGGCTTCGGGGGCAACGTGGTGTTTTCGGGCCACGTGGACTACGTCAATGTAGGGCCCGCGGTGTTCTGGGACCTCGGCGACCTCGAGCAGGACGACATCATCGAGGTTCGCCTGGAGGACGGGACGGTCTACCGCTACCGGGTCGTCGCCAAGAACGCCTTCGACGCCCGCTCGGCGCCCATCGAGCGTATCGTCGGGCCGACGCCCGTGGAGTCCGTGACCATCATCACGTGCGCAGGCACGTTCGACCCCTCCTCGCGACAGTACGACCAGCGCCTCGTGGTGCGCGGCGAGCGCATCGTCGAGCAGGCCCCGGGCGAGCCCTCGGCCGCGGGCGGATAGCGTCCCGGCTCCATTTGTCGCCCGCGGCTGCGGTAGGGTAATCTGAAGCCGGAGAGGTGTCCGAGTGGTTGATGGTGCCGCTCTCGAAAAGCGGTGTGGCCGCAAGGCCACCGTGGGTTCGAATCCCACCCTCTCCGCCACCCCCCGTCTTCCCTCCGATTGCGTGACCCTTCGATGCGGCCAGCGGGTATCATGAGGTAGCGTCCACGCCCTCGCGCGGAGAGGTGCTGGAGTGGACGATCAGGCGCGCCTGGAGAGCGCGTAGGGAGCAATCCCTCGTGGGTTCGAATCCCACCCTCTCCGCCACTTTCCCCAAAACGCCACTGACGCGACACCTCATGGCGGCCCTTCCGCGGGTGGGCGGCGGTATTCGCGCGGGCTCTGGCCTTCCCGAGCGATGACGGTGGACCCTTCGTATGGGGAGCCGCCGAGGGATGACGCGGAGGCGGACGCGGAACCGGGGAAGCGCCTCCGGGCCCCGCGCGGCACGCCGATCCAGACCGCGCGCCGGCGTCCCGAAGGGCGATGCGCGATTCGGCCGTGGCGGAAGCTCAGTTCTGGCGGCCAATCATCCGGCGGTATTCGTCGCGAAGGCGGGCCTGCGCCTCGCGGGACGCCGCCCGGCCCTGCTCGATGGCCTCGCGGACGCGCTGGCGGGCCGCGTCGGCCCACGTCCGCGCGTGCTCCAGCAATCCCCCCGCGCCTTCGTGGGCCTCGGCGCGCCCTCGCAGGTCCGCGATGCGTTGACGAACGCGGGTCGGAAGCTCCTCCGGGTGCGCCGCCAGGTCCTGCAGCCCCTCGCGGAGCTCGCGGAGCAGCTCCTCTCCGGTTCGGGGCGCGAAGAGCGTGCCGCCCGCGAAGCCGGTCACGAGCCCCAGGAGGAGCCCCGCGCGCATCCCACCCTTTCGGGGCCGCGGGCCCTCCCCAGACGTGACCTCGCGCTCCAGGGTGGCGACGCCGGCCTCGACGTCGGCCTCGGGTTGGGCGATGGTCGTGGTCATCGCATGCGCCTCCTGCCTTAACGGCGGCGACGGCCTAGGCCCAGCAGGACGCTCAGGGCCTTCCACACGGCCGACGCGACGCCGTAGATGCGGATCACCGGGTTCACGGCCTTCTCGCTCATGAATTCAGTGGTGCCGCGCACCGTCTCGGTCGTCCCCTTGACGTTGTCGAGGATGGGCTTGACGTCGTCGTCGAGGATGCGCCGCACGGAGCCGATGATCGCCTTCGAGCCGAAGCCGATGACCAGGAGGACCGCGGTCATTACCAGAAACATCAGGGCCCAGCTCAGTCCGACAGCGATGATCACCCAGTCGCGGAACTCCTCGCGGAAGCTGAGCGTCCCCGCCTGGGAGACGAGCTCGGTCAGCGTCATCGGCTTCCTCCGGACAAGCGGGAGCAAGTATACCAACAGGTACACGCGAGCGCGCGAGGACGCGAGCGGGCGTCCCCGGTGGGCGAAGGCCCGGTTTCATTGAACGCGGACGAGCGTGGCGGCGCTGTCCGCCTCCACGCGCTCGCCGGTGCGGAGGTCCCGTCCGGCGACGTGCGCGACGAGCACATAGTCGCCCGGGGCCTTGGCCCGGAGGGCCCACACCGCCCACCGCCATCGTCCCGGATGGAGCGTCCCCAGGTGGCGCTCCGCCGGGCCCAGACTGCGCATCCCGGCGCGGTCGTATGCGAGGGAGACCTCGACGCCTTCGAGAACTCCGGGCCCCGCGTAGCGGACCAGTGCGAGCGCGAGGAACGGTCGGCCGGCGGCGACCTCGCGCGGGGCGATGAGGCGCGCCTCGAGGCCGCTCACCGTCACCGTCGCGGCGATGACGCCGCCGTCCTGCGCGCGGGCCGGTGGCGGACCCGGCGCACCGAGCGCCGCCGCCATCGCGAGCAGCGCAAGGAGCAAGCGGCTTAGCGGCGACGCTCGATGGTCAGGCGGATGCGGAGACGTCGCCGCACGAAGACCCCGGCGCCCGTCACCAGCAGCGCCGCCGCTGCGAGTTGTGGCCACGGCGAATAGTCGTCCAGTGTGCGGGTCGCCTTGAGCCTCCACGCCTCCCACCGGCTCGCGGGTTTGATGTCGAACGTGACGAGGGTCGCGACGGCGGGCCCGACGCGCGTGCCCTCGCCCTCGCCGACGGGGCTCGCCTCCAGATAGGCCGCGTACGGACCCGGGTCTGCGCCCACTGGCAGGTCGAGCGCCACTTCGACCGACTACGACGCGCCGGGGGCGAGGTGGAACCGGGCGGGGTCCAGCCGGAACCATGCTTCGGGCGGCGCCTTGCGTCCTGGCTGGGCCGGGTCGGTCACCCGCACCCGGTAATCGCCGGCCGTGTCGCCCGGATTCGAGACGGTGAGAGTGGGCAGGTGATAGCGTCCCCCGGGGGTCAGGCGCTCCTCGACGGCCACCCGCCCGAGGTTCACGCCGACCCCCACGTCCGCCCGGGCGCCTCCGGCTGTCCCCAGGCCGAGCGCGAGCAATGCGATGACGAGGGCCTGAAGCCCCGGCGCCCGCATGCCGGCTAGCTCGCGACGGCGAAGACCGTAATGGTCGTGTTCGCCGTCTGTCCGATGCCGTTGCTGTTCGGGCACGGCATGTAGAACTTCGACGTGAACGTGAGCGTCGCGGCGGGCGCCATGGCATTCATCAGCGTGGACCCGGACGAGGAGGTCCCTAGGAACTGCTCCGCTCCGCCCGCCGGGGTCACGGTGCGGGCGAACTGGTTCGGGCCTGTGCCCCCTGGGGAACAGTTGCGGGCGCCGGCGATGAGGGTCCAGAGGGTCGACCCGCCACTGCCCGTGGCGTCCGCTCCGTACGCCCGCAGGCTGATGCTGACATTCCCCGTATTGGTGGCGGTGAAGCTGACCGGCGGGGTGAGCTGGTTCGACGCCTTCGACGTGCCGAACTGCAGCGTGCCGTAGTTCACCGACGTGGGCGACACGGTAATGGCGACGCTCTGGACCGACACCGTCGCCGAGATGTTCTGCGAGCCGGATTGGCCTACAGCGGGGAGCGCCAGGCCGGCGGCGCCGAGGCTCAGGAGGACGAAGACGGAAAGCGTGCGGAGAAGCATGGTGCGCATCCTTTCGCTCGACCCGCCGTGCGGCGGGAACATCCCTGTTCGAGCGCGAACGGTACCGGAGGCGCAGCGTCGTGTCAAGACCCCGATCTGCCTCATTGAAAGGGTTACCGAACGGGGAGCGTTGCCTCAGAATCA
>JBBING010000037.1:0-1206 GCA_037444005.1 Chloroflexota bacterium
CCATCCCAGTCGCGCCCGTCGGCCGCCGCCGCAGGGCCGCGGCGCACCATCGCCCAGCTCAGATCCATGAGGGCCTCGCGCAGCGAGCGGAGGGCGGGGAAGGGCTCGCTCCAAAATCCGCGCACGGCGACGGCCTCGTCCTCCATCACCATGCGGCGGAGCCGGTTGATGTGCCGCATGAGGACTCGGTACACCCGCGCCCGTTCGGAGGCCGGCGCCTCGCCCCGGCAGAACGCGACGACGTCGTCATGAAGGTGCAGGATGATGAGGCTCAGCGGAAGCAAGCGCTGGCCCCTGGGCTCCGCCGAGACGCGCCAGAGCGCGTCGGAGCGCTCCCGGGCGCGCCGCAGGAGGTAGGGGCTCGAGGCGTCGACCCCGGCCAGCTCTTCCAGAACCAGCGACAGGCGTCTGCGAATGCGACACAGCTTCGGGCCGGTCATCGGCAGGGTTCCCCTCTGTCGAGCGCGCGTCGGGACTCGGCGGGGCGGGGTCATCAGTGTAACAGAGGGCGGGAAACGGTCAAGCGCATGTCGCTGCGCCTCAGACGAGGCCCAGCAGGCTGTACCCGCCGTCCACGAGAAGGACCTGCCCGATGATCATCCGGGCCTCCTCCGAGCAGAGAAACGCCACGGCGTTGGCCACGTCCGCCGGCGTCACCTGACGCCCGGCAGGGATGCGCGAACGGTACGCCTCGACCAGCGCTGGCGGCAGCATCCGCACGCCGTCGGTGCCTTCCACCAGGCCCGCGGAGACGCCGTTCACCCGGATGCCCCGCGGCGCGAGCTCCACCGCCAGGTACCGGGTGAGCGACTCCAGCGCGCCCTTGGACACGCCCACGGGCGCATACCGCGGCAGGTACCGGTGCGCCCCCGGGCTGAGCACATTTACGATGGCGCCATCGCCGTCCATAAGGCGGGCCGCCTCCTGCGCGCAGAACCAGGGGCCGAGCACGTTGACCTCGAGCGTGTGGCGCAGATGCTTCGGGAGCGAATCGAGCGCGCCGCGCGGCCGCTCCAGTCCTCGCGCCGCGCTGTTCACCAGAAAATCTACCCGCCCGAATCGCTCTCCGACCTCTCGAAACAGCGCGACGATGGCGTCGCGGTCGCCGATGTCGGCCTTGAGCGCCTCGCACCGCACGCCATGGCCCGCGACGGAGCGCCGGGCGGCTTCAGCGGCTTCCGCGTTGCGAGAGTAGACGGCGACCAC
>JBBING010000037.1:1226-21310 GCA_037444005.1 Chloroflexota bacterium
CGCGAGCCGCTCGGCGACCGCGAGACCGATGCCCCGCGTGCCGCCAACCACCACGGCCACTCGCCCGGAGAACGACCGCTCGCCCACGCCCGGCAGTATCGCCAGCGGGACGCCGCTTCCGCAAACCGGCGCGGCGGCGGGTGTGTGGAATCGTATGCGCGCAATCGTCGTGAAAGTGAAATATTTCTTCTCAGGCTTGACAATTCCGCCGCATCCGCTACTATGGCCCTCGAGCCGGGGAGGAGTGCGAGCGGAAACTGTCCGTTCCGGCCGTCGCGAATCCGCGCTCGTCCTTCCCTGATGAGCGCGCTTCAGCTCCATAAGCCGCTCTCCCTTCCCCGGCGTATCTCCCCGCGCCCGCGCGAACAGCGCGCGCCGGCGAGCGGGGAGCCCGGAATCCGAGCTGACGACGATGGAACTCGTGACGCTGCTGCTCGTGGTGGTGGTGCTCGTCATCGCGGTCGTGGCGCTGCTGGAGGTCCGGCAGCGCCGGGAGCGGCGCGAGCTCGACGCGCTCGAACAGCGCCTCACGCAGCGCGTCGATGCCCTCGAGCAGCAGCTCGCGTCTCGCGTGGAATCGCTCGACGAGCGGCTGTCCCGCAGCGTCGACAGCGTCCAGCAGAGCGTCACCGCCTCCCTCGCGGCCAGCTCCGACACCCTGCAGAAGACGACGGAGCGCCTCGCGAACATCGACGCCGCCGCCAGGCGCATCCTCGACGAGGTCGGGCCCGCCGTGTCCTCGCTGCAGGACCTCCTCAAAGCGCCGGGCCTCCGCGGCGGCTTCGGCGAGTAGCTGCTCCATCAGTTGCTGGCGAACGTCCTGCCCGCCGAACACTTCGACACGCAGTACGCCTTCCGCAACGGCGACCGCGTCGACGCCATCATCCGCCTCCCGGAAGGCATCGTGCCCATCGACTCCAAGTTCCCCCTCGCGTCCTTCCAGCGGCTGCTGGCGTGCCAGACCGACGACGAGCGCCGCCGCGAAGCCAGGACGTTCGTCCGCGATGTCCGGGCCCACATCGACAGCGTCGCGAAATACATCCGCCCCGACGAGGGGACGCTCCCCTTCGCCCTCATGTACATCCCCTCGGAGGGCGTGTACTACGAGGTCATGGTGCGGGAGGAGCTGTCCGGGAACGGCGGCTCGCTCGCCGAGTACAGCCGGGAACGGAACGTGTTCCCCGTCTCGCCGAACACCTACTACTCCCCCCTCCAGGCCGTCGCGAAGGGCCTCCGGGGGCTCCAGATCGAGGAGCGCGCACGGGAGATCGTCGGACATCTCGAACGGCTGCAGGGGGACTTCCGGCAGATCCGGGAGGGGTTCCGGGTGCTGGGCAGCCACCTGACGAACGCGAAGAATCGCTACGACGAGGTCTCGCGCGACGTCGACCGCTTCGAGGGCCGCCTGACGCTGCCCCTCGAGGCGAGGCCCCTCGAGCTCCCGGACGACACGAGCGCCGGCCACAGCCCCGGCGGGCCCGCATAGCGCCCGCCGCGATGTTCCGGTTGTGACGCCCGCGCCCGGCGCGCTACCGTGGGGCAATGACGGCGCGCATCCTCGTGGGCACCTGTTCCTGGGCGGACAAGACGCTCGTGGAATGCGGGCGGTTCTATCCCCCCGACGTGAAGACCCCCGAGGACCGGCTCCGCTACTACGCCGAGCAGTTCCCCATCGTCGAAGTCGATTCCACCTACTACGGCCTTCCGTCCGAGCGGAACGCGGCCCTCTGGGTCGAGCGGACCCCGCCGGATTTCACGTTCGACATCAAGGCCTTCCGCCTCTTCACGCACCACCCGACGCCTATCGACGCGCTGCCGAAAGACATTCGCCAGGAGTTGCCGCCCAGGGGCGACCGTCCGAACCTGTACCTGCGCGATCTGCCCCGCGACGTGGTCGACTCTCTGTGGGAGCGATTCGCGTCGGCCCTCCTGCCGCTCGACTCCGCCGGCAAGCTCGGCGTCGTCCTGCTCCAGTTTCCGCCGTGGTTCCTCCCCGGCTCCGAAAGCCGCGAGTACCTCGTCGAGGCGCGCCATCGCCTGCCTCAGTACCGAATCGCGGTCGAATTCCGCAACGGCGCCTGGGTGAACGAGCGTAACCTCGACCGCACGCTCGCGTTTCTGCGCGACCACGGTCTCGCCTACGTGTGCGTCGACGAGCCCCAAACCAAGAACAGCGTGCCGCCCATCGCCGCCGTCACCGCTGACGTCGCCGTGGTCCGCTTTCACGGGCGCAACGTCGCGAACTGGCTGAAGCGCGGGCTGTCGGCGGCGGACCGCTTCGACTACCTGTACCGGGAAGAGGAGCTCGCCGAGTGGACACCGCGGGTGCGCCTGTTGGCTGCGGAGGCCCGCGAGGTGCACCTGCTCATGAACAACTGCCACGAGGACAAGGCGGTGCGCGGCGCTCGACAGCTCGCGCTGATCCTGGAACGCGAGGGCTTATTGCGCCGGTGAGGCCGGCGTCGCTTCCGAGGGCGTGGGCGTCGCGGTCGGCGCGGGCTCGGGGATGATCTCGATGCTGCGCACGATGTGCGCGACGATCTGGCCGACGCCGGGGTAGCGCCGTTCGAGCGCGCCCAGATCCGCGACGACCGTGCCGTCTCCCGTCGTCCTCCGCAGGTTGAACTCGTGCCAGCTCCCGTCGTAGTGGTACCAGATGACGTCGGCCGTCTGCGTGAGGATGGCCACGATGGACTGCCCATCGATGCGCGTCAGCCGGATCACCGGCGATAGCGGGGCGGCGTCGCCGACCTGGAACGCCGGCTCGCTGATCACCCATCCGCTCTCGAATGTGGGGACTACGAACGCGAAGCGTTCGGTGACCACCCATTCCCAGGACAGGCCCGCGGTGGTGTCGTCGCTCGGACCGCGTACCACCAGGCCGGCGATAGGCGTCGGCCGCGGCCTCGGGGTGGGCGTCGCGGTCGGCGGCTCCGGCGTCTCCCCGCCGGCGGGGGAGGCCGTCTCCGTGGGCGGCGCCGTCTCCGTGGGCGCCGGGGCGGAGGCGGTCGCTTCGCCGGGCGTCGGCGTCGCGGTCGGCTCTTGGGCGACGACCGCCGCCTCGGTGCGGAGCTCCTCGGCGATGCGCTGCACCGTCGCGAGCTCGTCGCGCGCCGCCGGGTCCACCTGCTCCTCGACCGTCCGCAGGACGGCCTGTTGACGTTCCGTGAGACTGATGAGGCGGGCCCGGACGCCCGGGTTCCTGATGGCATTCAGATTGCGCCGTAGCCGGTCGGTCTGCGACTGGAGATTCTTGAGCGCGCTCTCCGTCACGTGCCCGTCACGGCGAGCCAGCCGTTCGATCTCTTCGAGCCGCTCCTCCGCGAAGGCGATTTCGAGGTTGTGACGCGTCTCGTCATCGAAGGCCAGCGCGAGACGGGCGCGCTCCGTCGCCCGCTTCACCGGGTAGTTCCAGTCACCCGGAAGCGCGTCGCTCGCGGTCGCGAACGTGTAGCCGGTGAAGGAGAAGAACGCCAGGATGACTGCGAGCGCGCCCGCCAGCGCCGGCGATGGGAGCCGCAGCCAGAAAGGCGACACCAGGGGACGCGCGGCGCTCCGCGGCGGCGGCAGCATCTGGCGGGCGGCGTCGAGGAAGCGCCGGCGGGCTCCTTCGAGCAGGCCGTACGTCGGCTGGACCTCCGCGAACGCCTCTTGGAGACGTTCCCCCGTGGCGATGCGGAAGCGCTCCCGCGCCTCCCGGGCGAACTCCGGGTCGGGGTCGACATGCAGGGCGTTCGACACCTCGACGACGGTGAGCAGCAGCGGCTGCAACCGGGGTGCGTCCTCGGGGTACAGTTCGAGGCACTGGGCGAGCGTCAGCCGCCCCGCCCGCAGGGCCTCGATGCACACATTCAGTCGCTCTTCGAACGTCTCCATGGCTCAGGAAGCGGCTCGCTTCCCCTCCCCGACTCTCGCGCCCAGCGCCTTCTGCAGCCGGGCCACGGCCTTGTGCTGGAGGGCCTTGATGTTGCCCTCACGCTTTCCCAACGCCTGCGCTGTCTCAGCGATGGACAGCCCCACAGCGAAACGCAGCGCGATCACCTCGCGTTGCGCCTCGGGCAGGTCCGCAGCCGCCCGCGTCACGTCCTCGACGGTCAGCCGGTGCTCCGTCAGCGCCTCCAGGTCCTGCCGGTCGTCCACGATCCCCTCGAACAGCGGGGCGAGGCGGTTCCGGTTGTGGCGCTTGCGGAAGTGGCTCACCACCTCGTTGTGCGCGATCCGGAACAGCCACGCCGAAAACGGGACCGACTTCCAGCGGAAGTCCCCGATGTTCGAGAGCATCTTGAGGAAGATCTCCTCGGTGAGGTCTTCCGCCTCGTGGACGCTCCCGACGCGGGCCAGCACGTACCGGTACACGCGCGGCATGTACCAGTCGTACAGGTCCGCGAGCGCCTGCTGGTTCCCCAGCCGGGCCCGATCGACCGTAGACCGCTCCAGGTCGGCGGGAATCCCACCAGAAAACGACGCTTCCAGTGGTCCCTCCTTCCGGCGCTCCGACTGCCTCATCGGCAGGCGGGCGTGGACGGCGGCCTCCGTACCGCCTCCACGCCCTTCATGTGTGACAACGTCGGCGCCCGCTCAAAGGTTAACCCACGGGCGCAAGCGTCACGTCAGCGCCCCTGCGCCGCCTTCCATTCGTCGAGCGCGGCCCGCTCCTCCAGGTAGAGGCGCGGCGCCGCCCGCTGCCAGTCGCCCGGAATGAACATGATCGCCGGCGAGCCGCGGAAGAATTTCATCCGGTAGTACAGGATGTCCACCAGCGGAAACCGCACGGTGCTGCCTTCCCGCTCGAGCAGCGTCTCGAGCCGGCTCACCAGGCCCGGCGGGACGAACTGCGGCGAGTAGGTCCGCCCGAGCAGCAGGATCGATTCGGGGTCGTCGAGCTGCGCGCCGAGCAGCCACTCGTGCCGGGCGGCCTCGCGGTCGCCCTGCAGGTCGTGCCACCGGCCCAACTCCCGCCGCGCAGGGGCGAAGTCGGGCTGCCGGCGCACCGCGAAGTCCAGGTGCGCGCGGGCCTCCACCATGGCCTCCGGCGTCTCCTCGGCCATCAACATCCGCGCCAGATTCACCCGCACGTACAGGTCATCGGGGTGCTCCCGGGCGAGCGCGCGGCAGCCGTCGACCAGCCCGCCCCGGTCGATCTCGGAAGGGATGGGCGCGCCTTCCGGCGCAGAAAGCAGAAACGTCCCGAGCGTGCACGGGTTCAGCGCGAGGATCGACCCGAGCAGCACCTGCGGGTACGTCGCGCGCCGTTCGGGGGTCTCCGTCCAGAACGTCGACGATGCGATGCCCGCGTCGGTGGACACCGCCCGCGCGTAGGTCTCGATGGCTTCATCCCGGTATCCGGCCAGCTCGAGCGCTTCGCCTGCAGCCATGAGGACGGCTGTGTCCGAGCCCGCGCGTTCGCGGGCGTCCACCGCCACCCAGAGCGCGCGGACGCGCTCGCCGGCCAGCGCCAGCGCCCGCGCGAGGTTCGCCCTGCCGATCGTCGTGCGCGGCTCGAGCTCGATGCCGCGCTCGAGATGCGCGATGCCCAGTCCGAGAAGCTCGTCGGCGCGCGCGTCGCGGCCCGCTTGCCGGTTCGCTTCGGCGGCGACGACCTCGTTCACGCCCTGCTGAAGGTGGTAGAGGGCGAACCGCGGGTCGCCGTCGATGGCCTCCTGACCGAGGCGCACCGCTTCGTCGAAGTCGCCGTCCGCGAGCGCTTCGATGCTCCGGCTGTAGGCGCGATGGGCGACGTCGATCCGCCACCAGGCGATGAAGAGCGCCGGCAGCGCCAGCAGCAGCAGCAGCCGTGGCGCGCCCAGCGCCACGGCGCGCGGCCACGCAAGGCGAACGGGTGGCCCGGCGTCGCGAAGCTGGCGCACCGCCAGCGCGGCGACGCCTCCCAGAGCGATGAGCGGCGCCTTCCAGATGTTCGCGGCGTCGACTACGTTGTGGACGGCGAAGCCGGCCAGCGCCGCCGCGAACACAACGGCCGCCAGGCGATCGCCGGGCCCGTCTCGCCGCCACAGCGCGACGCCGATCCAGACGCAGGCGAGGGCCAGCGCCGCCATCGCCGCCAGCCCGGGCGCGCCGAGGTCGATCACCGTCTGCACGAACCCGTTGTGGGCGTGGAGCGCGTGCACCGGGAACTTCCCGCTGTACTCCGGATACAACAGCCCGAACCCACCGGGACCCACGCCTGTCCAGACGTGGTCTCTGAGCATGTCCCACCCGGCCTCGAGCGCATCCTCGCGCGGCGAGAAGGAGCCGCGGAACAGCCAGCCGGGTCGCGCGTCCCACCGCATGAGCGCGAACGCGCCGGCCGCCGCCGCGCCCAACGCGAGCGCGCCCGCGCCCGCCGCCGCGACCCACAGGCCTCGAGCGGTTCGGGGCCCCGGCCCCTTCCGCAGCCGCGCCTCCACGGCCAATCCCAGGGCCACGACCGCGAGCCCGACGATGGCGGCAGCCCACGCGCCGCGCGACAGCGTGAAGAAGATGGCGCCCACAGCCGCGATCCCGCCGCCCGCGCCCAGGGCGCGGTCCAGCAGTGTTGCGCCGCGCCACGCCTGCGCCGCATACAGCGGCAGGAGCGCCACCAGCGCCATCGCCAGCATGTTCGGGTGGTCGCTCACGTCGTGGACCCGCGGCACCGTCGGAGGCACCAGCCCTCGCAACGAGAGGCCTTCCACCGAGCGGGTCAGCGCGATCCAGTCGAGATAGTCGTTCGCCACCACCCAGAGCGCGTAGAGCGCCGCCGCCGCGCCCGCGAGCATCAGCGCGCGTTCGACGTCGCGCCGTTCGAAGAAGCGGACGTCGGCCACCGCGAGGAACACAAGGACGAGGAATCCGGCCTGGAGGGTCAGCTCGAGGCTGACTCGCCAGTTGACCGACGTGACGGTGGCCGCGATGTAGGCCGCCAGCAGGAGCGTCAGGGGCCAATCGAGCGGGCTGCCGCCGGGAAGGCGCCGCCAGTACCCCACGTGGAAGACGTAGAGGGCCGCCAGGCCCCCGGCTAGAATATGCAAGATCACGGTCGGCTCGTAGACGTAGAGTCGTACCTGGGGCATGCCCGTCACCAGCATGTAGCCCAGCCACGACCCGAGAAGCGCCGTCGCCGCCAACCGCGCGGCGGCGCCCGTGATGGATCGGACCCCGGTGGCGGCGGGGGCGACGGCTTCGACGGCTTCGACCTTCAACGGAGCGTCCGATTCGTGAGGTAAGGGGACGTTGCGAAATTCTATCATGCGGCCCGCCGCGATCGCCCTGCTCGCGCTCCTCCTCGCCGTGGCCGCGGCCATCGTCTGGAGTCAGCGCGCCGACGCCCCGCCCGGCGAGGAGCCGCCGTCCGCCTCTCCCGGAGCCGGCGCCGCCCCCGCTGGAACCGTCGAGGTCGTCGGCGCCATCCCTCACGAAGGCGCCGCCTGGACCGAGGGCCTGCTGGTGAGCGAAGGCCTGCTCTGGGAGAGCACCGGCAATCCCACCGGCTCCGGCGTCCGCGCGGTCGACCCCGCCACCGGAGAGGTCCGGTGGAGAGTACCCAACGGCAACGCCTTCTTCGCCGAGGGCATCGTCCGCGCCTTCGGCCGCACTTACGTCTTGAGCTGGCAGGAACGGACCGTGTTCACGTTCGACCGCGACGCCGACCCGCCGTTCCAGCCGTTCGCTTCGTACGACGGCGAGGGATGGGGCCTCACCGCCGTGGGAGACGACCTCGTGAACTCCAACGGCTCGGCCGACCTGTACTTCCGCGACCCCGAGACCTTCGCGATCCGCCGCACCCTCACGGTCCGTTTCGAGGGGCGGCCCGTGGAGCGCCTCAACGAGCTCGAGTACGACGGCGCATTCATCTGGGCGAACCAGTGGCAGACGCGCTACGTGTACCGCATCGACCCCAGCGACCCTTCGAACGTCGTGCGGTACGAGCTGCCGGACCGCTGCCCCGGCGGGTTCTACAACGGCATCGCCTGGCACGCGGACGAGGGGCTCTTCTACGTGACAGGACAGCGCTGCCCGGAGATCCTCAAGGTCCGCTTCCGGTGAGCGGCGCCGTTGCCGGACGACGGGCGCTCTTCTACACTCCCCCAACGTGAGCGCCACGCCCTCCCGCACCGCCGTCGAGCTCGACGCGATCCTCCACCCGCGATCTATCGCGGTCGTGGGCGCGTCCACCAACGTCGACAGCCCCGGACACGACTACGTCCGCTCGTTCGTCGAGTACGACTTTCGCGGGCCGGTGTACCCGGTGAACCCGCGGGCACAGGAGATCCTCGGCCTCCCGGCGTACCCGACCCTGAGCGCTATTCCGGGCGAGGTCGACTTCGTCGTCTCCTGCATCCCGGCGGACGGCGTGCTGGCGCTGCTGGACGAATGCGCGGCCAAGGGCGTGAAGGCGGTCGAGCTCTTCACGGGGCGCTTCAGCGAGACGGGACGCCGCGACGCCGCCGCGCTTGAGCGGCAGGTGCTCGAACGCGCCCGGGCCGCGGGCATCCGCCTCATCGGCCCGAACTGCATGGGCCTGTACGACCCCTCGTATGGCCTGTCGTTCCGACCGGACCTGCCCCGCGAGGCCGGCCCTGTGGCGTTCCTGTCGCAGAGCGGGAACAACGCCGTCGAGCTGGTGCAGCACGGCGCCGTGCGCGGCCTCCGGTTCAGCAAGGTCATCAGCTACGGGAACGGCCTCGACCTGACGGAGTCGGATTTCCTCGAGTATCTCGCGTTCGACGACGCGACCGCCGTCATCGGCGCCTACATCGAAGGGGTGCGGGACGGGCCGCGCTTCCTGAGGGCGCTAAGGCTCGCCTCGTCGCGGAAGCCCGTCGTCGTTCACAAAGGCGGCCGGACGGGCGCCGGCAGCCGATCCGCGGCGTCGCACACCGCGGCGCTGGCGGGGCAGCGCGCCGTCTGGTCAGCGGCGCTCCGCCAGGGCGGCGCGGTCGAGGCGTCGACGCTCGAACAGACGCTGGACCTGCTCGTGGCGTTCGCTTTCCTCCGTCCCGGAGTCGGCCGGCGGGTCGGCGTCGTCGGGGGCGGCGGCGGACGCGCGGTGCAGTCGGCGGACGCCTGCGAGGAGGAGGGCCTCGAGGTCCCGCCGCTGCCCGAGGACATCCGCGCCGAGCTGCGCGCGAAGGCGCCCGACCTCTGGGACTGGGTGGGCAACCCCGTCGATCAATCGATCCTCGCAGGAAGCGGCCTGTCGGGCGCGCGGGTGCTCGAGCTCATGGTGGCGCACCCCGCGTTCGACGCCTTCATCGCGAACATCGGCGAGGACTGGATTCTGGGGCGACCCGACGCCGCCGACCGCCTCGCCCACGTCGTCGAACGCTTCATCGCCATCGGGAAGGCGTGCCCGAAGCCCATCGCGTTCGTGCTGGGTCCGGCGGACTCTCCCGAAGAGTGGCGCTGGCGAGCCGTCGAAGGCGCCCGCCAGCGGCTGGCGGCCGAGCGGCTCGCCGTCTTCCCCACCATCGAGCGCGCCGCCTGGGCCCTCCGCCGCTTCCTCGACGACTGCGAGCGAAGAGCCGAGCCCTGAGCGACGCTCAGACGTGGATGTTCAGCCGGTGGCGCGAGCGGCAGATGTGCGGCATCGCCCGCTGGATATCGTACGGCGACCGCAAGCCCTGATTGACGGCGTCGAAGGCGTGCTTCCCCCAGTGGTGCGCGTCCATCTCGTCGCTGCAGACCCGCACAGGTAGCCCGTCGACCCGCACGGTGAACCCGTCGTCGCCCGGCTCGATAGAGATCTGAGGCATCGGGCTCGCGCCCCGGCGCGGCGCCGGTCTCCGGTGGTGCACGTCCCTCGATCGCACGCCTGTCCCCTCTGTCACCGCTCGTTTCCCTTCATCTTCGGCCGGACGCGCCCGCGGCGCCAGAGCCGGACGGCCGCCCGGGCCGGTCCGCTTCTCCCGCGCCTGCGCGACCCTCGGCAGGGGAGCGCGGGCGCTCTCTATGCGCTTCGAGCCCCCGCCACACCGTATCCACGAGTGACCGCATCCACGCGCGCGTGACCGGCAGGCCGATGAGATGGCGCGCGAAGAAGGCGCCGAACACGGCGTCGGCGGCGGCGTCCACGTCGGCCTCGGGGCGAACCTCGCCGCGCTCGATGCCTCTGCGCAACGCCAGACGGAAGAGCTCCCGCCGACGGCCGACCAGCCGCTCGTGGAGCCGGTTCAGCAGGCGCCGGTTGCGGCGGCCCTCGATCAGGAGGGCGGCGAACGCGGGGATGCCGGGGCCCTTCAGCACGGTGTCGTGCAGGCGCTCGAGGTACGCCACGAGGTCCGCGCGCGTGGACCCCGTGTCGGGAAGCTCGACCGCGCTCGCCAGCGCCTCCAACGCCGCCGCGATCAGGTCGTCCTTGCCCGCGTACCGCCGGTAGATGGTCGTCTTCCCCACGCCGGCGCCCGCGGCGACCGCCTCCAGCGACACACCCGCGTACCCGCGCCGGGCCAGCGCATCCAGCGCCGCCGCCAGAATTCGTCGGTCGAGCTCCG
Organism: Chloroflexota bacterium; assembly: GCA_037444005.1. Lineage (GTDB taxonomy): Bacteria > Chloroflexota > Dehalococcoidia > DSTF01 > JACRBR01 > DATLZC01. Next base: position 11,699 of record JBBING010000037.1, read on the forward strand.
GGTCCCGGGGCCGTCCTCGCGGCGCGGACGACCGCACGGCCATTCGCTACGCCTCCTCACTTCCGTCAGGGTCGGCGGCAACGCCCTGGACGGCCCGCGGGATGGCCACCCCGACCGAATCGGCGCGGGACTCGGCGGCGGCTCGCGCGGGCATGAACCGCCAGGCGACGATCGCCCCGACCAAGCCGACGGCCGCTGCCACGATCATGGCGGCGTCCATGGCGTCGAAGAACGCGTCGCGGGCCATGGCGGCGAGCGCGGCGCCCTCCGGGCCGCCGAGCCGCGCAGCCACAGCGATGGCCCCGCCGACCGAGTCGGTCACCAGACCCGCCACCTCGGGAGGCGCTCCCGGCGGCGCCGTCATGCGTGCGCCGTACACCGCGTTGACGACCGAGCCGAGGATCGCGACACCGAAGGCGCCGCCCACCTGGCGCGTCGTGTCGTTCATCGCCGAGCCCACGCCCGCCTTCGCCACCGGCACGGCGCCCATGACCGCCTCGGTCGCGGGCGCCATGGCGTTGGCGATGCCGAAGGCCATCACCACGAAAGTGACGCCGATGATCGCATACGGCGTCGTCGCGGTCCACAAGATGTATGAAGCCATGGCAGCGGCGAGCACCGCCATCCCGAAGCCGACGACCTTCCCGGTCCCGAAGCGGGCCACCAGCCGATGGCTGTTGGCGGCCCCGATGAGCATCCCGGCCGCCACCGGCGTGATGGCGAGCCCCGCTTCGAGCGCCGAGTAGCCGTGCACGAACTGCAGGTACTGCGTGTTCACGAAGATGGTCCCGAACAGCGCGAAGAACGCCAGGGTAATCGAGATGACCCCTACAGAGAACCGCGGGTTGCGGAACAGGGCGAGGTCGAGCATGGGATGGCGCTGCCGGCGCTCCCACAGGACAAACGCGGCGCCCGCCGCGGCCGAGCCGCCGAACGCGCCGACCACGAAGGGGTCGAGCCATCCTCTCGCCGGCGCCTCGATGATGGCGTACACGAGCAGGAACAGCGTCACCATGGACAGCGCCGCGCCCGTTAGGTCGACGGCGGTGCCCGCCGGGTCGCGGCTTTCCGGTACCAGAAACAGCCCGCCCGCGAGCGCCACGAGGACCACCGGCACGTTGATCATGAAGACCGAGCCCCACCAGAAGTGCTCGAGCAGCCAGCCGCCCAGCGCCGGCCCGATGGCGATGCCCAGCGCCGCCATCCCCGTCCAGACGCCGATGGCCTTACCCTGCTCCTCTCGCGGGAACACGTCGACGATGATCGACAGCGTCGACGGCATGATGAGCGCGCCGCCGACGCCCATGACCGCCCGCGCAGCGATGAGCTGCGCGTTCGTCCCCGCGAAGGCGGCGACCACGCTGGAAAGCCCGAAGATCAGCAGGCCCGCCTGCAGGGCGCGCTTGCGGCCGTACCGGTCCCCTAGCGCCCCCATCGTCAGGAGGAGCCCGGCGAACACGAGGACGTAGGCGTCGACGATCCACTGGAGCTCCGAGGCGGAAGAGCCGAGCTCGCGCTGGATCGTGGGCAGCGCCACGTTGAGGATCGTGTTGTCGAGCCCGATGATGACCAGGCTCACCGAGAGCACCGCCAGCATCCACCAGCGGCGACGGTGCGCGCGTTCGCGTACGCGGTCCACAGTCATCGAGAGTCCTCCACCCCTCCGCGGATGTCGCCCCAGTGTACCGGCCGAAGAACAGAAACGCAACGGTATCGTTTCGTTTTTCCCGCCCAGCCACGTCGCCTCGGTGCATCGACAGCGTTAGGAGGACGTTTGTGGCAGCGCGATGGTCTCGATGTCGTCGGCGCCGCCCGCCGGCGCGAGGATGTCGGCGCCACGCGACCGAAGCTCCTCGCAGGCTCGCGCGGGGGGGAGCGCCAGCTCCACGCGGTCCCCGTCCAGCGCGTGCACGAAGAGGCGGATCTCGTCGTCGCCCGGATACTCGGCGAGCAGCTCGACCAGCCGGTCGACGCGCTCGCGGTCGGCGTCGGCGTCCTCGCACTCGTGCAGGAAGAACCGCAGCCGCCGCACGACTCGCGGCGCACTGCCGTTCCGCGCTTTCGGGCCGCCCGAGGCCGGCTCCGCTCCGTTCGCGGTGGGCGGCGACGCCGCACCGTTCTCGCCCTGACGTCCCGTGGTTCCAGCGAGGCTCACCCAGGGCCGGGGCGTCCATCCTTCCCCGGTGTAGGGCTCGACCTGCTGCACGGCGACCTGGAGCCGTTCGCCCCGCTCGCGCACCCGCACCAGCATGAGCAGGATCGATCCCGGCGCCCACAGGTCGCGGGTCAGCTCGTACTGGTCGGGCCACACCGTGACCTCCGCCGACCCCGAGAGGTCCTCGATGACGGCGGCGACGAACGGCCGGCCCTCGCGGGTGTAGAGGGTGCGCGTCGATGTGACCATCCCGGCGATGATGGCGTCGCGCCCGGCGAGCTCAGGCGTGAGCTCCGCGCACTGGGCGGTGGTGTGCTTCGAGAGGGCGGCGGCGGGCGCGGCGAAGGGATGCTCGGACATGTAGACGCCGAGCAGCTCCTTCTCCCACTGGAGCTGCTCCTCGCGGGAGACGGCGGGCCCAGACTTCAGGAGCTCGGGAGGCGCAGGCGGCTCGCCGCCGAGGGCGTCGAACATCGACACCTGCCCGCTCTCGATGCGCCGCTGTTCGCGCTGAGCCGCCGCTACGGCCCGCTCCAGGCTGGCCAGCAGCGCGCCCCGCTCACCCAAGGCATCCAGCGCTCCCGCCTTGATGAGGCTCTCGAGCGCCCGGCGGTTCAACGCTCGCAGGTTCACCCGCGCGCAGAAGTCGTCGAGGCTCCGGAACGGACCGCCCTTGGTCCGCGCCTCGACGATGCTCTCGGCCGCGGCATCGCCCACGTTCTTCACGACCCCGAGCCCGAACCGGATGGCGTACGTCCCGTCCGGCTGCGGCTCGAGCGTGAAGTTCACGTCGCTGGCGTTCACGTCCGGCGGGCGCACCTCGATGCCGAGCTTCACACATTCGGCGACGGCCTGCGCGATGCGCTCGTGCGCGCCGGCGGGATGGCTGCCGGCGAGCGCCAGCACCGCCGTCATGTACTCCGCCGGGTAGTGCGCCTTGAGGTACGCGGTCTGGTACGCGATGAGGCTGTAGCTGGCCGCGTGCGCCTTGTTGAAGGCGTACCCGGCGAACGGCTCGATGAGGTCGAAGACCTGGGCCGCCACCTCCTCCGAGTATCCCTTGGCCTTCGCGCCCTCGATGAACCGCGGCCGCTCGCGAGCCATGAGCTCGGGGATCTTCTTGCGCATCGCCTTCAGCATGCCGTCGGCGTCTCCGAGGCTGTAGCCGGCGAACTTCTGCGCGATGAGCATCACCTGGTCCTGATAGGTGATGACCCCGTACGTCTCCTCGAGGATGTCCGCGAGGTCGGGATGGGGATGCTGGATGGCTTCTTCGCCGTGCTTCGCCCGGCAGAACGTCGGGATGTGCTGCATCGGGCCGGGCCGGTACAAGGCGACCAGCGCCGTGAGGTCGGCGATGCGCGTCGGGCGGAGATCGACGATGGCCCGCCGCATCCCGCTCGACTCGAGCTGGAACACGGCGAACGTCTCGCCCCGCGACAGCATCTCGAACGTCTCCGGGTCGCCGTCGGGGAGCGCCTGCAGGTCGATCTCGATCCCCCGCGTGCGTTTGATGATCTCGAGCGCCCTCCCGAGGATCGTCAGGTTCGCCAGCCCCAGGAAGTCCATCTTCAGGAGGCCGATCCTAGCGACCTGCGTCATGGCGTACTGCGTTGTCGGGATGGCGGAGTCGTCGCCTCGCGGCGGGCGCTGCAACGGCACGTGCTCGATGAGCGGGTCGCGCGAGATCACGACGCCGGCGGCGTGCGTGCTCGCGTGCCGCGCCACCCCCTCGAGCTTGCGCGCCGTGTCCACGAGATGCCGCACCTGCGGGTCGGCTTCGTACGCCGCCGCGAGCTCGGGCGTCGTCTCCAGCGCGCGGTCGATGGTCATGTTGAGGGCGTTCGGGATGAGCCGGGCCACGCGGTCGGTCTCGCTGTACGTCATCCCCAGGGCGCGGCCCACATCGCGAATGGCCGCCTTGGCGCCCAGCGTCCCGAAGGTGATGATCTGCGCCACGCGGTCGCGTCCGTAGCGGTTCGCCGCCCAGCGGATGACCTCGTCGCGCCGGTCGTCGGCGAAGTCGAAGTCGACGTCCGGCGGCTCGCCGCGCTGGTCGTGCAGGAAGCGCTCGAAGACGAGGCGCGTGGCGATGGGGTCGATCTGCGTGACGCCCAGGCAGTAGAGCACCGCCGACGCCGCCGCGCTGCCACGCACCCCCATGGGGATGCCCTGCGAGCGGGCGAAATCCGCCACCTCGCGCACCACGTGGATATAGTTGACGAACCCCGTCTCCCGGATGACTTTCAGCTCCCAAGCGATGCGCTCCCGCACCTCGTCCGACGCGTCCGGGTACCGGCGGGCCATGCCCTCGTACGTCAGTTTCTCCAGGTACTCCTCAGGGGTCATGCCCGGGGGGCAGTCCGTCTCCGGCAGGTTGAGCCGGTCGAAGTCGATGGTCAGGTCGCACTGCTCGGCGATGCGCCAGGTGTTGTCGATGGCTTCCGGCAGGTCCGGGAAGAGGGCGCGCATCTCCTCCTCGCTCTTCACGTAGTACGAGTCGTCGGACATGCGCATCCGGTTCGCTTCGTGGACGGAGGCGTTGGTGCCGATGCACAGCAGGATGTCGTGAACCTCGTGATCTTCGCGGAAGGTGTAGTGGCTGTCGTTGGTGGCGACGAGCGGCAGGTCGAGCTCCCTCGCGAGGCGGACGAGCAGCGGATTGACCCGGCGCTGGTCCTCCATCGCTGGGTGCTCCTGGATCTCGACGTAGTAGCCGTCGAACACCTCCCGGCTCCAGCGCGCCAGCGCCACGGCGTCGTCCCAGCGGCCGTCCAGCAGACAGCGGTGCAGCTCGCTGGACGGACATCCCGAGAGCGCGATGATCCCCTCGCTGTGCTGTTCCAGGAGCTCGCGGTCCATCCGGGGCTTGTAGTAGTACCCCTCGAGGTTCGCCTTGGTCACGAGGGCGATGAGATTCTTGTAGCCCCGCTCGTTCTTCGCGAGCAGCGTCAGGTGGTAGGGCGACTTCTCTCGCGGGTCCCGATCGCGGCGCGAGCCCGCCGCGACGTAGGCTTCGACCCCGATGATCGGCTTGACGCCGCGGGCCTTGGCTTCGAGATAGAAGTCGATGGCGCCGTACAGGGCGCCGTGGTCGGTGAGGGCCACCGCCTCCTGCCCCAGCTCGCGGACGCGGTCCATGAGCTGGGGGATGCGCGAGAGGCCATCGAGCAGGCTGTATTCAGTATGAAGGTGTAAGTGCGTAAACATCTGGGCGCCGGGGAATGACGGACCGATTATAGCAGGGCGCCGACGCTCGCGGGCGCCGGTTACGTCGAGTTCCCTTTCGCTTCCGCCGGCCGCTTTGCGACCCAGTCGTGGAGCGCCTGCACTGTCGTGGGAAAGGCCAGCTCGTCCCACGGGATCTCGTCCGGGGCGAACCAGCGCAGCTCGAGCGCCTCAGCGCCCGCGCGCGGCGTGGCGTCGTCGGCGACCAGCCCGCGGTAGATCACGACCACGATCCCCGCGTCGCGCCGGGTGTACACGCCGAGCAGCCCGCGCAGCTCGACGATCACGCCCGTTTCCTCCAGCGTCTCGCGGACCGCCCCTTCTTCGGCCGACTCGCCCATCTCGAGAAAGCCGCCCGGGATCGTCCAGAAGCCGGCGCGGGGCTCCCACGCCCGCTTCATGAGCAGGATACGTCCGTCGCGCTCCGGGGCCACCGCGGCGACGACGCGCGGATTCATGTAGTGTACGAAGCCGCAGCGCTCGCACTGCAACCGCCAGCGCTCCTCGTGTTCGAGATACCGCTCGACGAGCGCGTGCCCGCACAGCTGGCAGAACCGCGGCGTCGGAAGCTGTTCGGGGCTCACGGGCGAGAGGCGGGCTCCGGGAGATCGACGGGATGGCCTTCGAGCCACGCCGAGCCGTCGTCCCAGACCTCCTTCTTCCAGATGGGGACGACCTGCTTGATGCGGTCCACGCAGTAGTGCGCCGCCTCGAACGCGTCGGCGCGGTGGGCCGACGACACCGCCACCAGCAGGCTCGTCTCGCCGATCTCCAATCGTCCCGCGCGATGCGCGATGGCGATGTCGTCTACCGGAAAGCGGCGCTTCGTCTCTTCGGCCACCTCGCGCAGCTTCTTCTCGGCCATCCGCTCGTAGGCGTCGTACTCGAGGTGGTGCACGCGCCGGCCCTCGTTGTGGTTGCGGACGACGCCGTAGAACAGGACGACGGCCCCCGATTCGTCGCGCCGCACCGCCTCGACGAGCCGCGCCGGGTCCAGCGGCTCGCGAGTCACCACGAACATGTTGCGCCTCCGCTGACCGGCGGAATCAAAGCCACCTCGTCTCCTTCCGACACGGGTTGGTCGCTGGGGACGTACTCCTCGTTCACGGCGCACACCAGCGTGGCCATGAACGGCGCGACCTGGGGATACTGACGCGCGAGCGCCTCCCGCAGGTCGCCGACCGTGGCGCCGTTGTGCAGGTCGACCTCCACCGTCCGGGCCCCCACCAGATCGGTCAGCCCGGCGAACAGACGCACGCGCACCTTCATCTCGCCTCCCCGGGGTACCGTCTGGATTGTAGCATGCGGCCCCCGCATGGTCCCGCGGACGCCCGTTGGGCTATACTCGCGCCGCCGATGGCGACAGGGACGTTTCTGGCCCGGCTCCGCGACCTCGCGCTCGACGCCGTCTTTCCGCCCCGGTGCGCCGCCTGCGGCCGTCACGGGTCGTTCCTCCACGATGCCTGCGTCGCGGCGTTGCCCGTCGCAGAGCCGCCCCGCTGCTCGCGGTGTTGGGACGCTTCGGCCACGGACCCCTGCGGGCCGTGCGGACGGAGTTCCCCGGCCTTCGACGGCTTGCGGTCCCCGTACGTGATGAGTGGCGGCGCGCGCGAGGCCGTTCACGCCCTCAAGTACCGCGGGCACGGCGCGGCCGCTCGGCCCATGGGAGCGCTCATGGCCGCCCACGCCCGGGCCGCTGGATTGGACGCCGACGTCGTGACGGCCGTGCCTTTGGTAGGCCGCAGGCGGCGCGTCCGCGGTTACAACCAGTCGGAGTCATTGGCTCGCGAAATCGCCCGGGAGCTGCGCCTGCCGTTCGACGGGCGGGCTGTGCGACGTGTGCGGGCGTCTCCGCCCCAGGCGCGCGCGGCCACGCCCGACGAGCGCCGCCGCAACGTCGAGGGCGCCTTCCGGGCAGACGCCTCGCGCGTCGCAGGGCGGCGCGCGCTGCTCATCGACGACGTCGCCACCACCGGCGCCACCCTGGACGCCTGCGCCCGCGCGCTCAAGGACGCCGGGGCGCGCGAGGTGTAGTGCCTCACCTGGGCCCGCGGCGATTGAGGATCGCTTGCGGGCCCGGGATAGACTGGGACGATGGGCCGATTCCTCGCCCTCTCGTGGCGGCTGGCGGGCGGAACCTATGGCAGGTACACGCGCCACCAGGCCTCGCTCCTCGCCGCCGGCGTCGCCTACTACGTCCTCTTCTCCATCATCCCGCTCGCCATCCTCGTCACCGCCGTCGGCAGCGTCGTGCTGCTCGACCCCGACGTCCGGGACCGCCTGGTCGACGAGATCGTGGCCTCGCTGCCGCTCAGCGAGGACGAGGGGCGAAGCGCCGTCGCCGACGCTATCGAAGGCGTAAAGCGCAGCAGTCCGCCGCTGTCGGCGCTGGGACTACTGGGCACGGCGTACGGCGCGCTGGGCATGTTCGGCGCCATCCGCCGAGCGCTGAACGACATGTGGGAGGTCGCGCCCGAGCGGCGCCGGCCGTTCCTCCGGCAGCGGCTCGCCGACGCCGCGACGCTCGCCGCGCTGGGCCTCCTCGCGCTCGCCTCCGTGGCCGCGAGCAGCGTGCTTCGCGGTCTCCAGGAGACGAGCTCGGGCCTCCTGGGGCCCTTCTCGGACAGCGCCAACCTGCTCTGGCTCGCCGTCCCCTACGTCTTCCCCGCAGCGGTGTCCTTCGCGACGTTTCTGGCCATCTACCGGCTGTTGCCAGCGTCCCATCCGTCCCTGCGCGACGCGTGGCCCGGCGCGGCGCTCGCCGCCATCGGCTTCGAAATCCTCAAGAACGGCTTCACCCTGTACGTGGCGAACTTCAACGCGTACGACGTCGTCTACGGGACCCTCGGCGGCGTGCTGCTGTTCCTCTTCTTCACGTATCTCACGGCGAATCTCCTCCTCATCGGCGCCGCCGTGAGCGCCGAGCTCGCCGCCGTCCGCGCGGAGCCGCAGGCTGACCGCGCGACGCCCTCATGGCTCCGAGGCGCACTCGCGCGCTTCCGGCGGCGGTCCGCTCACGGGGACGGCGCGACGCACCCGGAGACAGGCGAGGGTACGGGGTCAGGCTCACCCGGCTTGAGATAGGCTCGTTGGGCGAAGCCCCAGTCGAGCAGCGTCGCGCCGTCGGCGTTGCGATCGAGGCTCCCGAGCAGCGCGACGATCACCCGCCGGCCGTTCCGTTCCGCCGACGCCACCAGCGTCTCGCCGGCCGACTCCGTCCAGCCCATCTTGACGCCCGTCGCCCCGGGATACGTCCACAGCAGGCGGTTCCCGTTCTCGATCTCCATGTCGAGGCTACGGGCGTACCACGTCTTGGCGCCGACGATGGCGGCGAACTCCGGATTCGCGAGGCCGTAGCGGGCGAGCTGAGCGAGGTCGTACGCGCTGGCGTACAGGTTCGGGTCGTCGAGGCCGTGCGGATTCGTGAAGTGGGAGTCGCGGAGGCCCAGTTCCGCCAGCTTCGCGTTCATGAGGTCGACGAACGCGGCTTCGCTCCCCGCGACGTGACGGGCGATGGCGACGGCGGCGTCGTTCCCCGACGGCAGCATCAGTCCGTACAGGAGATCCCGCATCGTGACCACGGCGCCCGGCCACAGCCCGAGGAGCGAGCTGTCGGGCGTCGGCCGCGGGTCGAAGTCGATGGTAACGATGTCGTCGGGGGAAGCGCGCTCCAGCGCCACGATGGCGGTGAGGATTTTCGTCGTGCTCGCCGGGGGACGCGGCTGATGCTCGTTCTTCCCGCCGAGCACTCGCCCGGTGTTGCCGTCGATGACCACGGCGGCCTCAGCCGTGACGTCGGGCAGCTCGAGCCGCAGCGGGGCGGGCGAAGTCAGCGGCTCCGGCGTGACGGGAACACAGGTGGGGGTGGGCGTTGGCTGCGCGCCGGACGAGGGGCCCGGCCGGAGGTCGATCAGGAGGGCCAGGGCCAGGACAATGCACGCCCCGGCGACGGTCGCCCGAACGAGGTCCGCCCTGCTCCCACGGCCCATGGGCCGTTGCCGCATGCGAGGATGCGCCTGAAGCCGAACGCGAGGTCAGCATAGCGGGCCGGCGCCGCCGTCGGCAACGGGCGCGCCGGCCCGGCGGCGCTGAGCGGAGGTCGGGCCCGCCATGGACACCCCCGCCGGGGGATCGGGCGCCCGCCGGAGCGCGGGGCGCGCGCGGAGCCCGGGGCGTCCGGGCGAGCCCGCCGGGAGCGAGCGGAGTCCCCGGCGGCCCCCCGCCGGCTC
>JBBING010000038.1:0-21244 GCA_037444005.1 Chloroflexota bacterium
CCTCATCTCTAGTGTGGTGTACGGGATCTATCTGGACCAGCTCAGGAAGCGAGCCTCCCGTTCCTTGACAGGGCGGACGCCCGGCGTGCTAGACTCGCGCGTGATGAACCGGCCCGCCCCGGCTGCGTCGCGGGCAGCCAGCGCCTGCTCGGAGCGACTGCCCTGATTCACGAGATCGAACAGGCGCTGCTGGACTTCATCGCCGCCACGTACGACGCCATCGAATGGCCCGGCGTCGTCCTGCTGATGGCGATCGAAAGCGCGGCCATCCCGCTTCCCAGCGAGCTCATCATGCCGCTGGCGGGATGGAACCTCATCAAGGACCGGGGACTGGGCGTCGAGTGGCTGTTCCTCGCCGCGTTCTTCGGCGCGCTGGGGAACACCCTCGGGTCGCTGGTGGCCTACTACGCAGGCCTGTGGGGCGGCCGGCCGCTCATTGAAAAGTACGGGAAGTACGTCCTCATCAGCCGGCACGACCTCGACCTGGCGGACCGCTGGTTCGCCCGGTGGGGGAACTTCGCGGTGTTCTTTTCGCGCATGCTGCCGGTGGTGCGGACGTTCATCAGCGTGCCGGCGGGGGTCGCACGGATGCCCGTCGGGACGTTTACCGTGTACACGTTCGTCGGGTCGTTCCCGTGGTCGCTCGGGCTGGCCTGGGCCGGCTACGAGCTCGGCGAGAACTGGGAGAACCTGCGGGAGTGGATGCGCCCCGCGGATATTCCCATCGCCATCGCCATCGGCGCGGGAGCCATCTGGTACGTGTACCGGCACATCAAACGCTCGTGGTTCGAGCCGGCCTCGCCTGAGGGAGAAGCCGTCTCGAGCCGACGCGAACCATAGCGGGCCGGCGCTGGCGGGGTCCCGGCGCGCGAACGGATGGGACAGCGGAGGCGTGAACGCGCCTCCAGGACGGGAGGTGGGCGCCCATGATGTTCGCACGAGTCCTTGCCACGCTCGTCAGGCCGGCCGTCGCCGTGGGCGTCATCGCCGCGGCCGCGTCCGTCCTCTGGTACGGCGCCAGCACGCTGACCGGCAGCGGTGACCCCGCTCCCCTCTTCCAGCCTGCGGAAAGCCCCAGCTTCGTCTTCGTCGAGTTCGGCCGCAACGCCGACGCTATCCGCGTCGCCTCCGTGGCCGACCCCACGAACGCCCGCACCGTGGCCACCGTCGCCCACGCCGAGGGCTTCGGCGTCTATGCCGCCCTCTCGCCCGACGGCCAGCGCATCGCCTACACGGTGGTGCCCCCGACCGAGGGGGAGCCGTCCATCGGCAGTCCCGCTGAGCTGCGCATCATCCAGGCCGACACCGGCGACCAGACCCTCGCGACCGGCGCCGACCTCCTGGTGCCGCCCGTGTGGTCGCCCGAGAGCGACGCCGTCATCTTTCGCCGCAGCGTCGGGGCCGAGGACGGAGCCGGCACCTTCGAGCTCGTGCGTATCGACCTCTCGGGCGAGGAGCGAGTGCTGGTGTCAGGCAGCGAGGCGCTCTTCCCCATCGGGTTCGCTGGCGGCGCGCTGTACTACGCCGCCTTCTCGACGTCGGGGACCGACCTCTACCGCTTCGACGGCGGTCCTACGTTCGTGGCGCATCTCAGTGACGACATCGCCCGCGACTGGCGGCTCTCGCCGGACGGCACGAAGCTCGCCTATCTGGTCCAGCAGGACCTGGGCGACGGCCGGCTGGGCTTCGTTGCCCGCGTGCTCGACCTGAGCGGGCAGGGTCTCGGCGGATTCGCCGTTCTGGACGAACGCGACGCGTCCGCCCCCGACGAGTTCAGCCCCGTGTGGAACCCGGCCACGGGCGGCCTGACACTGGGGCGGCTCGATCCCGATGGGGCCTCGCCGCTGGTCGAAGTGGCGCCCGACGGGTCGGAGCGGGCCCTCACGTCGACCGACCGCGGCTTCGACGTCCCCGTCTCGTGGGCGCCCGACGGTTCGCGGCTGATCTTCCGCTGGTTCCTGGGGGACAGCGCCGAGAACCCGGGGCCCAGCCGCCTGCATCTGCTGACGCCCGACGGCGACCGCGAGCTGCTGTCCGTGAACAGCGACATCCAGATCGTGGGGTGGATCCCGGGCTCGGGAGGTGAGGGCTCGCCATGAAGCGATTCGCGCTGCTCGCAACGTTGGCCGTGGGCGCGCTGGTGGCGGCCTTGTGGCAGGGCGCGCCCGTCCGCAGGGCCGCGGGGTGCGCCTACAGCACGCCCCCGCTCACGTGGGAGGGCCCCGAGGACCGCGGTCCGTACCTCGAGGCCATAGAGCTCGCGGCCTACAACATGATCGCCCCGGGCGACCCCTTCTTCGGGTTCAAGAGCCTCGAGAAGGGGATGCGGGGCTCTCGCACGAACACCGACCCGGAGATCCCGCCGGTCCTCCTGAAGGCGATTAGCTGGATCGAGAGCGTGACCACGCAGGCGTCGGCCGCGACGCCGTTCGAGTCGGTGGGGCCCGCGCTCCAGTCGTTCGACTGCGGCTACGGGATCATGCAGGTCACGAGCGGCATGACAACGCCGCTGGGCGAGGCGGGCCAGCCTTCGCGTGAGCAGGCGCTGGTCGCAACCCACTTCGCGTTCAACATCGCCCGCGGCGCCGTCATCCTCGCCGAGAAGTGGAACGCGGCGCCCGAACAGCGACCCATCGCCGGGACCGACACCGGCGGCGACCCGAAGATCCTCGAGAACTGGTACTTCGCGCTGTGGAGCTACAACGGCTTCACCGGGCCCGGCGCGAACCGGAGCAACCACCCCCTCGACCCCATCTACGGCTCATGGCCTCGGACGCCCTACAGTTGCGGGCCAGCGACCGACGGCTTCGGCCACAACCGGGGCAACTACCCGTATCAGGAGCTGGTGATCGGCTGCGCTGAGCATCCGCCCGTCGTCAAGGGCAAGCAGCTCTGGCAGCCGCAACCCATCTCCCTGCCTGACCTGAACGACCCCAGATGGCGCGACCCGCTCGACCTGGCGAATTTCCGCTATCCGTACGACCGCATGGACATCCCGTCGCCGCAGCCCATCCACCGCGACAGCTCGAGCCGGCCGTCCAGCCGCGACCGCGACGAGCTCATCGGCGCGCCGAAGCTCTCCGTCGACCGGCCGATGATCAAGGTCAACTACAAGCCGAACCAGAGCGCCCAGTCGGTGGACCTGACGATCTCGAACAGCGGGACGGGGATTCTTCCCTGGCGGATCACCGCCACGAAGACGTGGGTGACGCTGTCGGCCACGGCGGGCGTCGCCCTGGGTCCCGGTGTCCCGTGCGCTGACTGCGCGCGCTCGCAGACCATCGAGGTCAGCGTCGATCCCAGACGCGCGCCGCCGGGGGACACCGCAGTCCTTCGCGTCGAGAATCTGGTGACGGGCGAGAAGACGGAGATCGCGCTGTTTCTGGGGACGGCGTACCGGATCGGCGCGCCCGGCGTGGCGAAGAACTGACGCGCCCGCGGCTACGATATACTGAGGCGCGCGGCAGGCAGCCGATCTGCCTGCCGATATCTGTACGGGAACGTCATGCTGGGACGCCTGATCGGGACGGTCCGCCGGAATCACGGCCTCGAGCACGCCACCATCACGGTGATGCTGCCGAAGCTGGGGCGCACGCCCCGCCTGGTGGGGCGCGCCACGGGGAACGGCTTCTTCATCTACGGCGCGGTGCCCCGCGAGCTGGTGGAGGAGGCGAGCCACGAGGCCCTGCGCCGTCTCCAGTCCGGTGAGGGCCATCTCGCCGTCTCGCCGATGTGCGGGACGAACATCGCCGTCGCCGGCGTGCTGGCGGGCCTGTCGTCGATGCTCGCGCTGGGCGACGGGAAGCGCCGCTGGCAGAGCGCCCCGAACGTCTTCCTCGCGTCGATGCTGGCGCTGGTGCTCGCGCAGCCGGTCGGGCGCTGGGTGCAGCAGTACCTCACCACGAGCCCGGACCTGAGCGACACCGAGATCGTGCGGACGTGGAGCCTCGGACGGTACATCCACAAGGTCGAGACGAGACGCCGCCCGGCGTAACGCGATCGCCTGTTCCCGACGCGCCCCCGTAGCTCAGCCGGACAGAGCATCGGACTTCTAATCCGACGGTCGCAGGTTCGAATCCTGCCGGGGGCGCCACGCTAGAATTCTGTCAAACACCGGTCGGGCCTTACTCACGAACGCGGCCGCCGCTCCGATGTCGGCAGAAGGTGGTTTTGCCATGAACGAAATCATGTCATATCTCGAGATGTGCCGACGCGAACGGATGAACCTTCAACGTGGCATGAATTATGGTCTGCCCCAAGGATACTCAGTGATTCTCATGTCAGTTCGACCGGGAGCGCCCTACGAGGACCAGTGGGACGAAGACGGCACGGTTCTCATTTACGAGGGCCATGACGCTCCAAGAACCGTGGGCGGGCCGAATCCCAAGACGATTGACCTGCCCGAGCGAACGCCTAACGGAGCGCTCACCCAAAACGGCAAGTTCCACAAGGCGGCCGAGGATTACAAGGCGGGCAAAAGGCCTCCCGAAAAGGTCCGCGTGTACGAAAAGGTCAAAGCAGGTATTTGGTCCTACAACGGTCTGTTCTTCCTAGTCGATTCCTGGCGTGAACGGCGGAACGGCAGAATGGTCTTCCGCTTCAAGCTTGTGCCCGCAGGCTCGCCGGACGAGCGTACGGCCACACCTGGAGCGTTAGGGGAACGTCGGCGGGCAATCCCGACTCACGTGAAAGTGGAAGTGTGGCGACGAGATGGCGGCAAATGCGTTATTTGTGGAGCCCGAGACGAACTCCATTTTGACCACATCGTTCCCTACTCAAAGGGAGGCACTTCCATCTTGCCTGAAAACGTCCAACTGCTCTGCGCGAGACACAACCTGGAAAAGCGAGATTCAATTCGTTGAGTCACCTGCGTGACGGGTCGCCGTCCTAGCGTTGCAAACGCAAGAAGGCTTTGCGGGGTTAAGACCCGCGCGTCGCGCACGGTGCTACCAGCCTGTCAGCATCAGATGTCTCCAGTCAGCGGGCGACGAGCAGCTTGACTTCACCTCACCCAGGCCGGCCCGTAACCGTCCACTCGGCCGTTCCCTCAACGCCGCCACGATGGTATGCATGGGGCCACCCGCGGCCCGCTGCGCCGCTCACCGTTCGGAAGGAGTGGACCCCATGAAGACCCGCACATGCGTGAAGATGGCCCAGAAGGTCGTCGAGATGCAGGACCTGGATATCGCCGATCCCGGACCGGGCGAGGTCATCGTCCGGACGACGATGGCGACCATTTGCGGCAGCGACATCCATCTGCTCGACGAGATGCCCCTCCCGCCCGGCCTGCCCATGGGCCACGAAGCCGTCGGCATCGTCGAGGCCGTCGGCCCCGGCGTTACGCGGTTCAAGCCGGGCGACCGGGTCGCCGCGTCCTGCCTGAACGGCTGCGGGACCTGCGACCGATGCCTCGAAGGCGACATCCAGCTCTGCCAGACGTTCGGCGCGCCGATGAACCTCCTCTTCGGATGTCAGGGGCAGTACTTCAAGGTCCGCGGCGCCGACGTCTCAATGGCCCACGTCCCTTCGACCGTCGACGACGAGCACGCCGTGCTCGCCACCGACATCATGTCGACCGGGTTCGGCGCCATCGAGCGCGCGGGCATGCGCCCGGGCGACACCGTCGCCATCTTCGCGCAGGGGCCGGTGGGCCTGTGCGCCACAGCGGGCGCGCGGCTCATGGGCGCCGGCCGCATCATCACCGTCGAGTCCGTCCCCGAGCGCATCGAAATGTCCAAGCGGCTCGGGGCCGACATCGTCCTCGACCCCCAGAACGCCGTCGCCGAGATCATGGCGCTCACCAACAACCGCGGCGTCGACGTCGCGGTGGAGGCCCTGGGGCATCAGGTGACGTTCGAGAACTGCTGCGCCGTCGTGCGCATGGGCGGGACGGTCAGCAGTGTGGGGGTCTACGGCGCCTTTCCCACCCTCACGATGTCGACCGGCGGCAGCTTCCTCCACCGGCAGATCGTCACCACCTTCTGCCCCTCGGGCCGGCCCCGGCTCGAGCAGCTCTTCGGGCTGGTCGCCAACGGGAAGGTGAACTTGCGAGGCCTGTTCACCCACCGGATGAAGCTCGAGGAGGCGCCGAAGGCGTACGAGCTGTTCCGCGAGCGGAAGGGCGGCGTCTTGAAGATCGCGCTCGAGCCCTGACGCCGCGAGCTTGCGCGGCGCGAACGGACGTGGGAGGCCACGCTGAAGCGTGGCCTCCATGTTGTTGTGCGAGTCGTTGTTTCGTGCTTCCGCCCGGCCGCTCCCGGCCTCAGGTCGCGCCCAGCTTCTGCTGGAAGAACGCCGTCTGGAGCGGCGCGACCTCTTCGAACCACTGTCCCACGTAGGCGTCGAAGTGGCCGACGGGGAGCAGGTACAGGCGCGCGTCGGGCGTGCGCCGGAACGCCCGCACGATGGCCGCGGCCGGCGTCAGCGTGTCTCGCTCGCCCGCGATGTACAGCACCGGGCATCGCAGCTTCGAGACGGACCGGATGGGCCGGTACAGCCCGATCCGCAGCGCCAGGCGCGCGGCGATCTCGTTGCGCCAGGTCGGCGCGTTGGTGACGATGGCCCGGTACCCCGGCTCCGACTCCGGGGTGGTGAGAAATCCCAGGGAACCCGGCGGGCCGATGAGGGGCACGAGATACGGCGGGCGGCCGGCCGCCTGTCTCGCTACATCTCGCAGCGCCGCGAGCATCAGCGGCGCCACGCGCCGGAGTCCCGACTCGCCGACGCTGGCCCGTCCGTCCACCAGCGGCACCTGCGCCACCACCGCCCGCACGCGGTTGTCGCCCGCCGCGACCTCGAGGACGTGGCCTCCGCTGAACGACGTGCCCCACAGCCCGATACGGTCGGGGTCGACGCCGTCGAGCGAGCGGGCGAAGGCAATGGCGGCGCGCCAGTCCTCCTGCTGGCGACGGATGTCCACCACCTGCCGGGGCTCGCCGCCGCTCTCGCCGAAACCCCGGTAATCGAACGCGAGGCAGGCGAGGCCCGCCGCCGCAAACCGCTCCGCGAAGGCGTCCAACCGCGCTTCCTTGACGGCGCCCAGGCCATGCCCGAGCACGACACACGGCCGCCGCGCGGGCCCGGGGCCTTCCCCGGGGAAGAACAGCGCCGCCATCCGGACGCCCCCGCTCTCGAACGTCACCGGCTCCCGGCGCACGCCGGACATCTCGCGCTTCGCTTCCATGGGCACGTTGCTCCTACCAAAGCGACCGGGCCGCCGTCCTGCCGTGCAGGTACTTGTCGGCGGCCAGCGCCGCGAAGCATCCCTCGGCCGCGGCGATCACGGCCTGGCGAATCTCCTTGCACGTCACGTCGCCCACCGCGAACACGCCCGGCACCGAGGTGCGCATCTCGCGGTCGACCTTGACGCATCCCGTCTCCGTAAGCTCGACGGCCCCCTTCAGGAAGTCCACGACGGGCTGGACGCCCTGCAGGTAGATGAAGACGCCGCTCACCGCCAGCTCGACCTGCTGCCCCTCGCGGTCGCGGACGACGACGCCCGTCACGCCACCAACGTCACGCTCGCCTCGGATCTGCAGGAGCCGATGGCCCGTGAGGAGCTCGATTCGAGGGTCGCGGCGCAGCGCCTCCTCCGCCGCGGGGCCGGCTCGCAGCCGCGGCCCCGGCGCGAGCACATACACCGTGCGGGCGTACTTCGCCACGAGCAGCGCCTCTTCCACCGCCTCGTCGGTGTCGCCGGCCACGGCGACGACGGCGTCGCCGAAGAAGGCGGCGTCGCACGTCGCGCAGTAGCTCACGCCCCGTCCCAGGAACTCGGCCTCGCCAGGAATGACCGGCTTCCGCCCCATGGAGCCAGTGGCGACGATGAGGGTGCGGCCCTGGTAGGTCCCGTTCGCCGCCACCACCGTCTTCACCTCGCCCGCGACGTCCGCCTCGAGGACCTGGGTCTGGACGTACTCGGCGCCGAAGTCGATCGCCTGCTTCCGGAAGATCTCCAGCAGCTCGAGGCCGGTCCGGACGCCCGGGACGCCGGGATAGTTCTCGATCTTTTGCGTGAGCCCGAGCGCCCCCGCCGCCGGGGACCGGTCGAGCACGACCGTACTCAGCTTCGCCCGCGCGGCGAACTGCGCCGCCGTGAGGCCCGCCGGCCCTCCGCCCACGATGACGACGTCGTAGATCTTTCCCGGCCCGGCAAACGCGAACGATGGGGTCGTGACCACGCGCGCTCCTCCGTCGTGGTGTCGCATGCAAGTATGCCATGGCGGCCGCGCCCCGTGCCGGCCGGGCGGCCCGCTGGCGGGGAGACGTTCGGTCCGCGCCGCCACTGCGTCGCCGTTTGACCCAGCCCACCGGCTGCCGCATCATGACCGCGCTTGCGCCCACCGATGGATACCGGAGGACCGTGAACGATGATGCCGCTCGAAGGCCTGAAGGTGCTCGACCTCTCCCGCCTCGCGCCGGGCCCGTTCTGCTCGATGCTCCTGGGCGACCTGGGCGCGGACGTGGTCGTCGTCGAGCCGCCGCCGAGCGCCCGGCCGGCGATGGCGCTGGGCGCCCTGGCGCGCTCCGGCGACGAAGCGCGGGTTGCGGCCTACAACGTCATGGGCCGCAACAAACGGAGCATCATCCTCAACCTGCGTGACGACGAGGCGCGCAAGGTCTTCTACCGCATGGCCGAGACCGCCGACGTCGTCCTCGAGGGCTTCCGCCCCGGCGTCGTCCAGCGGCTCGGCGTCGACTACGAGACCATCGCCCGCATCAACCCGCGGGTGGTGTACTGCTCGCTCTCCGGGTACGGCCAGACCGGGCCTTACCGCGACCTGGTGGGACACGACATCAACTACATCTCCGTGGGGGGCGCCCTCGGCATGATCGGCTGGCCGGGGCAACCGCCCGCCATCCCTATGAACCTGCTGGCCGATTTCGCCGGCGGTGGCCTTCACGCCGCCTTCGCCATCCTCGCGGCGCTCATCGCCCGCGAGCGCACGGGCCGGGGCCAGTACGTCGACGTCGCGATGTCGGACGGCGTCCTGTACTTACTGGCGAGCCTCGTTGGCGGCTACTTCGGTAGCGGGTCCGTGCCCACGCCCGGCGGGACCGTCCTCAACGGGGCGGTGCCTCACTACAACGTCTATCAGTGCAAGGACGGCCGCTGGATCAGCGTGGGTTCCCTCGAGACTCACTTCTTCGCCAACCTTTGCAAGGCGATGGGCAGGGAAGACTTCATCCCGCACCAGTACGACAGCGCCAAGCGCCAGGAGATCTTCGACCACTTCCGCCGCCAGTTTCTCACGAAGACCAGAGACGAGTGGTTCGAGATCCTGAAGCAGACGGACATCTGCGCAGCGCCCGTCTACACTCTCGATGAGGCGTTGCGGGACCCGCACAACCTGAGCCGCGGCATGGTGCAGGAGATCGAACACCCCACGCTGGGACCCGTGAAGACGGTCGGCATCGGCCCGAAGTTTTCGGACACGCAGCCGCGCCTCCGCTCGACGGCGCCGACGCCCGGGCAGCACACCGACGAGCTCCTGCGGGAGGTCGGCTACAGCGACGCCGAGATCGCCTCGCTACGGGAGCAGGGCGCCGTCGCCTAGCCGTCAAGCACCGCTCGAAGGCGCCGTTTCGCCGGCCAACGTAACGCCGCCCTCCGTCTCCTCGGCCGCTTCCGAAGGGAGCGGCTCGCGCGCGTCGGCTCGCAGCCACCACACGAGGACCACAGGCGCGACGACCGCGAGGGACAGCGCCGACACCCGGAAGACGGCGAGCAACGACACGTGGTCGGCCACCAGGCCGAGCAACGGCTCGGCGGGCGCGACGGCGAGGCTGAAGAGCAGCGACCGCACCGACAGCACGGTCGCGCGATGCGAGCTCGGCACACGCTGGTTCAGATAATCCCCGGCGAGCGGCTGCAGCAGATTGCGGACGCCGACGACCGCGGGGAACGCTGCGAACGCCCACACGGTATCGACCGTGGCCAAAATGGCGTACATGGCGACGAGGGCGCCCGCCATCCAGAAGTAGATACCCCGGCGGCCCGCGATCCGGACGAGCCGGTACGCCAGCAGCGCCGTCGCGACGCCCGCCAGGAGATTCGGGGCCTGGACGAATCCGAAGTTCCGCACGGCCACGCCGTGCCGGTCGAGAAACGGCTGCTGGAAGAACACCGCGGGTGCGAACGACGCCACGCCGATGACCGTGGCCACCCCCATGAACGACCGGACCGCGGGGCGCTGCCAGACGATGTCGCGGGCGTCGCGGAAGAGGTCGACGTACCGCACCGTCTCGCCGGCGTGGAGCGGAGGCTCCCGCATGATGAGCGCCATGACCATGGCGAGGGCGGCGACGACAGAGCTCACGGCGACGGGGAACGCCAGGTTCGTGGCATCCGCCATCGGTCCGCCCACGATGGTGCCGCCCAGAGCGCCCGCCGCCATCACGGCCCAGACGCGGCCGCTCACCTTCGCGAACTCCTCCTCGCGTCCCACCATCTTGAGGCTGTCGAACAGGATGGCGCTGTCGGCCCCGGACATGAACGTCAGCGAGATGGCCCACAGGCTGTACGAGAAGAGGATGACGAGGTAGTTGCCCGTGAGCCCGAAGATGAGGATGGCGACGAAGAAGAAGCCGCTGCTCAGGACGAGGGAGGTTCGCCGCCCGAACCGGTCGGCGAAGGCGCCCGACGGCACCTCGAGCAGTACGATGAGCAGCCAGAACGGCACGTCGAGCAGGGTGATCTGGGTGAGGGAGAAGCCGCGGTAATCGCGCAGGTACAGCACCCAGATGGCGTGCCAGAACTGGAAGTTCATCAGGAAGGCGAACGCGTACGTCTTCCACACGTTCGCCAGGTACGCCCTCTCGTCGGCATGCGAGATGCCCATGAGGACCAAATCATACGGCGGGGGCGCCCGTGAGCGCCACCCGCCGTCGTCAGCCGCCGGTCGCCCGGCGTCTACTGGAACGTGTTCAATGCGTTGAGGAATGAACCGACGCCATCCGCGATAGAGTCGAACACGAAGATTCCCGGCGCGAAGATGTTGTCGTCGCTCGCCAGGAGCGTCAGCACCGCCGCCCAGACGGTAAACCCGATCGTGTTCGCCACCAGCACCTTCGCCGGGTCCGCCTGCGTCGTCGCCTGGATCGCGATGTTCGTCAGGCCGAAGAAGAGCGCCACCGCCGCCAGAGCGAGACCGAAGTCGACACCCGGAATGAACATCAGCACCCCCAGACCGAGGGGGGCGGCCGCATGGCCCATCGTACGCAGGAGATGGTAGACATCCGTCTGCTCACGGAACACCTGCGTGAGGACGACGTACACGATGGCCAGCCACGCGACCCAGAGCGCGACCGAAAAGATTCCGCCGAGAATGACCGACTTGAAGAAAAACTCGCCGGTGTCGCCGTAGTCTTCGACGATCCACCAGAGCAGCCCACCGATGCCGAAAAGCAGCGTGGCCCCGACGGCGACCACGACCGCCGGGATCGTCGCGTTCACGTCCGACTTCACTTCGTCGAACACCGACGTGTCCAGCCGGGCCAGCCGCATAAGGCGGTCCGTCAGTACCTGGGCGTCGAACCCGCCCGCTTGAGACATGTCCAAGAGTCTGTACCTCCTTCTTGGAGCGTTCAGATGAGCGGAGGACGGCGTCGCCGGCCTGCGCGCGACGGTCCGCCGCCGTGCTCGCCCTCGGGTGGGGATCGGCTGCTCGTCGCCGGCTCCTTCCGCTGATGGGCGTATACAGCTAACTATTGTACACGCCCTGTCTACCCCCTCAGAGCGGCCGTTTCGACGGAATTCCCGGCCTCCTGGGAAATCGTTCCGGCGTCGGGCCGAGCTTTCGCAGCACGAGCAATCTGCCGCCCGTCGGCAGCGGGTGCGTCTCCGCGGCCGCGTGGAGCGTCTCCAGCGCCCGGACCGCTTCGGCGAGCTCGTCGTCGAGCCGCTCGCCTTTGGGGGCCGCGGATACGCCCCCGACCCGCACGAACGGCAGCGTCAGCTCCGCCAGCGTTCGGGCCGGCGCCAGGGCTCGGGACACGGCGACGTCGTAGACCTCCCGATGCGCGGGCATGCGCGCCAGGGTCTCGGCCCGCCCGGCGATGACGGCGACATTGCGGAGCCCGAGCGCGTCCACCACGGCTTCGAGAAACGCCGCGCGCTTTCGCCGTGCCTCGACGAGCGTGAGCCGCACGGGCCAGACGATCCGGATGGGCAGGCCGGGGAACCCTGCACCGGACCCCACGTCGATCACCGCGGCGCCGTCGGGCAGCAGGCCGAGCCTCCGCAGCGTGGCGCCCACCGCCAGCGACTCGAGGAAGTGCCGGCGTTGCACGCCCTCGGGGTCCAGCACCGTCGTGAGATCGATGCGGCGCCCCCAGTCCGCGAGCATCGCGTAGTAGCGTTCGAAGGCGTCGAGGTGCGACGCGGTGAGCTCGACGCCGAGTTCCCGCGCGCCCTCTTCCAGCAGCTCGAGCATCGGCGTGATTCTACGGCCGCAGGGCGCCGGCCGTCAGCGACCTCCTTGATCGGCGGCGCGCGGGGGCATAGACTGAGCGCTGTCGATTCACCCCGGCGTCCATGACCTGCTGGCGGTGCGAGCCAGCCGTCGGGAGCGCGTACCACCCCGTCGCCGGTCCGGGGCTCGTCCCCCGTTCCCGCGCGGGCGCGAAGATGCGGCCGGTCATGGATGCGACCATCGAATCCGCGGTCTCCCTCGAGCTGCAGCGAATCCTCGACCGCGCCCTCGCGGGCGAGCGCCTCGACGCGCGCGACGGCTACCGGTTGATCCGGGCGCGCGGCTCGGAGATCCCGGCGCTGATGGCGGCGGCGAGCGCGCTCCGCGACCGCGGCAAGGGCGCGACCGTCACCTATTCGCGCAAGGTGTTCGTCCCCCTCACGAACCTGTGCCGACAGAAGTGCGGCTACTGCACCTTCGCGCGGGGGCCACGCGACCCGCTGGCGCACACGATGACCCCGGATGAAGTGCTCGCCGTGGCCCGCGCTGGCGCCGCCGCCGGATGCAAGGAAGCGCTGTTCTCGCTGGGCGAAGCGCCGGAGGAGATCTACGGCTTCTATCGCGAACAGCTCCGGGCGCTGGGCCACGAGACCACCATCTCGTACCTGCGCGCCATGGCCGAGCTCGTCCTGCACGAGACGGGCCTCTTGCCGCACGTCAACCCGGGCGTCATGACGTTCGACGAGATCGCCTCGCTGCGCGAGGTCAGCGTCTCCATGGGGCTGATGCTCGAGACGGTGTCGGAACGCCTGACGGCGAAGGGACAGGCGCACTTCAACTGCCCGGGGAAGGTCCCGGCCGTCCGCCTCCGCACCCTGCGCGACGCCGGGCGTCTCGACGTGGCGTTCACCACGGGCATCCTCATCGGCATCGGCGAGACGCCCGAGGAGCGGGTCGACTCGCTCATCGCCATCCGGGACGCGCACGAGGAGCACGGCCACATCCAGGAGGTCATCGTTCAGAACTTCCGGGTGAAGGACGACATCGTGATGCGGCACGAGAGCGAGCCGAGCGCGCTGGACATGGTGAAGACCATCGCGACGGCGCGGTTGCTCCTGGGGCCGGACATGAACATCCAGGCGCCGCCGAACCTCACGCCCGACGCCTACGGCGTCTACTTGCTCGCGGGCATCAACGATTGGGGGGGCGTCTCGCCGGTGACCCGCGACCACATCAATCCCGAGGCCCCGTGGCCGAAGATCGCGGAGCTGCGCGAGGTCACGCGCGAAGCCGGCTTCGAGCTGCGCGAGCGGCTAGCGGTGTACCCCGAATTCGTGTCGGGACGATGGGTCCCGCCCGCGTGCCGCGATTCCGTCGCACGCTGGGCCGGTCCCGACGGCCTGGTGAAACTGGAGGAGACGATATGGTGAGACGTAACGGAACGGCCGCAGGCGGGAGCGCGTCGGGCCTGGCGCGCGCAGTCGAGGCCGCGCTCAGCGCCGCCGATCCTGCGGTGGCCCGCATTGTGGACCGCGCCCTCGCGGGACACGACGTGACCGCCGACGAGGGCGCCCTCCTGTTCGAGGCGTCGGGGCCAAGCCTGCACGCCCTCACGCTCGCCGCGGATTACCTGCGGCGCGAAACCGTGGGCGACGTCGTCACCTACGTGGTGAACCGCAACGTAAACTTCACCAACGTCTGCATCAAACGCTGCGGGTTCTGCGCCTTCTCCCGCGACCACCGGGAGGAAGAGGGCTACTTCCTGCCGGTCGAAGAGATCGTGCGGCGCGCGCAGGAGGCGTGGGAGATGGGCGCGACCGAGGTCTGCATCCAGGCGGGCCTGCCGCCGAAGATGCGCGGCTCGCTGTACATCGACCTCTGCCGCGCCATCAAACGGGCGCTGCCGGACATCCACATCCACGGCTTTTCGCCCGAGGAGGTGCTGTACGGCGCGGTGCGCTCGCGGACCACGGTTCGAGAGTACCTCCTCGCGCTGAAAGAGGCGGGCGTGGGCAGCCTGCCGGGCACCTCGGCCGAGATCCTGGACGACCGCGTGCGGCGTCGCATCTCGCCCGGCCGGATCGGCACGGCGCAATGGGTCGAGGTCATCACCACCGCGCACGAGCTCGGCATCCGCACGTCGTCCACGATCATGTACGGGCACATCGAGACGCCTGCCCAGCGGGCCGCGCACATCGCGCTGCTGCGCGACATCCAGCGGCGGACCGGCGGCTTCACCGAGTTCGTCCCGCTGAGCTTCGTGCACACCGAGGCTCCGATGTACATGAAGGGCCTGGTTCAGGGCGTCCGGCCCGGCCCCACGGGGACCGACGTCGTGAAGATGTACGCCGTCTCGCGGCTCATGCTGAACCGCGACATCCCGAACCTCCAGGTCTCGTGGGTGAAGGAGGGCCCGCGCCTCGCCCAGCTCTGCCTGATGGCCGGGGCTAACGACTTCGGCGGCACACTCATCAACGAGAGCATCTCGACCTCCGCCGGAGCGCAGCACGGCCAGCTCGTCCGGCCCGCCGAGTTCCGCCGGATGATCCGCGAGGCGGGCCGCATCCCGGCGGAGCGCACCACCACGTACGAGATCCGCCGCGTGTTCGACGACCCCGCCCGGGACCCCGACGAGCGCCTGAACCACGTCGAATCGCCGGAGGAACGCTTCGGGTCGTACGCCAGACTCACGCACGACCCGCGGTTCCGCTATCGCCCGGAGCTTCCCGTCACGGCGGTGTGAGGTCGCCGGAGCGCGGCCTGAGCGGCCGGTTTGCCCGCGCGCGCCGGCGGCCCTAGAATGCGGCGCTATGTTCGACATCCACATTCGCACGCAGCGCATCACCGTCCCCGACGACATGAAGGCGTACGCCGAGAAAAAGCTCGCCGCGCTCGCGCGCTTCCTCCCGCGCCTTCGTGAAGTGACCGTCGAGTTCGGCTACGAGGACACCCGCTCGGCCGACCAGCGCATCGTGGTCCAGATCACCGCCAACAACAACGGCACGCTCCTGCGCGCGGAGGAACGCGGCCCCGACCTCCGGTCCACCATCGACCTGGCGAGCGACGTCATCCGTCGGCAGGCGCGCCGTCACAAGGAGCGCAGGTTCCGCAGCCGGACAGCGGGCCGAACGGCGGCCGAAGCCAGCGCCGAACCCGGCGAGGAAGAGGAAGCGCAGGATGAGGAGACGCCTCTGGGCAAGATCGTCCGGGTGAAGCGCTTCCCGGTGAAGCCGATGACGGAAGAAGAGGCCGTCGAGCAGATGGAGCTCTTGGGACACAACTTCTTCCTGTTTCTCGACGCCGACGTCAACAGCTTCGCGCTGCTCTACCGGCGACGGGACGGGCAGTACGGCCTGATCATCCCCGAGACCAGTTGAACGCTCCCGTCCACCTCGTGGTCTTCCTGGGCGGCGCCGGCGCGAGTCCGCTCGAAGCGCTGCTCGGCCGCGCCCTCGAGGCGGCGGCGCTGGACACCATCGAGACGGCGCTGGCCACGGGCGCCTTCGCCGGCGCCGTGCTCGCCACGGACCGCGACCTGGACCCCGCGGCGCTCCCCGCGGGCGTCATCCTCGACCGCGATCCCCCGGGCGAGCCGTTCCACTTCGGGCGGCGGCTCCTCGACGTCTGCGAGCGGCACGGCATCGTACGGCCGCTGTACACGGGCGCGGGGGCCGGCGTGCTTCTCGGCGGAGACGACTACGCCGCGATCGCCCGGCGGCTCGCCCAGGCCGAACGTCTCGTCATCCCCAACAACTTCTTCTCGTGCGACCTCCTGGGCCTGGCGACGGCGGCGGAGCTCCGCCGTCTCGAATTGCCAGCGTCGGACAACCTGCTCGCTCGCCTCCTCGCGCAGCGGCTCGGCCTCCCCTGCGAGGCGCTGCCCCGCACCGCGGCGACGCAGTTCAACATCGATTCGCCGACGGACCTCGCCGTCCTCGCGCTCGCGGGCGGAGCCGGCCCCAGGCTGTCAGCGCTGCTCGCGCGCGAGGCGCCCGCTCTTCCCTCCCTGTCGCGCGTCATGGACCGCCTCGTGGACCCCGACGCCGAGATCTTTATCGCCGGGCGGGTGGGCAGCGCCGTCTGGCAGTACCTCGAGCGCGAGACCGCGTGCCGCGTGCGCGTCCTCAGCGAGGAGCGCGGGATGCAGGCCGCTGGACGCGACGTCTCCGGCGCCGCGCGGTCGCTGCTGGGCTTCCACATCGAGCTGGCGGGCGTCGACCGCGTGTTCGAGGAGCTGGCGAGCCTGTGCGACGCCGCCGTGATCGATTCCCGGGTGCTCCTCGCCCACGCGGGGTCCCACCCGTCGCGGGCCGACCGCTTCGCCTCCGACCTCGGTCGGTGGCGCGAGGTCGAGGACCCCTTCCTGCGCGAGCTGACACGAGCCGCCGCCGAAGCGCCCGTGCCGGTCGTCCTGGGCGGGCACTCCTTGCTCGCGGGCGGGCTCATGCTGCTCACGGAGGCCGCCTGGCGGCGGCGCGACGCGGCGCTGACCTCGCCCTGAGCGGCACTACGGCGATCCCCCTACCGAAGGCTCCCGCCAAACTGGACCGATGGGACTGGAGAGGCGCCGCGCCGCGCGATGTACTATACGGATGAAAGGAGGTGTCGCCATGGCAGAGAGACTGCCCATCCTTCGGCGGCCGTTCTTCGCCTGGCGTCCGTGGCGCGAGCTCGAGGAGATCGAGGAGGAATTCGACCGGCTGTGGAGGGAGTGGAGGCCGCGGATGCGCGCCTTCATGCCCCGCATGGTCGTACCCGAGCCCGCGCTCGACGTGTACCGCAAGGACGGCAACCTGATCGTGGAAGTGGACGCGCCCGGAATGAAGCGGGAGGACTTCACGGTCGAGGTCGACGGGCGCACCCTCAAGATTTCCGGTGAGCGCAAAGAGGAGCAGGAGATCAAGGAGGAGGATTACTACCGCTGCGAGCGCAGCTACGGCCGCTTCTCGCGCTGGATCGATCTTCCCGAGGACGTCTCGATAGACGACGCCACGGCCACGTACGAGAACGGCGTATTGAAGATCACGCTGCCGGCGGCCAAGGCGGCGAAGCCGGAAAAGAAGATCGAGATCAAGTGAGCGGCGACTCGCGAGGGAGGGAAGCGAGCCACCATTGCCGAGAAGGGACGGCTCCCACGACGAGCCGTCCCTTCTCGTCACCCGCGAAAGGAGGACCTACGCCATGAATCGTCTCGAAGGGTTGACGTGCGTCGTCACCGGCGGCGCTTCGGGCATCGGACGGGCGACGGCCATCTTCATGGCCCACGAGCGCGGCCGAGTGGTCGTCTCCGACACCGATGAGGAGGGCGGACGCGAGACCGTGCGGCTCATCGAGCAGGCCGGCGGCGTCGCCACCTTCGTCCCTGCCGACGTCTCGCGCGAGGACGACTGGCGGCGTCTGATCGAGACGGCGGCGGCGACGTACGACCGGGTCGACGTCCTCTTCAACAACGCCGGCATCGAAGGCGAGATGGCGCCCACCGCCGACGCGAGCGTCGACAACTGGCATCGCGTGCTGGCGGTGAACCTCACGGGCGTATTTCTGGGGTGCAAGTACGGCATCCGCGAGATGCTCCGCCATGGGGGCGGCGGGTCGATCATCAACAACGCGTCCGTCGCCGCCCTGGTGGGGTTCGCGGGCATCGGCGCCTACTGCGCGGCCAAAGGGGGCGTCGTCCAGCTCACGAAGGCCGCGGCTCTCGAGTACGCCACGGCGGGCATCCGAGTGAACGCCATCTGCCCGGGCGTCATCGACACACCCATGGTGCGACGCGTGGTGGAGGCGAACCCGGAGATGGAGGCGGCGCTCAAGGAGACCGAGCCGGTGGGCCGCTTCGGCAAGCCGGAGGAGGTGGCGGCGCTCGTCGTGTTTCTCGCGAGCCCCGAATCCTCCTTCATCACCGGGGCGGTCATCCCCGTCGACGGCGGCTTCGTCGCCCGGTAGCGCGCCTCACACGGGGCGGACGCCCGGCACGGGGACGACGGCGCCCGAGACGGCGCCCGCCCGCTCCGCGCACAGCGCCACCACGACCTCCGCGACGTCGGCGGGCGTGAGGGCGGCGCTCCGAGGGGCGCCGCGAGCGAGACGCACGGCCTCGTCGATGTCGATGTAGTCGATGGGCCCGGGAGCGACGGCGTTCACGGTGACGCCGTGGGCTCGCTCGCGGGGGCCGAGCGTTCGCGCAAGCCAGTGTCGCGCCGCCTTCCCGAGGGGATAATCGAGCGGCGCTTCCGGCGGGCCGAACGGCCAGTCGTCGGCCCGATGGCCCCCGATGAGCACGATGCGTCCCCACCCGCGCTCGCGCATCTCCGGGAGCAGCGCCCGGATGAGCGCGAAGGGCGATTCGATCTCCTCGGCGAGGACCTTGCGGAAGTGGGCGAGAGGGATGTCGGGCACGTCGCGCGGCGTCCAGTCGCCCCCGGCGCTGCACACCAGGATGTCGACCCGACCGAACGCGTCGCGCGCGGCCGCAGCCAGCGCCTCCGCCTGCGCGGGGTCCGCGAGGTCGGCACGCAGGGCCACACAAGGCTGCCCGAACTCGCGCTCGATGACCTCCGCCGTCTCTTTCGCCCGCTCCTCGCGGGAGCGGTACGAGCCCACGATGCGGGCGCCCTCCCGCGCGAGCGCGAACGCGATGCTCCTGCCCATGCCGCGTCCGCTGAAGCCGGTCACGAGCGCCACGCGGCCGTCGAGCTCCACGTCAGTCCTCGACCGTCACCGTGCCCGCGGCGCCATCCACCGTGACGCGCTGCCCGTCGCGGAGGACGCGCGTGCCGTTGCCGACACCAACGACGCACGGCACGCCGTACTCGCGGGCCACGATCGCGCAATGGGAGAGCACGCCGCCCGTGTCGGCGACGACAGCGCTGACCGACGAGAAAAGCGGCGTCCACGGCGGCATCGTCATCTCGCAGACGAGGACGTCGCCGGGCTCCAGCTTGTCCGCTTCGTCGAGCGACCGGACGACGCGCGCCGTCGCGGTCACCCGGCCGGGGGACCCCGGGACTCCCACGAGCACCCGGGCGCTCGCCGCCGCCCGGCGCGTCTGTCCGTAGAAGGACGCGAACATCGGGTCGCGCATGAGGGGCTCGGGCGGCGGCGAGCCCAGCGATTCGGGCGGATCGAGATCGAAGGCGGCCTGCCGGGCGGCGCGTCGCTCCGCCACCAGCGCCCGGCGGTCGCGCTCCGGGATGAGCAGCGCGTCTCGCAGCTCCTCGACGGTGAGGTAGAAGACGTCGTCGGGCGACGCGAGCCCTCCGGCCGTTGCCAGCCGGCGCCCCGCCTCCACGAGCGGCCGGCGGAGGAGCGCCGTGTGCATCTGGTCGATGTAGAAGTTGTGGTCTTCCTGGAGGGGCACGTACTGGCGCGCGGCCTGCTGCAGGAACCGGAACATCCCCTCGAGCGGATGACCGGCCACGCGCGGCTCGATCTCCGCCTCGAGCCGCTCGCGCTCGGCGCGGGCGCGCTCCTCGCGGGCCGCGGGGTCGGCGTCCTCGCCCTTGCGCAGGTATTCGCGCAGCAGCGTCAAGGGGACGACGGGCGACTCGATCCAGGTGGGGTCCGCGAGCTCGAAGGCGTCGCTGCGCCAGCCGTACTCCTCGAGGTACGACCGGAACATCGCGAGAAACGCCCGCCCATCGTCCGTGCGCTCGAGCTCCGCGAGAGCGCGGGCCGGGGGCGCTCCCAGAATGACGTCGCGGACCGCGGGCCGCTGCGCCGCCTGCCGGCTAAGCTCCCAGAGCTTCGCGCCCGACTCGACGGACTTGTTCGGGAAGCCCTGCATCAGGACATAGGCGCCGCCATCGGCCCCGAAGATCTGCTCGTAGACGTTGACGAACTGGCCCGCCGCCGCCATCACTGGCCCAACGGCCCGCATGTGCAGGTCCCACATGCGGACGCGCGACGCCCGGAGCTCGTCCAGATGGACAGCGAGCTCCCGGCCGGTCATCGCGGCGTAGTTCCGCTCCCGGATGGCGGCGTTGTGGCGCATCACCTCCGGCAGATACTCCTGCTCCCAGCGCTCGAGTTGCCGCGTCAGCTCGGGCAAGAGCCGGCCGACCGCGGCCTCTCGCACGCGAGGGAGCTCCTCCAGGGGCACGTCGAGCTCCGGGGCCAAGTACCAGTAGCCGTTCGGCGTGCACACGTGGACCGTGACGGGCGCGCCGAGCGCCCGGTATCCGGCCGTGGTCCCCTCCGCGAACGCCGGCGCGTCGACGGACGCCGACAGAGGGGTGCAGGGATGAGGGAAGTGCATCCGGTCCCTGTACCAGTACAGGCGCTCCTGCTCCGGGCGTTGCCACTGAACTGGAAACGACGGCTCCACAGGACGCGTCCTCCTTCCGGTAGACCTCGATCATGCGGGGCGGCGAGCCCGGCGTCAACGTCGGGCCTGCTATCATCGGGCCGATCCCCTGAACACGAGCGCCGTGGCGACCGAGGAGCGTGGACGATGAGACGAGACGTCGAAGTGACGGAGGCGCGGCGGCTCATCGCCGGCGGGCCCATCGTGTTGGTGACGACGTGCTGGCGCGGCAACCACAACGTGATGCCGGCGGCGTATGTCATGCCGCTGAGCTTCGAGCCGCCGCTGGTCGGGCTCGCCGTGCACCCGTCGCGTCACACCCACGACATGATCACCTACGGCGAGGAGTTTGCCCTCAACATCCCGGGCAAGCGCCTGCTGCACCACTGCCAGTACCTCGGGAGCGTTTCGGGGCTCCAGCTCGACAAGTTCGAGCTCACGCGCTTGCCCACGTTCAAGGCCCGGCGCATCTCGCCGCTCCTCATCGAGGGCTGCGTGGCCTACATCGAGTGCGGCCTCGAGGATTCGT
>JBBING010000039.1:0-21146 GCA_037444005.1 Chloroflexota bacterium
CGCAATCTCGCCACCAACCTCGCAACCCGCCCACCAACGCGGATCAAGACACGCTGACCGCCGGGCCGGGCGGCCGCGGGACTCGTGGTGTATGCTAGAAGCGATGCCTCGCAACTGGCGGCCGTATCTGTTCCTCGCCGGGGTCGCGGCCACCGCCACCGCGACCACGTATCTCTACATCCGGCGGCGGCAGGCGCAACGTCGCGGGCGAGCGCTCGGAGAAGCGCAGCGGGCGCCGGAGGAGGAAGCGCAGGGCACGGAAGCGATCCCGGAGTTTCTGCGCGCGCACGCCCCTGCCGAGCAGGCGCCCGTCGAGGAGCCAGCGGCGCCCGAGCAAACCCAGACGCCGTAGCGGCGTCCCGGGAAGCCGGGCTCGCACGAGCCGCGCGGAAGCAGCCCGAAACCGCAGGCGGCCTTGCCGTGGAAGGAATCGCCGGGCGCGGCGCTCAGCCGCCGTACTCCCAGCCCAGGTCGCGCAGCGTCAGCGGATCGCCCTCCCCGAGCGTCCCGCCATCGACCACCTCGCCGATGACCAGCGTGTGGTCGCCCGTCTCCACGAGATTCACCACCTGGCACTCGAACCAGGCGAGCGCCTCGCGCAGGATCGGCGCGCCCGTGGTCGCGGTGAAGAACTCGACGTCGCCGAGCTTGTTGCCGACGCGCTCCTGAGGCTGAACGAACTTCTCGATGAGGTGCAGGCCGTCGCTGCGCACCACGTTCACGCTGAAGACGCGGTCGGCCTTGATGTTGCGGAGGGTGCGGGCGTCGTTCTCGACCGCCAGCGCCACCATCCGCGGGTCGAAGGACACCTGGGTCAACCAGTTGGCGGTCATCCCGTTGACCTCGTCCCCGTTCTTCGACCCGATGACGTACATGCCGTAGGAGATAAGTCCGAGCGCAGGGCTGGCGTCTTCAGCGGACATCGCGGCTCCTTTCTGCGAGACCGGGCTATGGACATTATAGGCGCGGCCCCTCTCGAACCGCGCCCCTCGTGCCCTACCCCGCGAGCAGGGACCGGGCAATGACCTTGAGCTCGAGGATGGGCTTGACGCCCTCGAAGATGGGGAGCACCAGCGCGTCCGCCACGTACCGGGCGATGGGGTCCTCCTCCGAGTACCCCCACCCGCCGTGCAGGAGCTGCGCGTCCTGCGTCACCCACACGGCGACGTCGGAGGCGAAGAGCTTCGCCATCGCGGGCTCGACCCGCACGTCGCCCTCGTGCACGAGGCGGGCGGCGGCGTACGTGAGCTGGCGGCCCGCCATGATGTGCGCCGCCATCCGGCCGATCTTGTGCCGGGTGAGCCCGTACTCGCCGATGGGCCGTCCGAACTGGGTGCGCGCCGTCACGTAAGCGCAGGCCTTCTCCAGCGCCGCCTGGGCGACTCCGGTGGCCCGCCCGCCCGTCTGAAGCCGGCCCACGGCGAACCCGCTCATCTGCAGGAAGAATCCCCGGTTCAGGCCGGCCTCGCCGCCCACGAGATTCTCCGCGGGCACGAAGTAGCGGTCGAACGCCAGCGTGAACGAATGCATCCCCCGGTAGCCCGGCGTCGGGTTCGCCGTGCCGACGATCTGCCCTCCGCCCGGCTGGGTTTGAACGAAGTGATGGCCCGGATGCGGATCCTTCTCGACGATGAACAGCGACAGCCCGCGGGCCCCGCTCGCCGGGTCGGGATCGGTCCGCGCGAGCAGCGCCAGGATGTTGGCCCGGCCCGCGAAGGTCGACCACGCCTTCGGGCCGTCGATGAACCA
Organism: Chloroflexota bacterium; assembly: GCA_037444005.1. Classification (GTDB taxonomy): domain Bacteria; phylum Chloroflexota; class Dehalococcoidia; order DSTF01; family JACRBR01; genus DATLZC01. Next base: position 1,750 of record JBBING010000039.1, read on the forward strand.
ACCCTTCCGGCCGTCGAGCTCGCCGGGCGTCGCCCGGCACTGCAGCGACGCCACGTCGGAGCCGACGTCGGGCTCCGTGACCGCGACGCCCACCATCAGCTCGCCAGAGGCGATGCGCGGAAGCCACGTCCGCTTCTGCTCTTCGGTCCCGCCCTGGAGAAGCGCCCGGGTCAGGATCTCGGACCGGGTGATGAGCGAGCCGCCGACCAGCGAGGCGGCGCACAGCTCCTCCGAGAGGATGGTCATCGCCGTCGCGCTCATCCCCGTGCCCCCGTACTCCTCCGGAATGGAGATGCCGAAGAATCCCACCTCCGCCATCTTCCGGATGAGCGACTCCGGGACGTCGAGGTCCTGCCGGTGCATCTCCTGTGCGATGGGCGCGATCTCGGCGCGCGCGAACGCGCGGGCCGACTCGCGCACCATCGCCGCCGCCGGGTCCTCGAGGTAGCACTGGTTCACGCCCCGCGCCTCGATGACCCGCCTGCCGATGTCCTCGATGAAGGCGTCGTCGAGGCCAGAGAGCAGGGCTTGTCGGATTTCCGGCTCGTCGAGAGCCGCCAGCAGGCGCTCGCCGCCGAATTCCTCGGGATGCGCCCGCACGCGGTTCGCGATGCCGTGCAGGGCTTCCGCCGCGAACGCGTGCGCGAGGTCGGCCTCGATGGCCGCGTCGGGCGCCGACGGCGGCACGCGCGACGCGTACCCGGCGAGCTCGTGGGCGGCCCGCGCCTCGGTCGCCACCAGCGCCAGCCGCTCGGCGTGCGGCTGCCGCGCGTCGATAGCGCGTCCTCCCTCCAGCAGCGCTTTCCCGCGCTCGATGGCGGCGTCGGCGATGCGCATCGCTTCCGCCGCGAGCCGCTGCGCCGCCTCGACGCGCTCCGTCGCCGGCGCCGTCACGCGGCCCGCCTCCTCGGCATCAGCACCACGTAGTCGAGGTCGAGGACCACGTTGGGATGGTACACGTCGCGCCCCCGTTCGTCCTTCACCTTCAGGGGGACCTCTTCTCGATTCGGGTCCTGGTTCTTCACCGCCACCAGACGCAAGCGCAGCGCGCCGCAGTCCGGCCTCCCCAGGTCGATCCGATCGAGCACCTCGGTCCACGCGAACAGGGTGTCGCCAGCTACCGTGGGGTTGCTGTGAGTCCCGCCGTTCCACGCCAGGATCGCGAGGGCGTTCTCCAGGCCGTCGTAGGACAGCGCGCGCGCCACCGAAATGATGTGCCCGCCGTAGATGATCCGTCGGCCGAAGCGCGACTGGCTCATCTCGAGCGCGTTGAAGTGCGCGCGCGCGGTGTTCTGATAGAGGCGCGTGATGATCTGCTGCTCGGCCTCCTCCAGCGTCATCCCCTGCGGATGGACGATGCGCTGCCCCGGGGCGTAGTCCTCCCAGAACCAGCGCCCGCCCGTCGCAGCGGCGTCGAAGCGGGAGAAATCGAACGCCTCGGGCACCACCAGGTCCGCCGGGGGGACCTCCTTCGGCAGCTCGGGCGTCTCGTCGGGGTCATTCGTGAGGCCTGGCGTCCGCTTGCGCACGAGGATCCAGCGGTAGAACTCGAGCACCGTCTCGTTCCGCTGATTCTTCCCCACCGTGTGCACCCAGACGACGCCGCTATCGCCGGTGGACGACTCCCGCCGGCCGATGACCTCGGACGTCGCGGTGAGCGTGTCGCCCGGGTAGACCGTCCGCAGGAAGCGGACCGCGGCGTACCCCAGGTTCGCGATGGCGTTGAGGGAGACGTCCGGCACCGATTTACCGAAGACGATGTGGAACGTCAGCAGATCGTTCACCGTCTCGCGCCGGAACCCGAGGGAACGCGCGAACTCGGCCGAGCAGTGGAGCGGATTCCGGTCCCCGGTGAGGGCGATGTACAGCGACTGGTCGCCCTCGGTCACGGTGCGGGGGACGGCGTGACGGAGCGTCTGACCGACGCGGAAGTCTTCGAAGAAGTTGCCCGGACTCGCGATGGGAACAGCGGCGGTGGTAATCGGCAGGCCCTCCTCGTGTCGTGCGGTGGCGTGGCGAATCGCCGGCGCGGCCCGCGGCGCGGCGGGCACGTGAATCTTAGGCCGTGCCGATTCCTCGCTCAAGGCGAGCCGGAACCTACAGGGCGTAGGCGGCGACGAGCTGGTCCACGACCATCGCCGCGAAGAGCAGGCCCAGGTACGTGATGCTGAACCGGAAGAGGCCCATGGCGGCCCGGTCGGAGGGATCGCGCCACACCCGCACCGCCTCGAGCAGGAACGCCGCCCCCAGCGCGAGCGCCGCCGCGAGGTAGATGGGGCCCATGCCCGCCACCGGGTACAGCGCCAGCGTCAGGGCGACGGTGAGCGCGGTGTACAGGAGGATCTGCCGGCGCGTCTCCTCGCCTCCGCGCACCACGGGCAGCATGGGCACGCCCGCCGCCCGGTAGTCGTTGGCGTACTTGAGCGCGAGGGCCCAGAAATGCGGCGGCGTCCACAGGAAGATGACGCCGAAGAGGACGATCGCGGGGAGACCGAGCTCCCCGTGCACGGCCGCCCACGCCACGAGCGGCGGCGCCGCGCCCGCGGCTCCGCCGATGACGATGTTCTGCGCCGTCGAACGCTTCAACCACATGGTGTAGACGAGGACGTAGAACAGAATGGCGCCCACCGCCAGGAGCGCGCTCACCAGATTCACCACGATGGCCAGGAAGGCGAACGCCACAATCCCCAGGGCCACGCCGAACGCGAGCGCCTGCTCCGGCTCGACGGCGCCCGATGGCAGCGGCCGCCCGCGAGTGCGCGCCATGATGCGGTCGATATCGCGGTCGAGGTAGCAGTTGATGGCGTTGGCGCTGCCCGCGGCCATCGCGCCTCCGACGACCGTGGCCAGCACCAGCCACAGCGGCGGCCAACCCCGGAACGCGATGACCATCGTCGGCACCGTCGTGATGAGCAGCAGCTCGATGATGCGCGGCTTCGTCAGGAGGAAGTACGCCGTGACTGTATCGCGGATGGTGCGGCGGCCGGGCGGCGTCTCCGACTCCGTCAGCGCGTCGCGGCGCGCCTGATAGACGCTCGCGAGCACGAGAAACACCATCAGGCACCAGATGAGCGAGCCAGCCGCGACGTGCAGCACGACGTACGGGTCCGACAGCTTCGTCCAGACCTGCCCAGCGCCGATCATCACCTGCCCCAGGTACAGGGCGAAGGCGGCCGCCGCGGTGCCCACGATGACGCGCTGATGGCGCTGCCACCGCCACGCCTGGAACGCCACCGTCGCCAGCACGACGCCCACCACCGCCGCGACGAGCCGGTGGGTGAAGTGCACATCGGTGAGCGGGCCGCGGTCGGGGATGAGCTGGCCGTTCATCAGGGGCCAGTCGGTGAACACGAGCCCGGCGTTCCGCCCGGTGACGTACGCCCCCGTCATGAGCACCACGAAGACAGCCACCGCGCCCAGGGCCGCGAACACCGCGAAGCCGTAGTCGGGGATCGCCTGCCGGTCGGAGGGGCCCGCCCGCACGGGCGCCGGCCGCGCGCTCTCCCTCGCGCTCACGAAGATGTAGATGAGCACCGCGAGGATGGCGAGGGCCATGGCGAGGTGCGCCATGACCACCGAGGAGGGCAGCTCGCGCTCCACGGCTTCGCGGCCCAGGAGCGCCTGCGCGCCCACCAGCGCAACGTTCGCGAGCGCCGGCCACAGCACCGTCCGGACCCGCCGGTACGCCATCACCGCGCCCACGGCCATCGCGATCACGAGGACGCCGACGATGCTGGCGACCAGGCGGTGGGTCCACTCGATCCAGGCGTGATGGTCAGCGGGGGGGATCCACTGGCCGTGACAGTGCGGCCAGTCGGGACAGCCGAGCCCCGAATCGGTCGCCCTCACGATCGCGCCCATCACCAGCAGCAGGAAGGTCCCGAGCAGGGTGACGAGCGTGAGGCGCTGGTACCAGGTCACGGCGGCCCTCTCTCCGGCGTCGCGCCGGCGGAGGCGGCCCGGTCGGTCGCTGCGGGGTCAGATGTCGCGCGAACGCGCCCGGACGGAATTCGAACTACGTGAAGGGAAGCACAAGCTACCCGTCACTGTCTAGCATCGGGCGCGCCGCGATGTCAAGGATGCATTTGCCCTACGGAGTGCTTCAGGCGGCCCTGTCGATTTCGTCGTCCGGCGCCCGGCTCATCCGCTCGAGTCCGGTGAGGGTGCGCACTTCGTCCAGAAAGACGGGACCGCCGCAGCGCTCGCACCGGATGCGCTGGCCCGGCACCGGGAGCTCGCCCCGAAAGCCCGGCCGCGGCCGGAACCGTCGCCGCCCGTTCTCTTGCTCCAACTGCCCGCTCACGTGGCCGCAGTGGTAGCATTTCACGTCGCCCACGATCATTGCCGTCCTCCCCGAGGCGCTGGCCTCGTTCACCACACAGGGTCGGCAGTACACCGCGCCTCATGAGAGGACTCGGGGGACGTCCGGGCCAAAATCGGGGTTTCCCCGAAGGGGCTCAGGATGGCGTCTCGATCCGCTCAATGCGGAAGCGCTGGACGCCCGAAGGGGCCTCGACCTCGATCTCCTCGCCCTCGCGCCGGTGCAGAAGCGCTTTGCCCACGGGCGACTCCGTCGAGATCTTGCCCGCCCGCGGGTCGACCTCGCTCGGGCTCACGAGGGTGTAGCGCAGCTCCCGCTGCGACTGCAGGTTGTGCAGCACCACCGTCGAGCCGATGCGGACCGACTGGCCATCGTGGTCTTGCGCCGTGACGATGACGGCGCGCTTCAGCGTGGCCTCGATCTCGCGGATTCGCCGTTCGAGGTGACCCTGGGCGTCGCGGGCGGCGTCGAGGGGCGCGTTCTCGCGGAAGTCCTTGTCGGCCATCGCCCGCTTGAGCTCGGCCGCGATGTGGACGCGCTTCTCCTTCAGCTCTTCGAGCTGCCGCACAAGCGCGGCGTGACCTTCCGGCGTCAGGTGGACCTCGTCGACCACCTGGGCCGCCTTCGGCGCAAGCGACGCCCGCTTCACGCCGGTCCTGCGCACCGGCACGTGACGCGCCAGATTCTCGGCGGCCCATTGCCGCTTGTGCAGAAACGCGAGGAACCGCCGGACGGCGTCCACCCGCTCGGCCGCGTCGCGCACGTTGTCGGCGATGCTCTCGGCGTAAGACGCCACCTCCTGCCCGCGGAGGCTGGCCACGTCCCGGTCGGGCCCGAGCCAGCGCTCGAGCCGGAGCAACTCCGACTGACAGCGCTGGCGGTCTTCGGGTTTGAGGCTCGCCAGATACTGCTTGACGGCTTCCGAAAGCGGGACGCTCATACCCCGATTCTACGGGCGTCGCCGCGCCCGGCGCAAAGCCGCCGTCACGGAGCCCGCTCGAGGCGATACACCGCGCGGTCGAATGTGAGCGCGATGAGCTCGCCGTCGGGCAGCTCGCCGAACGACGAGATGGCGCGTCCGGTGTCGGCCAGAAGCACGGGCGGGCTGCCGTCGTCCGCGGTGTTCACCGCCCAGATGCGCCCGTTGCAGAAGTCGCCGTACACGAACCAGCCGTCGAGCTCGGGCATCGCGTGTCCGCGGTACACGTACCCGCCGATCACGGCGCACGCGCCGTCCTCGCGCCCGTACCACGCGCGTGGCAGCGCGAGCCCCGTCCGGTCGCACTCCGCCGCGCGGAAGCACTCGGGGCCCTCCATGATGTTCCAGCCGTAGTTGCCGCCGGCGACGATGCGGTCGACCTCCTCCCACCGGTTCTGCCCGACGTCGCCGGCCCAGAGGGCGCCGGTCTCGCGGTCGAAGCTGAAGCGCCAGGGGTTCCGCAGGCCGTAGGCGTAGATTTCGGGCCGCGTGCCGGCCACGCCCACGAACGGATTGTCCGGCGGCACGCGGTAGCCCGACGGCCCCGAGACGTCGATGCGCAGAATCGAGCCCAGGAGCTCGCCCAGGTTCTGCGCGTTGCCGAGAGGGTCGCCGCCCGAGCCGCCGTCGCCCAGCCCAACGTAGAGATAGCCGTCGGGGCCGAACGCGATCTGCCCGCCGTTGTGATTCGCGAACGGCTGCGGGACCTCGAGGATGACCTGCTCGGAGGCCGGGTCGATGGCGTCCCCGGCGACGCGGAAGCGCGAGAGCACGCTCCGCCGCGGAGGTCCCGCCGAGTAGTACAGGTAGACCCATCCGTCGCGCTCGAACGAGGGCGAGAAGGCGAGGCCGAGGAGGCCCTCCTCGCTTCCCGGGTTCGGGATCAGCCGGCCGGAGATGTCGCCGAAGAGCGCGGCTTCACCCTCGCCCGACAGCGGAACGCGCCAGAGCTGGCCCGTCTGGGTGGCGATGACCGCCTCGTCCGGCCGGCCGGGAACGACGGCGAAGGCGAGCATCGACGGGAAGGTCGCGGCCGGGATGGCCGGGACGAGCCGGTACGCCAGGGGCGCGGGCGTCGGCGGCGGCGCGACCTCGGGTGTCGCGGTCGGCGTGGCGAACGGCGGCCCGGCGGTCGTGACGGGTGAACCGCCTGCGGCGGTGGGCGAAGCCGGCGCGCTGCCGTCGTCCCCGCACGCGGAGGCGAGCAGCGCCGCCAGGGCCAGACACGCGACGCCGAGCCGAAGCAGCATCGGCGTCCATGCTACGGCACCCGGCGGCGCAGGGCCATTCGGCCCATCGTCGGTCGCGCCATTCGGACCGTCGTGCAGGCGCTTCGGAGCCGATACTTCTTCGGAGATGTTCGCCGTTCCCGTCCCGTTCCATCGCCGGGCGGCGGCGCTCGCCCGCCAGGGCACCGAGTACGGTTCTCGCGTGTTCGGCCGCACCTACCTCCTGGTGGCAGGCGTCGTCGGCGCCGCCATCGTCGTCCTCGGCGCCTTCGGCGCCTCCCGGCTCTTCCTGACGCGCTTCACCGAAGAAGAATACAGGGACAAGATCGGCGAGGTCGCGACCCTCGTGGCGCCTGTGGTCGAGAACCATCTCACGCCGGACGATCTCGCGGGCCCCATGCCTCCAGACCGACAGGACGTGATCCTGTCGATGATCGTCGGGGACGCCTCCGAGCGGCTGCGTGGCCTTCAAGTGTGGAATCTCGATGGCGCGCCGATCGTGGGCGACGGCGCCGTCGCGCCGCCGTCCGCCGACGACCTCCGCGCCGTGGCCTCCGGCGCGTCGATCTATCGCGAAGCGCCCGAAACCGGCGGCGACCCGCTCCTCGACGCGTACGTTCCCCTGCGTCTGGGTCCGGATCGGCGCGTTGCGGGCGTGGTCGGCGCCCGAACCAGCGCCCAACACCTCCGGCAAGAGATCGCGGATGTGCGAGAGTTTCTCTACCGCACGCTGGGCGGCAGCCTCACACTCGCGTTCCTGGCGATGCTGACGGTGCTGTACCTGGGGCAGCGGGGCATCAGGCAGCGGGAACGCGCGCTCCTCGAACGCTCTCGCGAGATCGCGCAGGCCCGCCACGAGATCTCCCTCGCGATCGTCGGCGCGCTCGACCTTCGCGACGTCGAGACCGAAGGCCACTCCGTCCGCGTCCAGGGGCTCTCCGTCGCCATCGCCCGCGAGCTCGGGTGCTCCGAAGACGACATCGAGATCATCGGCCTCGGCGCGCTCCTCCACGACATCGGCAAGATCGGCGTCTCGGACCGCGTGCTCCGCAAGCCCGGCCCGCTCACCGACGACGAATGGGAGGAGATCAAGCGTCACCCGGAGCTGGGCTACCGCTTTCTCCGTAAGCTCACCATCGCGTCCCGAGTTGCCGACATCGTCCGCGCGCACCATGAGCGCTGGGACGGCCGGGGCTACCCTCTGGGTCTCGCGGGTGAGGCCATTCCCCTGGGCGCGCGCATCTTCGCCGTCGCCGACGCCTTCGACGCCATGACCTCCGACCGGCCGTACCGGCGGGCGCTCACTCGCGACGCGGCCATCGCCGAGATCGCGCGCTGCAGCGGGACGCAATTCGACCCGCGCGTGGTGGAGGCCTTCCTGCGGGTCGCGGGCGTCTCGGAGCTCCCGGCGCTCCAGCTCGCCGCCTGACCGGCGGAACCTTTCGTGCCCCCGCGTCGTCCTCTCAGTGCACGGGCCCGAACCATCCGATCTGTCCATCAAAAGGAGGAACAAGAAATGAAGCGCTGGCTATTCATCGCAGCGCTCCCTGTGGCCATCGCCGCCGGTCTGGCGCTGAGCGTCGCCATCGCCGGGTCACCGTTCGGAGGGGACGAGACGCCGCCGCCCGAAAACGCCCGCGAGGTCGACGGCGGAAGCGCCATGCCCGTCCCGCCCGAGGACGGCGGCGCGCCCGTCGACGACACCGTCGTTGAGGGCGTCGACGACGGGGCACCCGGTCCCGACATCCGGTCGTCTCCGGCCCTGTGACGTCCATCGATGACATCCCCGAGGACGAATGCAACCTCGTGCACAACATCGACGCGTGCGAGCGCATCGCCATCGGCGCCGCGAAGGCCGACCTGGCCGCGAGGCTCGGCGTCGATCCCGGGGACATCGAGGTCTCGAGCGTCGAGGCGACCTACTGGGACGGCTGTCTGGGCATCGAGACGCCCGGCATGGCCTGCATCCAGATCGCGATTCCCGGCTACCGCATCGTCCTCGCGGCCGGCGGCGTCGCGTACGAATACCACACAGACACCGAAGGGAAGGTGGCGCTCGTCCCGTGACGGGCGCCCCTCCCTCTGTCCGCCCGCGACTCCGGGCCCTCTGGCGATTGTCACAGGGGTCACGAACGCGTATACTCGCGCCGATTTCATTCCCGCGCCATTGCGTTCCGTCAAGCGCAGCAACCAGGGACAGGGGGAGGTGGTCTGTGGAGTTCGCGAGTCTGCCGAAGTGCCGCAAGTGCCGGGATGGAGACCTGGTGCCCCTTTCCGACTTCGGAAGCCAGGGGGCGCCGATTCACTACAAGGCGTGGGCGTGCACGAACCCGGCGTGTGGATTCAACATCAAGATCCGCAACGGCGATCTGTACATCGATGAGCCGATCGCCAGTGGGGCGCTGCACAACCCGCGCCTCCGCTGATCGGACGCGGTTTCCTCACCACACGACGGCCCCGGAAGCGGCACGCCCGGGGCCGTCGCCTGTGTCACCGCCCGATGCCCGCGTAGCGCAGCCCTGCCGCCTCGATCCGGCTGCGGTCGAGCGCATTCCGCCCATCGAGCACAGCCCGCAGCCCCGCGAACGCCGCGAAGTCGAGGTCGCGATAGGCGTCGTGCCACGCCTGGACGACCACCGCGTCGGCGGGACAGGGAACCGCACAGGGCTCGAAGCCGAGCGCGCGCAGCTCGTCGGGCGTAAAGTACGGGTCGTGCGCGAGCGGCCGGCCGCCCCGCCGGGCGATCTCGTCCCGAAGCGCGAACGCGGGAGAGCGGTACGCCTCCTTCACGTTCGCGCGAAAGCTCACCCCGAGAATCACGACCGTCGCCCCGCGCAGGCTCCCTAGCAACGCCTCGAGCCGCTCGACCCCGTACGCCGCCATGGCGTCGTTGATGCGACGGCCCATCGTCGGCAGCGCGAGCCCGCCTTCCCCGGAAGGCAGGAACCACGGGTACACGGGGATGCAGTGTCCGCCGACGCCGACCCCGGGCTGGTGCAGGTGCGAATACGGTTGTGAGTTCGCGGCCACGATCACCTCGCTGATGTCGACGCCGACGGCGTCGGCGTACCGCGCGAGCTCGTTCACTAATGCGATGTTCAGGTCGCGGTAGACGCCCTCGGCGATCTTCGTCAGCTCCGCCGCCTCGGCGGACGCCAGGCGGATCACCTCGACGCCCAGCGCTTCGCGGTAGAACTCCTCCGCCCGCCGTCCCGACGCTTCATCCACGCCGCCCACGATCTTGGGGTAGCGTCGCAAATCGCGGAGCGCCGTGCCCGACGACACGCGCTCGGGGGCCGCGGCGACGGCGCACCCTTTACCGGCCGCCCGCAGGCGCTCCCATACCCGCGACCGCGTGGCGCCGACGGGCACCGTCGTCTCGACGAGCACGAGGGCGTCGTCCCACCCCGCCGACACCACCTCCCCCACGGCGCCGTCGAACGACGCGAACTCGGGCTGTTCCCGCTCGTCCAGCGCCACCGGGACGATGATGATCACCACCTCCGCCCCGGCCAGCGCCTCCGCCGCGTCGCACGTGGCGCGCAGGCGTCCCGCGGCCGCACCCTCGCGCATCAGCGCATCGAGGCCCGCCTCGAAGGGGAACGGCGACCGCCCCTCGTTGACCGCGGCCACGCGCGCCGGGTCGATGTCCACGCCGACGACACGCAGACCGCGCGAGGCTAGAAGCGCCGCCAGGGGCAGGCCGACCTTGCCAAGGCCGATGACGCACACCGCACCCGAGGTCACCGCAGCGGCTCCGCCCGAGCGAACGCGGGACGGGCGGGCGCGCCCGTTCGCGCCGATTCGATGAGGGCCTCGGCGACGGCCATCGCGGCGAGCGCGTCGTCAGCGCCCACGGGAGGCGGCGAGCCCTCGCGGACGCATCGCACGAAAGCCTCGAGCTCGAGCCGCAGCGGCTCCCGCTTCTCGATGGCGGCGCGCGCCATCAACCCCTCGGAAACGCCGGTCACCGTCGCCAGCTCCGGCCACGCCGGGGAACCGCCCGCGCCCGCGTTCTCGTAGAACCAGAGGTCCTCGGTGATGTAGTCCACCACGAACATCCCCCGCTCGCCCAGAACGGAGAGCTGGCGAATCTTCGTGGGGGTGAGCCAGTTGACGTCGAGAGCGCCCACGACGCCGTTCTCGAACCGCAGCACCGCCGAGAGCATGTCCTCGCGCTCGGTGTGAATCCGCCGGTGCGTCTCGGCGTAGACGCGCTCCACCTCCGCCCCGAGGACGTACCGCATGATGTCGACGTCGTGCGTCGCCAGGTCGAGCACCACTCCGACGTCGCGGATGCGGCTCGGGAACGGTCCTACGCGCCGCGCGGAGACCTGGAACAGCCGCCCGAGCTCGCCCTGGGCGATGCGGCGCTTCAGGTCCACCACGGCGGGGTTGAAGCGCTCGATGTGCCCCACAGCGAGCGGCACGCCGGCGGCCCGCGCTGCGTCGCGGAGGGCCACGCCCTCGGCGACCGTCGCCGCGAGCGGTTTCTCGACGAGGCACGCCACCCCACGTTCGATGGCGGCGAGGGCCACCTCCGCATGAGCGCTCGTGGGCGTCGCCACCGACACCAGGTCCGGCCGCGCCTCGTCGAGCAGCGCCACCGGGTCGGTGAACCCCCGCGCCGTCCGCCCGCGAACCGCGCCAGCGACCCGGGCGGGTTCGGTGTCGCACACAGCGACGAGCTCGACGTCGTCCAGCTCGCCGTAGACGCGGACGTGGTTCGCGCCCATGGACCCCAGGCCGATCACGGCGGCGCGCAGCGTCATCGCAGGCCTCCTTCGGCAGCCGGCGCGGCCTCCGCGACGGCGCTGTTCACGGCGTCGATGATCGCGCGCAGGTCGTCGTCGCTCAGGCCCGGATGCACGGGCAGCGACAGGACCTCCCGGGCCGCGCGCTCCGCGACCGGAAAGGCCACGCCCTTCCACTCGGCGGCGTACGCCGGGAGCCGGGGAACCGGCGCCGGATAGAACACGGCGGCCTCGATGCCCTGCTCGCGCAGCCGGGCCAGCAAGGCGTCACGCCGTCCGCCCGGCACGCGCACGGTGTACTGGTGGACGGCATGGGTCACGCCGGGAGGACACGGCAACGGAACCACGCCGCGTAGCCCGGCGGTGAGCGCGGCGGCGTTCGCCCGGCGGCGCTCGTTCCACGCATCGAGCTTGCGGAGCTGCGCCAGGCCGATGGCGGCCGCGACCTCGGTCATCCGATAGTTGAATCCCGGACGTTCCGTCACGTACCGCTGGCGCTCTCCCTGATTCCGGAGCAACCGTACGCGATCGGCGACGGCGGGATCGTCGGTCGTGACCATGCCACCTTCGCCGCCCGTGGTGATGTTCTTCGTCGCGTAGAAGGACCAGCACGCCGTTCCCCGCGCGCCGATCCGCTCACCCCCGACGGCGGCGCCGTGGGCCTGGGCCGCGTCCTCGATCAGGGCGACGCCCCGGCGCGCGCACAACGGGCGCAGCTCCTCGAGTGGCGCCGGCGCGCCGTAGAGGTGCACGGCGACGACGGCACGGACCTTCGGCGTCAACGCGCGCTCCACCTCCGCCGGGTCGATGGTGAGGTCGGATTCGCGCACATCGGCGAACACCGGACGCGCGCCCGTCAGGGCGACCGCGTTCGCCGTGGCGGCGTAGGTGAACGCCGGCACGACGACCTCATCGCCGGGGCCGACGCCGTGCGCGAGCAGCGCGAGGTGGAGCGCCGCCGTCCCGCTGGAGACAGCGACCGCGTGCGGCGCGCCGACGTAGGTGGCGAAGGCCTTTTCGAAGGTGGCGACGCGCGGGCCCTGGGCGAGCTGTCCCGATGCGAGCGCCGCGAGCGCGGCCTCTCGCTCCTCAGGCCCTATTTGCGGTTCGGCGATGCGAATCACGGAATCAGTCTCGTCTCTCCCGCCCCCAGGTCGGGCATGGCGAGCGCGACGGCGAGGCCCGCCGCCAGGAAAACGCCAGGCCCGCCGATGGGCGCGACCGCTCCCAGCGCGAGCCCGAACGCCAGCGTGAGGGCGCCGGCGCGCGCGCCTCGCCACGGCGCCATCCGCCCCAGCACGAACCCGAGTTCAAACGGCGCCACGAACATGATGAGGAACGGCAGCAGGTCCGCCGGCGCGTCGCCCTCGAGCACGAGGAACGACCCCAACCCCAGGAGCGGCGCGGCGAGGCCCGCCAGCGTTCCCAGATTCACCAGCCGCGGCCCGAACATCAGCGCGCCACCTCCAGCGGGGCGAACTCCCGCTCGCGGCCGCAGGCGTCGCAGAACCACACGGACCCGCCGCCGCGGCGAGCCATGGGCCGGCCGCACTCGCAGGCGTACCCGACCTGCCGGGCCGGATTGCCCACAACGAGCGCATACGCGGGCACGTCGCGCACGACCACGCTCCCCGCGCCCACCATCGCCCAGCGCCCGATGGTCACCCCGCAACGGATGACCGCTCCCGCGCCGATGGACGCGCCGTCCTCGACCACGGTCTCGACGAGCTCCCAGTCGTCTTCGGTCAGCGGCGCGCCGTCCGGCGTCACTGCACGCGGATACGGGTCGTTGGTAAACGTGACGTGCGGCCCGACGAACACGCCGTCGCCCAGGCGCGCCCCGCGGTAGATCGAGACGTAATTCTGCACCTTCACCGCGCGACCGATGACGACATCGCGGTCGATATAGACGCCCTTGCCGATGACGCAGTCGTCGCCAATGACGGCTCCCTCGCGGATCTGGGCGTGGTTCCAGACGCGCGTGCGGGCCCCCACGCGGGCCTTCGGCGACACCTCAGCGGTGGGATGAATCACGTTCGAGGAGCTCCACCATCTTCTCAGCGGCGTGACCGTCTCCGAACGCGGGAGGAGGGTCGCTCGACGGCCTCGGCCGGCGGCACGCCGCGACGATCGCGTCCGGGTCGGCCCCCGCGAGGACGTTCCAGCCGTCGACCAGCGTCTCGGGCCACTCCGTCTCCTCGCGCAGCGTCACGCAGGGCACGCGCAGCCAGAACGCCTCCCGCTGTAGCCCGCCGGAGTCCGTCGCCACCATCCGCGCGTTCCGCACGAGCTGGAGCATGTCGAGGTATCCCAGCGGCTCGATCACCCGGACCGGCGGCTCCGCCTCGATGTCCGACGACGCCATGGCGAGCCGGGCGCGCGGGTGCAGGGGAACGATGACCGGCTCCCGCAGCGCCGCCAGCGCCGTCAGGATGCGCTCGAGCCGCGCGGGGTCGTCGGTGTTGGCCGCGCGGTGCACCGTCGCCACGACGTACTCCCCCGGCTTCAGCCGAAGCGTCCTCATGATACTGGATCGCGCTTCCGCGGCCGGCAGATGGTACAGGAGCGAGTCGTACATGACGTCGCCCGTGAGCTCCACCTGGACGCCAGGGCCGCCCTCGACCCCGAGGCCCTCCCGCCGGAGGTTCGCGACCGCGTGTTCCGTCGGCGCGAACAGCAGGTCGCAGACGTGGTCTGCGACGATGCGGTTGATCTCCTCCGGCATGCTTCGGTCGAAGCTGCGAAGCCCGGCTTCGACGTGCGCGCATCGAAGGTGGAGCTTCACCGCCGCCAGCGCCCCCGCGGGCGTGGCGTTGGTGTCGCCGTAGACCAGCGTCCAGTCGGGGCGCTCGCGTTCGAGCACCGGCTCGACCCGCTGGAGGGTCAGACCCGTTTGCTGTCCATGGGCGCCCGAGCCGACACCCAGGTGGTAGTCCGGCGGAGGCAGGCTCAGGTCGGCGAAGAAGGCGTCGGACAACTGCGGGTCGTAGTGCTGCCCCGTGTGAACGATGACGTGTGTGTGGCCGCGCGCCGTGAGCGCCCGGTGGAGCGCCGCGGCCTTGGGGAACTGAGGCCTGGATCCGACGATGGAGAGGACCTTCAACGGGCGTCCTGGTTCTCGGAAGCGGCCGGCGCGGGCGCAGGGACGGTGTCGCGCCGGTCGAGGCGGGCGAGCGCGTGGATGCGCGCCGCGAGCTCCTCCCGCCGCTGCGGCGCCTCTCGCGCCAGCTCCTCGATCTTGCGCACCAGCTCCTCCGCCGATACGTTCGGCCGGCCCTCCACGCGCATGATCTTGGGGTGGTCCGTCGGCGCAAGCCGCTCGTTCGCGCCGACCAGCTCCTCGTGCAGGCGCTCACCGGGACGCAGGCCCGTGTACTCGATCTTCACGTCGATCCCCGGTTCCAGACCCTTGAGGCGGATCATTTTCTCCGCGAGGTCGGCGATCTTGATGACCTCGCCCATCTCGAGGATGAAGATCTGGCCCTGACCGGCGAACGCCGCCGACTGAATCACCAGCGAGACCGCTTCCGGCGCCGACATGAAGTAGCGCGTCGCGTCGGGATGCGTCAGCAACACCGGCCCGCCGCGCTCGATCTGGCTCAAGAACAGCGGGACGACGCTGCCGCGGCTTCCCATGACGTTGCCGAAGCGAACCGCGCAGAACACGGTGGGCCCTTCCTCGCCCAGGGCAGACATGAGCAGCTCGCCGATGCGTTTGCTCGCCCCGTAAACGTTGTCCGGGTCCACCGCCTTGTCCGACGAGATGAACACGAACTTGCGCGCCCCCGTCTCCCGGGCGGCGCGCGCCACGTTCAGCGTGCCGACGATGTTCGTCTGGAGCGCCGCCTCCGGATGCTCCTCGAGCACGGGGATGTGCTTATAGGCGGCGCCGTGGAACACGATCTCGGGCCGTGCGGCGTCGAAGGCGCGGCGCACGGCCCCCTCGTCGCTCACGTCGCACAGCCAGATCCGCACATCCGTCGCCGTCCGGGATGCTTCCAGCTCGCGCTGCAGGTCGTAAAGCCCCGTCTCGTTGGAGTCGAGAAGGTGGAGCACCGCCGGCTCGTACAGGAACACCTGGCGGGCGAGCTCGGCGCCGATGTAGCCGGCGGCGCCCGTAATGAGCACCACGCGGCCCCGCAGCGCGTCGGAGCAGGCCCGCGCGTCGATCTCCACCTCGGGGCGCCCCAGAAGGTCCTCGACCGTCACTTCGCGGAGGTGGGCCGCCCCCGGGCCGCTCCGCACCAGGTCTCGGAGCCCGGGCACCGTCCGCAGGGGCACGCCGGTGCGCTGGCAGATGCCGATGATGTCCCGCACCGCCTGCCCCGGGGCCGACGGAATCGCCAGCGCGATGAGCTGGATGCCGCGCTTCCTCACCAGCGCCGGGATGTCGTCTCGCGCGCCTTCGACGACGACGCCGTGCAGCCGCAGGCCGCGCTTCCGCGGGTCGTCGTCGACGAAGGCGACGGGCCGCAGGCCCAGCCCCGGATTTGACAGGAGCTCGCGAGCCAGGAACTGTCCCGTGTGGCCCGCCCCGACGATGAGCACCCGCTTCGAGGTGTCGGACCACGCGCTGAGGGGATTGGCCCGCCGCAGCCTGGGCCAGAGCTTCGTCGCCCCCATCGCCAGATAGATCAGCGCCGGCGCCGTCACATTCACCGTGAGAGGGATGTGCCGCGGCGACATGAAGGCGTTGACGCCGAACAGGATGATCGACACCGTCCCGACGGAGAACGCCAGATTGATGGCGTCGGCGATGCCCGCGTACTGCCACGCCGTCCGGTAGATGCGGAAGAAGTAGTTCCCCAGCAGATACGGGATCACGATGCCGGGAGCGACCTTGAGGAAGAAGTCGACGGACTGGCTCGGGATGTCGCCGTCGAAGCGGAGAGCGAGGGCGGCCGCGTAGCTCGCCATCACGATGGCCGCGTCCAACGCGAGGACGGCGGCGAACCCGAGGAAGCGGCCCACAGAGAAGCCGGTGGCGAGCGTTTCGTTGCCTTCCGGTGCGGTCCGGGAGTGCGGCGGCGTCCGAGCGGGTTCGAGGTCGCTCATGGGATCGGTCCGACCGCTCACGTCAGCGCGCGCCTCTGCGGCGCAACACCGTGGGGACCGTGCGGGCCAGGATGGCCAGGTCCCGGAGGAACGAGTGGTTATTGACGTAGTCGAGATCGTAGACAATGGTTTCGTGGTAGGTCAAATCGCCCCGTCCGTTGACCTGCGCCAGCCCCGTGATGCCCGGTCGCACGTCGTGCCTGCGGTGATACTCGGGCGGATACTGCTCGACCAGCCGGGGCACCTCGGGCCGCGGCCCCACCAGGCTCATGTCGCCCTTCAGGACGTTGAACAGATTCGGGAGCTCGTCCAGGCTCGTGCGCCGCAGAAACCGGCCGACGCGCGTCACGCGGTCCTCCGGCGGATAGAACATGTACGTGTGAAAGTCGTCGACGGTGAGCGCTTCGTCGTCCATGTTGGCGACGGCGCGTTCGGGAGAAGGGTCGTGGCGCATCGTGCGGAACTTGTACAGGGTGAACGGCTTCCCCTTGTAGCCGATGCGCGTCTGCTTGAAGATCACCGGCCCTCGCGATTCGAGCTTGATGGCGACGGCGATGAGCGCGAAGAGCGGCGCCAGCGCGACCAGCCCTACGGCGCTCACCACCACGTCCATGGCGCGCGATGCGATGCCCTTCACCTCCGATGTCGTTCTACGATACGGCGCACCGCCTTCGCCACCCGTTCCACGTCCGCGTCGCTCATCCGCGTGTACAGCGGCAGCGACACGATCTCTTCGAACGCGGCCTCGGCCTGCGGGTAGTCGCCCCGCTTCCACCCGAACGTCTCCCGATAGTACGGATGGTAGTGCAGCGGGATGAAGTGGACAGAGGTCCCGATCCCCTCCTCCCGCATGGCGCGGAGAAAGGCGTCGCGGTCGATGCTCAGGGCGCCGCGCCGGAGCCGGATGACGTAGAGATGCCACGAGTGCCCCGGCTCGCGCTCCTCAGGCAGCGCGATCTCGGGCAGGTCGCCCAGCAGGTCCGCGTACCGTTCGGCGAGCGAGCGGCGGCGCGCCAGGAGCGCCTCCGCACGGCGGAGCTGGGCGAGCCCGATGGCCGCCTCGATGTCGCCCATCGCGTAGTTGAACCCCGGCGCCACCACCCGGTAGAAGGGCGTGCCCGACTCCGTGTAGCGGCCCCACGCGTCAGCGCTGAGCCCGTGCATCCGCCGGCGCCGCACCTCCTCCGCGAGGCGATCGTCGTCGGTGGTGACCATGCCGCCCGCGCCTGTCGTGATGTTCTTCGTGGCATAGAAGCTGAACACCGCGGCGTCCGACGTCCGCCCGACGGGCTCCCCACGGTAGGTCGTCCCGAAGGCGTGGGCGGCGTCTTCAATGACGCGCAGCCCGCGCTCCCGGGCGATGGCCCGCAGCTCCTCCATGCAGCAGGCCTGCCCGGCGTAGTGCACGGGCATGATCGCCTTCGTGCGCGGGGTCAGATTCGCGCGCGCCGCCGCGGGGTCGAGCGTGAGGTCCCGCGGGTCCACGTCGGCGAGCACCGGCGTCGCCCCCGCGTGAATGACCACGTTCGCCGTCGCCGGGAACGTGATCGCCGGCACGATGACCTCGTCGCCCGGCCCGACCCCGCACGCCAGCAGCGCCAGATGCATCCCCGCGGTGCACGACGTGACCGCGATGGCGTGGCGAGCGCCGATCCGCTCAGCGAACGCCTGCTCGAACGCGAGCACCCGGGGCCCAGGGGCCAACCAGCCCGAACGGAGCGTCTCGACGACGGCGTCGATCTCCTCGTCGCCGATGTCGGGCAGGCAGTAGGGAAGGAAAGGCTCGGTCATTCCTCCTCCGGCTCAGCGGGGACCGGCGTCGGCGTCGGCTCGGGCGTCGGCAGCTCGTATCCCACCACCTCGATACCGCTCTCCGTAGTCAGGCCGAAGAAGCGCACGAGGCCGTCCATGGACGTACCTTCGGGCAGATCGACCCGGTACACCGTGTCGTCGTCGGCCAGCGTGACCTCGAGCCGACCGTCGAGGACGACGATGCGTCGCACGCGGCCCTCGACCATCGCGGGGACGAACCCCCCGTCCCAGTCGAGCCGCTTCTGAACGCCAGAGCCGAAGACGATCCAGAGGCTTCCGAAGACGGCCACGGCGATGATTCCGAGGATGACGAGGTTGAGAGTCCGCGTTCCCAACGGTCAGGGCTTCCCGATGGCGACGAGCAGATGACTCCGCAGCAACGGCAGGCGCTCCAGGAACGCGCAGAGGCCCGGCGCGCGTGGCGCGAGCAGTCGCGCCAGCGGCGGCGCCAAAGTGACCCGGCGGGCGGTCATCGGGTGGCCGGGCAGGGCGCGCCGCAGCTCGCCGAGCCGCACGGGCCGCACCTCGCGGTTCAGCGGGTTCCAGGGGAAATCGTACACGATGAGCCATCCTCCGGACCGGAGCGCGCGCGAGGCCTCCCGCAGTGCCGTCGCCCGGCGCGCCGGGTCGACGATGGAGCTCAGCAGCGTGCACATCGTCACGACATCGAACACGCCGTCCGGGAAGGGCAGCGCCGCCGCGTCGGCCCGCTCGAACCGCGCGCCGGGAACCCGAGCCTTCGCCCTCACGAGGCGGGCCGCCGAGAGATCGACGCCGGCGAGGCCGTCCGGCGCGGCGCCCCATTCCACGAACCGGGCCAGCAGGCCTCCGTCGCCGCAACCCGCGTCGAGGATGCGCAGTCCCGAAAGGTCCGTCAGCCCCAGGTCCCGGAGCAGCGTCCGCAGGTCGGCGTCGCGCCGCTGTGTGAGATACAGAGCCCCGGGGTCCGAGGGGTCATGCCGGGCACGGGTGCGCAGCGGCGCGTCCGGCGTCTCGACCGCGTGGGCCGACGGCGGCCGGCTCACAGCGGCGCCTCCTGCCGCTCCCTGCGCGCCGCCCTCGCGCGCGCCAGGCCCGCGAGCCCCGCGAAGAAGCCGATACCATAGCTCACATGCAGCGCAGCGAAGGCTACGGGAAGGGCGAGCGCCGAGGGCAGTCCGCAACGGCGGGCCTCCCACGCCGTCGCGCCCAGGTTCGCGGCGCCGTACGCGCCCAGCAGCGCGGCGAGCGGCCGGCGCGCTCCCCGC
>JBBING010000040.1:0-21099 GCA_037444005.1 Chloroflexota bacterium
CACCCATGCTCCAGAAAGGAGGTAGGTGTACGGCATGTACTGCACCCGTACAGGCATTTGACCCCTGAGCGGGTCCGCCGATAGAATGCAGCGCGCCATCCGCCCGAGGGCGGAATTTCTTTGTCACGAGGTACCGGCCATGTACGCCGTCCTGCGCAGCGGGGGTCGTCAGTTCCGGGTCGAGGAGGGCCGCACCATCCGCGTCCCGAAGATCGACGCGGAAGAAGGCGCCCGGCTGGAGCTGCCCGAGGTCCTGCTGCTCGCTCGCGACGGGGAGGTGACGGTGGGCACGCCGCTCGTGGAGGGCGCCCGGGTGATCGCCGAGGTCGCGGCCCAGGGTCGCGACAAGAAGATCACCGTCTTCAAGTACAAATCCAAGATCCGGTACCGCCGCAAGCGGGGGCACCGGCAGGCCTATACCCAGCTGCGCATCGAGCGCATCCTCGCGCCGGGCGAAGCGGAGCCCGCCGAGGAGGCCCCGCGGCGCGGGCGGCGCAAGGCCCAGGCCGAGGCCGCCCCGGAGGCTCCCGCCGCCGAGGCTCCGGCGGCGGAAGCGCAGGCGGATGCGCCGGAGGCGGAAGCGAAGCCGCGCGCACGCCGGTCCCGCGCGGCCACGCCCGAGGCGGACGCGCCGGCAGTGGAGGAGCGCCCGAAGCGGGCGCGGTCCAAGAAGAGCGAATCGACGGCCCCGGAAGAGGGTGAGGCATAAGCCATGGCACACAAGAAGGGCGGCGGTAGCACCAAGAACGGCCGCGACAGCAACGCGAAGCGCCTGGGGGTGAAGCGGTACGACGGCCAGGTCATCCCCGCGGGGACGATCATCGTGCGCCAGCGGGGCACGCGTATTCACCCCGGCGTCAACGTGGGCGTGGGACGGGACCACACGCTGTACGCCCTGGTGCAAGGCGCCGTCAAGTTCGAGCCCTACGCCAAGGGGCGCCGCAAGCAGGTCAGCGTCTACCCGGTGACGGCGTAACGTAGCCATGAAGCCGAAGATTCATCCCGAATACGGCGAAGCCACGGTGCACTGCGCGTGCGGCAATACCTTCACCACCCGCTCGACGAAGAAGAACATCCACGTCGAGGTGTGCTCCGCGTGCCATCCGTACTTCACCGGACAGCAGCGCATCGTGGACACGGCCGGCCGTGTCGAGCGCTTCTTGCGCCGCTACGGCATGACCGAAGAGCAGACGTAACGCCGAAGCCTCGCTGGGATGACCGGCGCCCCGGCGTGTCCGGGGTGCGTTCGTTTCTCGGCCCGTCCCACCAGCGGGCGCGATACGATACGAGTTGTGCGACCTCGAATCGAGAACACCACGGCGCTCGATTCTTCCGCGGCCGCGCCAGCAGGCGCCGCCCTCTCCCGCACGTTCCGCGCGCTTCGTCACCGCAACTACCGCCTCTTCTTCGCTGGACAGAGCATCTCCCAGACAGGCACCTGGATGCAGACCATCGCCCAGGCGTGGCTCGTGCTCGAATTGACGAACTCGAAGGCCGCACTCGGCACGGTCACCATGCTCCAGTTTCTTCCCATCACCGTCTTCGTGCTGGTTGCGGGCGTGGTGGTGGACCGCGTTCCGAAGCACCGTTTCCTCGTCCTCACCCAGACCCTCGCCGCCGCGCAGGCGGCGTCGCTCGCCCTGCTCGTCTGGACCGGGCAGGTCAGGCTCTGGCACGTGTACGGCCTCGCGTTCGTCCTCGGGCTCGCTAACGCGTTCGACCAGCCGACACGTCAATCGTTCGTGGTGGAAATGGTCGGCAAAGACGACCTGCCGAATGCCATTGCGCTCAATTCCGGCATGTTCAACGCCGCGCGCCTGCTCGGCCCGGCGGTGGGCGGATTCGTGATCGCCACCATCGGCGTACGCGGCGCTTTCCTCGCGAACGCCGTCAGCTTCCTTCCCGTCATTGCCGCACTGCTGCTCATCGACCCTTCCCAATTGAGGAGCTCTCCGCGCGTGGCGTCGTCCCGCGCGCATCCTCTGCGCGAAGTGACCGAAGGCTTGCGGTATGCGCTCGCCACGCCTCCCGCCCTGCTCGTGGTGCTGATGCTCGCGTTCGTCGGCACCTTCGGCTACAACTTCAGCGTCGTTCTTCCGCTCGTCGACCGCTACGTGCTCCACAGGGGATCCGTGGGGCTCGGATTGATGACGGCGTCCGTGGGCGCCGGCGCGTTGGTCGCGGCGGCGGCCCTCGCCGCGCAGCGACGGTCCTCGCTGCGGACGATGCTGGCCGGCGCCGGCGCCTTCGGACTCGCACTGGCGGGCGTCGGGGTGAGCCGGTGGTTCCCTGTGACGGTCGCCCTGCTGGTCCTGGTGGGGGCTGCAGGCACGTTCTTCACCGCCACGGCCAACACGACACTGCAACTCTCAGCTCCCGACGAACTGCGCGGGCGCGTGATGTCCCTGTACATGCTGCTGTTCGCGGGATCCACGCCCGTCGGCGGCTACCTGACCGGGCGCCTCGCGCAACACGTCGGTGTGCCCGAGACCGTGATGCTCGAGGCGTCCCTGTGCCTCGCAGGATTTGCCCTCGGGGTGGCGTATTACACATCGCATCGCGCCCATTTCGGGCTCACAGCGCGCGAAGCTCCGGCGCACGGCTCGCCGTGACCGAACTGCGGCCTCTCCGGCTGCGCATCCCGTAGACTGAGGCATGGGGCAGGAGTCGAGCCTCCTCGTCGACGTGGGCGTCGCCCTCGCCATCGCGCTCGCTGCCGGGTGGCTCGCGTCCCGCCTCCGTCTTCCCTCCGTCGTCGGGTACATCATCGCCGGCGTCGTTATCTCGCCCTTCACACCGGGCTTCGTCGGCGATGTGGACCGGCTCCGCCTCATCGCCGAGATCGGCGTCGTCCTCCTGCTGTTCTCCATCGGCGTCCAATTCTCCATCGCCGACCTCGCGCGTCTCGGTGGATGGCTCACCCTGGCCGCCGTCACCCAGATCGCGGGCGTCTTCGCCGCCGGGTGGGCGCTGTTCGCGGCTCTCGGCCTCTCTCACGACGAGGCCTTCTACCTCGGCGCCGCGTTCTCCATCAGCAGCGGCGTCGTGCTGGTACGCTCCCTCGCCGCCAGCGCCGAGATCGAGTCCGAACACGGACGCGTCGCCGTGGGCTGGTCAGTGGTCCAGGACCTCGCGGTCGTCGTGCTCATCGTGGTCCTGGCGGCGTTCACGGAGGGCGCCGCGGTCCAGCAGGTGGCGCGCGACATGCTTCTGGCGGCCGCGAAGGCGACGGCGTTCGTCGCCGCCGTGCTCGTCGTGGGCCTTCGCGTCGTCCCCCTGTTCCTGAATCAGATCGCCGAAGAGCGCTCGCGCGAGCTCTTCTTCATCGCCATCGCCGCCCTGGTCATCGGAACGGCGCTCGCGTCCGAGTACATCGGCCTCTCGTTGGCGATAGGCGCCTTCCTCGCAGGCATCGTCGTGTCGGAATCGGACCTCTCGTATCGCGTCCTGGGGGACCTCCTGCCGACGCGCGACGTCTTCGCCGTGCTCTTCTTCGTCTCCGCGGGGATGCTCATCGACCCCGCGGTCATCGTGGACGAATGGGCGTCGGTCCTGCTCGCCCTCGCCATCATCCTGCTCCTGAAACCGGTGGTGACGTACGCGCTGGCGCGACGGACAGGGAGGAGCGAGCGCGTGAGCGCCCTCACGGCGGCGCTCCTCGCGCCCGCGGGCGAGTTTTCCTTCGTGCTCGCCCGGGACGGGCTCCAGCGCGACGTAATCAGCGACGATGTCTTCAGCGTCGTGCTGACCGCCGCTGTCATCTCGATCGTGCTCAGTCCGCTGATCGTTCGGGCGGCGCATGCGTGGTCCGCTCGCGGGTGGATCGCCGCACCACTGCCCACCGCCAACCCGGAGCAAGCGCCGGTCCGGGTGGGACGGCGAGCGGTCATCTGCGGCTTCGGCCGGGTTGGCGAAATCGTGGCGACGATCCTCTCGAACCGGTTCAGCGTCCTGATCGTCGAAGAAGACCGCCGTCTGGCCCGCGAGGCGCGAGAGCGGGGCTTCGAGGTCTTGGAAGGAGCGCCCGCGAGCCCATCGGTGCTGGAACGGATGGACCTGCGGAACGCGCGGGTACTCATCGTGACGCTGCCCGACCCCTTCGCCACCCGTCTCTTGGTGGAGCGAGCCCGCGCCATCAACCCGCGCCTGGATGTCATCGCCCGGGCGTCGTTGGCGACGGAGGCGCAGAAGCTGTACGAGGCGGGAGTCACGGAAGCGGTGGTGCCCGACGACGAAGTCGCCCTGGAGCTCGCGCGGCACTCGCTGCACCGCTTCGGGCTCTCGGCTCCCGAGGCGCTGGCGGCCATCCAGGGCTATCGCGCCCGCTTGCGGGAGCGCCGGCTCTGACAGGTCAGCCGACCGGGTTGAAGAAGCACGAGCGCGCGCCCGTGTGGCAGACGCCCTTCCCCAGCATTCGGACGCGCACGAGCAAGACGTCCTCGTCGCAGTCGGCGGCGATGGAGCGCACCTCGAGGTAGTCGCCCGACGTCGCGCCCTTGTGCCACAGCTCCTGACGGCTCCGGCTCCAGAAGACCACCTGCCCGCGCTCGCGCGTGAGGCGCAGCGACTCTTCGTTCATCCATCCGAGCATGAGCACGTCACCCGTCTCGTCGTCCTGGATGATGGCGGGGATGAGGCCGCGCTCGTCGAACTTCAGAGGCAACGTCGAACTCCTTTGTGATGTCTGGCACCTACAGCCGCACCGGAATCCCCCGCGCGGCCATGTACTCCTTGGCCTCGCGAATCGTGAACGTTCCGAAGTGGAAGACGCTCGCCGCGAGCACGGCGTCCGCCTTTCCCTGGGTGACGGCGTCGACCATGTGCTGCGGGTGACCGCAGCCGCCGCTCGCGATGACCGGCACCTCGACCGCCTCGGCCACGGCGCGCGTGAGCGCCAGGTCGTATCCGTCCTGATGGCCGTCGGCGTCCATGCTCGTCAGCAGGATCTCTCCCGCGCCCAGCTCGACGACCCGCTTCGCCCATTCCACGGCATCCAGGCCCGTAGGGCGCCTTCCCCCGTGGGTGTAGACCTCCCACTTGCCCGGCGCCACCGCCTTCGCATCGATGGCGACGACGATGCACTGGCTCCCGAAACGATGCGACGTCTCGGCCACGAGCCGGGGATCGGCGACGGCAGCCGTGTTCAGCGAGACCTTATCGGCCCCCAGCTCGAGCAGCCGGCGCACGTCGTCGGCGGAGCGGACGCCTCCCCCGACGGTGAAGGGGATGAACACCTGGTCCGCCGTGCGCTCCACCATCTCATACACCGTCTGGCGCTCGTCGGACGACGCCGTGATGTCGAGGAAGACGAGCTCATCGGCGCCCTGCGCGTCATAGAACGACGCGAGCTCGACGGGGTCGCCGGCGTCGCGCAGCTCGACGAACGAGACGCCCTTCACGACGCGGCCCTTGTCGACGTCGAAGCAGGGGATGACGCGCTTGGTCAGCACACGGGCATGGTACCGAACGGGCCTCGCCGCGGGACAGCGGAGCCTAGGCCTCGAGCGGCCTGTTCAGCCCTTCCGCGCCGAGCCCTGCCTGCCGGAGAACGAGACCGGGAGTTAACTCCCGACGGGAACCGACTCGAACAGCAGCCGCCGCAGTTCTTCCTCGGACACCCGGCTGCTGAGATGGAGAATCTCAATGCCCACGGCGCGGCCCCTCTCGTCGTAGTCCACGATGATGCCGGGCGCGACTTCTTCGGACTCGGCGGCGGGCGCCTCTCCCAGAGTGAGGTAGAGGGCGTCCGCTTCCCGATCCACCTTGAGCTTCATGGAATGCGCTTCCTCCGGTCGAAGTATACGCTAATGACCCGGCGGATGCGACCCGACGTTCACTACGACATGCAACACCTTGCCCCCGGCTTCCGCCACGCGACCGAGCCGGTGTTCCACACCGGGGTCCATCGAGTCGGGCTCTATCCGTTGCGGCTCCCGAAGCACTCGCTCCATCCATCCACGTAGGATGCCTCGTTTCTCCAGCACGTCGCTCGCGTGCCGCGTCAGTCGGTACTCCACGGCATCTTGCCCCTTCAGCACACTTGCGGGACACTTGCGGGCTCCCTCCCCAAGCCGAGCCTTCTGGTCTCCAGGCGCAGCGACCGCCACGGTACCGAACGGGCATCGGCGCGGGACAGCGGAGCCTACGCTTCGAGCAGCGCGTTCAGCCCTTCGGCGTCGAGCCCCGCCTGCCGGAGGATGGAACGAAGCGTCCCGACGGGGAGCGTACGACTTCCGTGGACCGGCACCACCACGAGGCCAGGGCGATAGGGGGACCTCAGATAGTGGTGACTGCCTCGAATGTGGATCAGCTAAGCCTCCACGCTGCAGGGCTCGCACGAGGTCCTTGCCGCTGACGCGCGGCAGGCGCGTCACGGAACGGCGACCTCGAGGTCAACCCATTCCATCTGTCCATTGGCGGCCGGCAGCCGCAGGCCCGCCTTTTCCAGGGCTTCGAAGTAGCCCACGATGGCTTCTCTTGTGTTCGCGAGCGCCTCTTCCCGTGTATCGCCGAACGTCGAGAGGTCGTCGAGTTCCGGCACGTGCGTCACCCAGACGCGCTCATCGGCGTCCCATTCCAGCAGTACCCGAAACGTCCTCCGCTCCATCCACGCCACCCTTTGCGCGCCTCGAACGTGTTCACCACGCCGGGCGCGACTTCTTCGGACGCGGCGGCGAGCGCCTCTCCCAGAGTGAGGTAGAGGGCGTCCGCCTCCGGATCCACCCGGAGCATGCAGTTCCTCCCGCGGAAGTATACGCGAATCTTTTGCGACGGAGCCGGAGCGAGATCACGAAGGCATGCCGCCGCCACAACGTTGTGCCGCGCCTTTCGAGCCAGTAGACTCGCGGATACTTTGCTCAAAACGGAGGCGCGGCGTGACTCTCAACATCGGCTTCGTCCTCTTCCCGCAGTTCGAAGAGCTCGACTTCGCGGGGCCGTTCGAGGTCCTCGGCGTCGCGGCCGAGCTCGCCGACAACCCTTGGCGGCTCTTCACCGTGGCTGAGACGCGGACGGTGCGCGGAGCCATTGGCGCCGCCCTCCAGGTCGATTACTTCCTGGAAGACGCGCCGCAACCGGACGTGTTCATCATTCCCGGCGGCGCTGGCGCGCGACACGGTTGCGACAACCCCACGCTGGTCGAGTACGTCGCGCGGACTGGCCGGAGCGCCGCGTTGGTCGGCTCCGTCTGCACCGGAGCGTTCCTGGCCCACCGCGCGGGGCTGCTCGCCGGGCGCCGCGTGACGACGCACTGGGAATGGCGCGAGAGGCTTCAGGCGCTCGGGGGCCTCACCGTCACTTCCGACCGCTGGGTGCAAGACGGCAACGTCATCACGGCGGCGGGCGTTTCCGCCGGCATCGACATGGCGCTGTATCTCGTCGGCGTGCTGGCTTCGCCCGACCTGGCGCGGCGTTTGCGACGCGCGCTCGAGTACGACCCGGCGCCCCCGTACGACAAGTCCCGCCCCTGACGCGGTCCGCCGCGCGGCGTGCTAAGCTCCCACTACGATGGTCTACGATCGCATGTCCGACCAGCCCGCCTTCACGTCCGGCGGCGAGACCTACCTTCGCGTTCCCCGTATCGAATCCGTCGATCAGCTTCGCGCCGAGCGCCCCGACGTCGTCATCGTCGGCGCTCCCGTGGACTGGGCGACGACGCATCGCCCGGGGGCGCGGTTCGGCCCTCGGGCCATCCGCGTGGCGTCCAATCTGCGGCGTGGGGCTTATCACCTGGGCCTCGAGGTATACCCGCTGAGGACGCTACGCGTGTTCGACTACGGCGACGCCGAAATGGCCCCCGGCGACATCGAACGAAGCCACGCGGGCGTCAAACGTAAAGTGCGCGAGGTCGTCGACGCGGGCGCTATTCCGGTCGTCCTCGGGGGTGACCATTCGATCACGTACCCGTCGGCGTCGGCCGTCGCCGAGGCGCGCGGGCCGGGCTCGGTCGGCGTCATCCATTTCGACGCCCACGCCGACACGGCCGACGAGGCCTGGGGCGTCGCCCTGAGTCACGGCACACCCATGCGCCGCCTGATCACCAGCGGCGCTGTCCCGGGCCCCAACTTCGTCCAGGTCGGCCTGCGGGGCTACTGGCCCCCTGACGACGTCTGGCGCTGGATGCGCGAGCAAGGGATGCGCTGGCACCTCATGGAAGAGGTCGAGCGCGAGGGAATCGACCGCGTGCTCGACCGGGCGCTGGAGGAGCTGCGCGAGCACGCCCGGTTCGTCTACCTCTCGGTCGACGTGGACGTCCTCGACCCTGGGTTCGCCCCGGGCACGGGAACGCCCGAGCCCGGGGGATTCGCGCCTCGCGAGCTCTTGCGGGCGGTGCGGCGCATCGCGCTGGAGACAGAGCTGGTGGCGCTGGATGTCGTGGAGGTGGCGCCGCCGTACGACGGGCCCGCCGGAGTCACGGCCGAGGTGGCGCATCGCCTCGTCCTCGAGGTATTGAGCGCGCTGGCGCACCAGCGGGCCGGCCGGACGCCGGGCCCGGTGACGAGCTGAACGTTACAGGTCCGGCGGCGCGCCGGGCGAACGGAAATGGCGGCGCTCCCACCTGGCGAAGAGCCAGATGCCCACCGCCGCCACGGCCAGCGGGATGAGCGCCAGAGCGGGATGAATCGCCAGGAGGATCAACGCCGAGGCCAGGACGCCAAGCAGCAGCCCGAGCGCGAGCATCGGCCAGAACAGGATACTGAACGCCGCCCACGTGAGGATCAGCACCTGGGAGCAGCCGCCAGGCTCCCGCGATCGAGGCTCCTGTTCGTAATAGATGCCCATGACGTTCCGCCGCATCGTACCAGAAGCGTCGCCCGCGCGACCGGGATGAACGAGCCCGAATCGCCATGAAGCGCGTCGCCGCCATCCTCCTGGCTGCCGGGAGATCCGAACGCATGGGCCGTCCGAAGCCCCTGCTTCCGTGGGGCTCGCAGACGCTCGTCGCCTATCAGGTCACCGAACTCGCGGCGGCAGGCTGCGACCCCGTCATCGTGGTGCTCGGCCACGACGCCGACGCCATTCTCCCCCATCTGGACCACCCCAATGTCGAGGTGGTCGTGAACCCCCGCTACGACGAAGGGCGGGCGTCGTCGCTCCGGGCGGGCGCCCAGGCCGTGCCCTACGACGCCGATGCCGTCGTCGTGCTCTCGGTCGACCAGCCGCGGCCCCGGGACGTCGTCCTGCGGCTGCTCGCCGAGCACGAGCGCGGCGGCGCCCTCGTCACGCAACCCGAGCACCGGGGGCGTCGCGGCCATCCGGTCGCGTTGAGCGCGGCGCTGCTGCCGGAGCTCCGCCAGGTCACGGAGGAGACGCTCGGAATGCGCGCCGTGCTCCGCGCGCACGCAAGCGAGACGCGGCTCGTGCCGTTCGACGACGCCGTGGTCACCGTCGACCTGAACACACCGGAAGACGTCGATCGCGCGCTGCCGCTCTTCGGCCTGACAAACGCGGCGGGTCGCGAACCGTCAGGACCCGGGCGGGCCGCTCAGTAGTGGATGAGCGCGTGGACGTCGCGGCCCGCGAGCCGTTCCATGCCGCCCAGGTCGTCCAGCACGACGAGGAACAGGATCGAGACCACTTCGGCGCCCAGCATCTCGATGAGTCGCGCCGCGGCCTCCGCAGTGCCTCCGGTCGCGAGCAGGTCGTCGACCAGCGCCGCTCGCTGTCCCGGGCGCAGCCCGTCGGCATGGATGTCGAGCTGTCCCTGTCCGTACTCGAGCGCGTACTCGACGGACATGCGCTCGGCGGGAAGCTTGCCCGCCTTCCGCACTGGGACGAAGGGGACCCCGAGGTTGTACGCGACGGGCGCGCCGAACAGAAAGCCGCGCGACTCGATGCCGACGATGGCCTCGATCCGCCGCGGGCGCAGATACGCCGTGAAGTCGTCGATCACTTGACGGAACGCGGCCGCGTCCTGCAGCAGCGGCGTGATGTCACGAAAGAGCACGCCTGGCTGAGGAAAGTCGGGCACATCGCGGATGAACGCTCGGAGGTCCAGCCCGCCGGCGGCTCCCGCGTGCTCACACACCGGTAGACACTCCGATCAGCCGGCCGACGCCGAAGGTCAGCGCCGCTGCGGCCGCCGCGATCGCGAGCTGTCGCAGTCCGCTGACGAGGGCGTTGCGACCGGTAAAGAGCGACAGCGCCGCCCCGACGCCGAACACAGCCACGGCGCTCATCGCGGCGCTCGCGACGACGAAGGGCAGGCTCGCGTTCGCCCCGAAGAAGAACGGCACGACCGGGACCAGCGCCCCCAGCGCGAAGGCGATGAACGAGCCGATGGCCGCGCCCCAGGGCGAGCCGAGCTCTCCCGGGTCCAGCCCGAGCTCTTCGCGGACCATGGTGTCCAGCGCCGACTCGGGGCTCGCCATGAGCCGGTCCGCCATGGCCTCCGCCTCTTCCTTCGGCACGCCCTTCGCCCGGTAGATTAGCGCGAGCTCCCGGCGCTCCTCCTCCGGCGCCATCGCCAGCTCGTCGCGTTCGAGCTCGATCTGGCGTTCGAACAGCTCCCGCTGCGCACGCATGGAGACGTACTCACCCGCGGCCATGGAGAAGGCGCCCGCGAGCAATCCCGCGAGCCCCGCCAGCAGCACGAACTTCCCCTCGGTCTGCGCCCCCGCGAAGCCCATCACCAGCGACGTGTTGGACACCAGACCGTCGCTCACACCGAACACCGTAGCCCGCAGCGTCCCGCTCGTGCCTCGGCGGTGCCAGGGCTCGCGCGCGGCGATCTCCTCCGGCGGCGCCGGCGCCGTCCGGCTCAGCGTCGCCAGCGTCCGGGCGTGCTTACGCTCGTCGGGAGCCAGCGCCTGCGCCGTCGCGTCCTGCGCCATGTAGTCCTGGTAACCGGTCGCCTCCATGGTGCGGACGATGGGGAGCACGGCGTCCACCCCGAACCGCCGCGCGAGCCACCCGATGGCCCGAACGCGGAAGCTGGGGGCTCCGGCGGGAGGAGCGACGCCCAGCTCCTGGAGCTTCTCGCGCCAGACCGAGGCGTGGCGGTCCTCGACCTGCGCCAGCTCCTCGAACACCCGGGCTCGCGCGGGGTCCGGCTCGGCCGCCGCGAGGAGCCGGTAGAGGGCGGCGCCGTCGATCTCGCCCTGCAGGTTCCGCTGGAGGCGCCGCACCTCGTCTGTTCTCGCGCCGTCTCGCGGAGCCGGAGGGGTCGGTTCGGCAGACATGGCGGTTGCATGGTAGCGACGCCTTCGAAGGCTGAAAAGTGCCGCGCGGACCGCGATTCGTCATGCTACAGTGACGGCGAGGAGAAGCCGCCGATGTTCCCCTTCCCGCGTCCCGACCATATCGCCGTCGTCGAGCTGTTCGGACCGATCGCCGGAGGCCACCGCGTCGCCGAGCTGGTGCGTATCCTGGGAGACCTCGAGCGCACCGTTGCGGCGAGAGCCGTCCTCGTCGACGTCGACTGTCCCGGAGGGAGCGTCGCCGGGTCCGATCACCTGCATCTCGCGCTGCGGCGGCTGGCGGCTCAAAAGCCGGTCGTCGCCTTCGTGCGCGGGATGGCGGCGTCGGGCGGGTATCTCGCCATCTGCGCCGCCCGCCGCATCGTCGCCCTGCCCACGGCCGTCATCGGCTCGATCGGTGTCCTCTCCATGCGGCCCATCGTGAGCGACCTGCTTTCGCGGCTCGGAGTCCGCATGACCGTGCACAAGCGGGGGCCGTACAAGGACATGTGGTCGCCCTTCCGGGAGCCCACGAAGGAAGAGGAGGCGCGCGAACAGGCGCTGCTCGACGAGTTCTACGACCGGTTCGTGCGGTCCGTCGCCGACGCGCGGGGCATGGCCGACGAGCGGGTGCGCGAGCTGGCGACCGGCGAGGTGTTCACCGGCGCCAAGGCGCTCGAAGCCGGGCTGGTGGATGAGACGGGCGACTTCGAAACGGCCGTCGCGGCGGCCATGCGCCTGGGAGCCGTCGAGCGCCGGCTGGTGACGTACCGGCCGCGCCGGACGCTCCGCGAGCGCCTCCTGGGAGGCTTCGCGGCGGAGGTCAGCCTGGCGCTGGAAGACGCGCTCTGGCGGAGCGCCTACGGCGGGCCGGAGTTCCGGGGGCGCCCGCCGCGGGCGCGCTGAGGCGCCGCCTTTACACTTTCTTTACGACGTCGTCACACGAAGACGACGGCGCCGCAGGAAAATAGGGAACGAAACGACCGCATCGAATTCCATGGGGAGGGGATACCCGCTGTGAAACGCTCCACGTTGCTGCTCGTCCCGCTCATCGTTATCAGCATGCTGCTCGGCGCCGGCGTCGTCATCGGCGTCGACCGGCTCACGGAGGAGGAAGGCTCCCAGACCGCGGCGCCGCCGGCCGGCGCCATCAGCGAACCGGAGAGCCAGCCGCAGGGCGCCTCTCCGCTGACCTCGGACCTCTCGGAGCTCTACGACCGCGTGCGTCCCTCCGTCGTGCTCATCCGCGGACAGCGGACTGGGCCGGGCGGGCTTCCGGGCGCTCAGGGCACCGGGACCGGTCTCGTGCTCGACACCGAGGGGCACATCCTGACCAACGACCACGTGGTCCGCGGCTTCGACGAAGTGTTCGTCACGTTCGCTGACGGCACCGAGGTGCGCGCGGACGTGCTCGGCCGCGATCCCGGGAACGACCTCGCCATCGTGAAGGCCCGCGACGCGGGCGAGCTCCTGAAGCCGGCGACCCTGGGCGACTCGTCGCAGGTCAAGGTCGGACAGCCCGTGGTCGCCATCGGAAACCCCTTCGACCTCGAAGCGACGATGACCGCGGGCATCGTGAGCGGGTTGAACCGCACCCTCCCGTCCAGCGCGAACGGCCGGCCCATTCGGGGCCTCATTCAGACCGACGCCGCCGTCAACCCCGGGAACTCCGGCGGGCCGTTGCTCACGCTCGACGGTAAGGTCATCGGCATCAATACGGCGGTGGAGAACCCGTCGGGCGGCAACTTCTTCGTAGGCGTGGGCTACGCCGTCCCCATCGACACGGCGAAGCGCTTCCTGCCCAAGCTCATCGCCGGCGAGACCATCGCCCACCCGCGCCTCGGCATTTCGGGCGACACGGTCACGCCACGCATCGTCGAGGAGTTCGACCTGAAGGTGGAGAAGGGCGTGCTCGTCGCCGACGTGGCGCGCAATAGCGCCGCCGACGAGGCGGGCCTCCGCGAAGGCGACGTCATCGTCGCGCTGGACGGCCAGCCCATCGAGACCTTCGACCAGCTGGCCGACGCCATCGACGCGAAGGAGGTCGGCGACACGGTCACCGTGACCGTGAACCGCGGCGGGGAGGAACTCGAGCTCACGGCGAAGTTGCGCGACTGGGACGCGCAGGCCTGAAGCGGGGCCGCGCTGTCGCCCCCGCGGCTCCTCCGGTAGGATCGTTTCGCACGCCGCCTTCCGGGGGGCCCTTGGACCAGCGCCTGCTGAACACGATCCGCTCCGTCTGCGCAGAACCGTACGGCTTCTGGCTCGATAGCGCGCTCCCCGACGAACGACTGGGGACGCGCTCGTTCTGGGGCGCCGGCCCCGCCGTCATCCTGCGCAGCTACCGGGGGAGGATCGAAGTCGAGCGGCGGCACGGGCCCGTCGAGCGCTTCACCGGCGATCCGTTCGAGGCGCTCCGCGAGCTCCTGCGCGAGCGGGCGGGCCGGGGCGCCGCCGTCGGATACTTCGGATACGGACTGAAGCGCCATATCGAACGCCTCCCCGACGCCGCCGTCGACGATCTTGCGCTGCCGGAGTGCCACATTGCGTTCTACGACGCCCTCCACAGCGCCGACCCGCGGCTGCTCGCCCCGCCGCGGCCCGCGCCGGGCCTGCCGCCAGCGTTCGACGGGCTGCGGTCCACGTTCACCCGCGAGGCATACGAACGCGCGGTGCGCCGGGCCCTGGTCTGGATCCGCGCGGGCGAGATCTACCAGGTCAACCTCTCGCAACGCTTCGAGGCGCCGTGTGCGCGAGACGAATTCGACACCTATCTGCGTCTGCGGTCGCAGGCGCCGGCGCCGTTCGGGGCTTTCCTGCGCTATCCCGGCTACGTGGTGATGTCGTGCTCACCGGAACGCTTTCTCAGGTACGAGCCGGAGAGCCGCCTCGTCGAAACGCGTCCCATCAAGGGCACCCGGCCTCGCGGGCCGGCCCCGCGGGCCGACGCCGCCCTCGCGGCCGAGCTCCTGGCCAGCGCCAAGGATCGCGCGGAAAACGTCATGATCGTCGACCTGGAGCGGAACGATCTGGGCCGCGTCGCCGAGATCGGCAGCGTCCATGTGGCCGGCCTCTGCGAGCTCGAGTCGTTCCCGACCGTCCATCACCTCACATCCACCGTCCGCGCCCGCTTGCGGCCCGACCGCGACGTCGTCGACCTCCTGCGCGCCACCTTCCCCGGAGGCTCGGTGACCGGCGCGCCCAAAATCCGGGCGATGCAGATTATCGACGAAATCGAGCCGGTGGCGCGCGGCGTCTACACAGGCGCCATCGGCTATCTGCGCCCCAACGGGACCATGGACCTGAACATCGCGATTCGCACGGTCGTCGCCAGGAACGGCATGGCGTGGTTCCACGTCGGCGGCGGCATCGTAGCGGACTCCGACCCGGCGCAGGAGTACGAGGAGACGCTGCACAAGGGCACGGCGCTGGCACGCGCGCTGCTCGGCGAAGGGCCATGACCGACGTCTTCTGGAACGGCGACTTCGTCCCCGCAGATCGCGCCGTCTTCGTCGCAGAGGACCGCGGCCTCCTGCACGGACGCGGACTCTTCGAGACGTTCCGGGCCCGGCATGGCCGCGTCCTCGCCCTGGACCGCCACTACCAGCGCCTGCGCGACGGGTGCGACGCGCTGGCCGTGGTGCTTCCGCTCACCCTGCCCGAGCTCGAAGCCGCCATCGACGCGCTCGCGCGCCGGCTGGGGCTCGACGACGCACGGATGCGCCTCACGGTGACCGCCGGGGCCGAGGACGGCGCTCCTGCCGTCCTCCTGACCGCGCGACCGGCGACGGACTATCCGCCGTCGCTCTACGAGCGCGGCGCTTCTGCGGTCATCGCGTCGGTCCGACGAAACGAGACGTCGGTCCTGAGCCGGGTCAAATCGCTGAACTGCCTGGATAACGTCCTGGCGCGGGAAGAGGCGCGGCGCCGAGGCGCCGACGAGGCGCTGCTGCTCAACACCGGAGGCCGACTCGCCGAAGGAGCCTTCTCCAACCTCTTCGTCATCCTCGACGGCGAGATCGTCACGCCGCCCATCGACGAGGGGGCGCTGCCCGGCGTCACCCGCGCCGTCGCGCTCGATCTGGCCCGCTCCCTCGGCTTGCGCGCCCGAGAGGCGCCGTTGGAGCCCGCGGCGCTCGCGCGGGCGACCCAGGCGTTCCTCACGAACGCCGTGGCTGGCGTCCTGCCCCTGACGGCGGTCGATGGCCGTCCCGTGGGGAACGGCGCGCCGGGCCCCCTGACCGAGACGCTCCGCGAAGCCTATGCCGCGCTCCTCACTCGGCCAGCGCCTGGTCGATGAGGGTCTGGAAGGTCTGGAGGGGCTGCGCGCCCACCACCCGCCTCCCGTTGATGAAGAAGGTCGGCGTTCCGGTCACGCCCGCCTGGAGTCCATCGCGCAGGTCGGCGTTGACCTCGTCGTTGTACTTCTGGCTGTCCAGGCACTGGGAGAACGCGGCGACGTCGAGCCCGAGCTGCTCGGCGTATCGCTTCAGATCGGCCACGCCGAGCGCCTGCTGATTGGAGAACAGGACGTCGTGGTACTCCCAGAACTTCCCCTGGTCGTCGGCGCACTCGGCGGCGATGGCCGCATTGCGGGCGTTCGGGTGGATCTGGTCCAGCGGGAAGTCGCGGTACACGAAGCGGACGCGGTCCCCGTACTGAGCCATGAGCTGCGGGAGCGTCTGCTGGAAGAAGCGCCCGCAGTACGGACACTGGAAGTCGCTGAACTCGATGATCGTGACCGCGGCGTCTTCCGGGCCGCGCGCGGGGTCGTCGTCCACGCTCACGTCCACCACCGCCGGCAGGGTCGGCTGGCCGGCGGCCGGCTGCGTCGCCGGGGACACCGCACTCGCCGCCACCGAGGGCTCGTCGTCCATGACCTCGCGGGTGTAGAAGCCCGCGAAGAACATCCCGGCCGCGAACACGCTCACCAGCGCGGCTACGCCCGCGGAGATGGCGTAGATGCGCGCGAGAGACGGCGCGTTCGGTCCGGCGCGGCGCGGCGGCGCGTCGTCGGCGGTCCCGGCCACGAACGCGCTTCGGCTGACCACCGGCTCCGGCTCCACCGGCCGCGCTGCGGACCTGTCCGACACGACGTCTCCATCGGAAGCGGGCTTAGCGATGCCCTCGGGCGTTGGTTCGGACGCCCGCGGCGATTCGGCGAACGGGGGCGACGCTTCCGGGGTCGGTGGCGGCTCGCCGAGAGGGGACGTGGGTTCCTGGCGCTCGTCTTGCACGGACACACCTCGGTTGGGATGAACGGGCGGGGCACACGCAGTGTACCCGCGCCGCGGACAGGCCTGCTACTGAGAGAACGTCGCCGGCGCGCGTCGATTACGCCCTGGCCTCCCTCGCGCCCTCAGCATGACGGCCGCGCCCCACCACCGGCGCGCCGCGTCCGATCGCGAGCGGGAGGGGGCGGGGGTCATGCTGAGCCCGAGCGAAGCGAGGGCGTAGCATCTCTCCTCCCCCACCAAAACGAAACCCTTCAGCGAGAAGGGCTCCGTGGCCCTGCGGGGCAAGAGATGCTTCGGGCGCGCTTCCCGCGCCCTCAGCATGACCACGCGTTCACGCAGCACGAAACCCTCGGACGGCGACGGGCTTCGTCGTCCTGCGGGGCAAGAGATGCTTCGGGCGCGCTTCCCGCACCCTCAGCATGACCACGCTGTCAGGCACGACGAAGCCCTCCGCGACGGGAGGGCTTCGTGCACTGCGGGAGCGGCGCTTGGGTCTCCTAGCTGCAAGCGCTTCGCACTACCGCAGCTCGTACAGCACCGTGACCGTGACCACCACCTCGAGCTCGCCGGGCTGGATCGGCGTCTCGCCCGTCGCAGGCGCTTGCACCTCACGGGCCGCGAAGGGAATCGGCGGCGGAAATCCGGAGATCGATTCGCTCACGCTCACCACATCGCCTAGCTCGACGCCGCCCGCGTCGGCGAGCACCTCCGCCTTCTCGCGAGCGTTCTCCATCGCGCGCCTTCGCGCCTCGTTCTGCAGGTCCGCCGGGTCGTCGATGGTGAACTGGAGGCTCTGCACCTGGGCCGCGTCGCCTCCAGCGGTCACCGCCGCGTCGATGACCTCCCCCGTGCGGTCGATGTCGCGAATCTTCGCAGTCACGATGTTCGTGGCCCGGTACCCGCGGAGGCGCTGCCGTCCGTCCTCGAAGTCGTACTGCGGCTCGATGTTGAACACCGCCGTCCGGATGTCCTTCTCGTCGACGTCGTTCGCCTTCAGGGCCTCGACCATCGCGGTCATGGCTTCGGCGGCGCGCTCCCGCGCCTCCGCCACGCTCGCCGCCTCGTGCGAGACGCCGAGCGTCACTTCGGCGACGTCGGGCGATCCCGTCGCCCGGCCCTCGCCGGTCACGCTGAGCCCGGTCGCCTGAGGGGGCTGCTGGATGACCGTCTCCTCCGTGCAGGCGGACGCGGCGACCGCGACAGCGCCCAGCGCCGCAGCCCACGCCAACAGACGTAGCCTCATGTCAGTCCTCCTTCTCCCAGCTCGGCCGGTCTTACGGTTCACGTGCGGCCGATCGCGCTCGTCGCGAGAGGACCAACCAGACGAGGATCGAGACCGCCGCCGCGCCGACCACGCCCTCGGCGACCCGCAGGAGGAGCCGCCCGTTCCCCTCGCCCCGCTCCCCGGCGGGCGCGGGGGCGGGCTTCGGGGCGCTCTCCCGGGGGATCACCGCGGCGCCGCCTTCCGCCGGCGGCGACGCGGTGGGCTCGCCCGCCGCCGCGGCCATCGGCGCCTCCGGCGTGACTGGCTCGGCGAACGTCCGCGCCGCGTCCGACGCAGCCTCGGGCGCTCCACCCATCTGGTCGGAAGGACCGCGCGACGTCGCGACGTCGAAAACGACGAGCCCTGCAAAGAGCAGGACCGCCAGCGCGCCGGCGAGCTGCGCCACCGGATTCGTCCGGCCCGGAGCCCCGCGCGGCGTCCGCTCCACCATCGCGGGCGTCAGACGGAACGACCGCGGCGCATCGACCTCGCCCAGCGAGCGGAGGGCGCGACGCATCTCGCGTATCGCGGCGACGCTGTCGCGACAGCGCTCGCACGTCGCGAGGTGCGCTTCGATGCGCACAGCATCCGGCGACGCGCCCTCGGCGTAGTCGAGCAGCGCGTCCTCGCGGGGATGCCCCCTCAGCGCGCGAACGATGCGCGACAAGGGCGTCATGGCTCCTCCTGTCCGGCTGCCGACGAGGCGGCCTCGGTCACGTCCGACCTCTCATCCGTAGGACGCGCCGCAGGGGCCATCGGTTCCGCGCTCGGCCGGAGTCCCCGCAAATGAGCGCGCAGCCGCTCCCGCGCCCGGAAGATGCGCGACTTCACGGTCCCGACGGAACATCCGAGGGCGGCCGCGACCTCTTCGTAGCGCAGACCCTGCACGTCGGCGAGAACGACCGCCGCCCGCTGCTCCGGCGGCAGCAGGGCCAGCGCGCGCTCGAGCGCGGCCCGGAGCTCCGACCCGAGGGCGAGCTCCTCGGGTCCCGCAGCCGGGTCGGGGACGTCTACGGCCCGAGGCTCGCCCTCGTGCTCGCGTTCGAGAGGCGACGTAGCGCGACGCTTGAGACGCCGCAATTCGTCGATACTGATATTGGTGGCGATGCGCAGGAGCCACGAGCGGAACTGCCCGCCCCGAAAGTCGCCGAGCCGGCGGTAGGCGGACAGAAACGCCTCCTGCGTCGCGTCTTCCGCCGCCTCACGGCTGCCGAGCATTCTGAGGCAGAGGTTGTAGACCTGGCGCTGGTAGAGGTCGACGAGGCTGTTGAACGCGTCGAGATCGCCGGCGCGGGCGCGCTCGACGAGGGCGAAATCGTTGGCGGCTGGCTGGGTCAACGCGATGACACCCGCGCTCCGGACCGTCGGGGCGCATTGTAGCAGAGACGCCGCGGCCTGCCGGCGAGCGTTCCCGCCGCCACGCGGAAGGCAGGTGCTATACTTGGAGCGCACATCAGCATGACGTTCGCTTCCTCCTACCCGCCCGATTCCGGCCACGCCGCGCCCGACGGCCAGCGCGACCCGCGACGGGAGAGCCCGGTCCCGGACCCGCTCCCCACGAGCGAGCCGCTCACGGCGTTCGACGCGCCCGTCATGTTCTCGTTCCTCGATCCGCCGGCTTCGTACGCGGCGGAGCCAGCTGCGGCGGCGGTCGCCGCGCCTTCCGTGCGACCTGCCGTCAAGCGGCGGCGCTGGGTCCGCGAGATTCTGGAGACGGTTGTGCTCGCGGCCGCCATCTTCCTGCTCGTGCGGGGCGCGGTCCAGAACTTCCGGGTCGAGGGGAGCAGCATGGACCCGAGCCTGGACAACGGCCAGTACCTCCTGGTCAACAAGGTCATCTACTGCAAGTGGGACCTCGAGTGCACCGGGTGGAACCTGGACCGGGTCTTCCCGTTCCTGAAGAACTTCGACGGCTACATCTTCCATCCGCCGCAGCGGGGCGATGTCGTCGTCTTCCGGTTCCCCCAGGACCCGGAACGCGACTTCATCAAGCGCGTCGTGGGCGTTCCGGGCGACACCGTCGAAGTGCGCGACGGCACGGTGTTCATCAACGGCCGCGCCGCCGAGGAGAACTTCATCCTCGAGCGGCCGCGCTACAACTACGGCCCGGTGAAGGTTCCCGAGGGACAGTACTTCGTGCTCGGCGACAACCGGAACAACAGCTACGACTCCCACGTCTGGGGCATGCTTCCAGAGGAGTACATCATCGGAAAGGCGTGGGTGTCGTACTGGCCGCTCTCCGAATTCGGGCTGGTCAACAACACCAGGCTCAAGCCGGCCGAGCCGGTGGCCACCGAGGCGCCGTGACGCCGTCGCGCCCCGACCCCCTGGCGCTCTTCCGGGAAGCCGGCGCGTTCCTCGAGGGGCACTTCGAGCTCACGTCCGGCCGACACTCGGGCCAGTATCTCGAGAAGTTCGCCCTCCTCCAGTGGGCACGGTACACCGAGCCTCTGTGCGCCATGATCGCCGAGCGCTTCCGCGACGCCGGCGTCCAGGTGGTCGCCGGGCCCACCACCGGCGGCGTCATCCTGGCGTACGAAGTCGGACGTCTGCTGGGTGTGCGCGGCATCTTCGCCGAGAAGGACGGCGCCGGAGGGCGCTCGTTCCAGCGCGGCTTCCGCATCGAGCCCGGCGAGCGCGTCCTGGTGGTCGACGACATCCTGACGACCGGCGGCTCCATCCGCGAGGTGCTGGACGCGGTCGCGAAGTCGGGCGGCGAAGCCGTGGGCGTCGGGGTGCTGGCCGACCGCACGGCGGGCAAGGTGGACTTCGGCGTGCCCCTTTACGCCTGCCTCTCGCTGGAGATCGAAAGCTACCCGCCCGGCGACTGCCCTCTCTGCCGCGCGGGCGTGCCGCTGAAGAAGACGTAGGCCAACGCCGTTGTGCCATGGGCGACTTTGCCGGCTCGCCCAACACGAAGCGCTTGACCTCGCCGACCAGCCCGAGCGCCAGCGAGATGAGCTTCGTCCACATACGTCACTCTGTCGGTTCGGGCATTAGCAATGCAATTATGATTAGGGCGATATCTGACAACTTGCTGCAGCCAGCTTCCCTATGTAAACGCTCGTTCTGAATAGCGATTTCTTTCCCCGCGCCTCTTGACAAATACTCGGCTAGCGATATCCTCTCTCCGCCAGATGCCCGCAGGCCTCAAGGGCATTGCCTGCAGGTGATGGCGGAAACATGGAACGTGGGCTATGAGAGGGCTGAGTCCACGGGAGCTAGAGATCGCCTGTCTTGTTGCGGAAGGCTTGACCAACGGCGAGATCGCCACGCGTCTTGTCGTATCGATCACCACAGTGCGCACCCACCTCAACAATATCTACGCCACGATGGGCACGTCGTCCCGCGTCTCCCTGGCACGCATGGTATTGACAGGGCAGTTGGCAGAAGGCGTAGGGTTGGAGGTGAGGCAAGGCCT
>JBBING010000041.1:0-19528 GCA_037444005.1 Chloroflexota bacterium
ACCCGCCAATTCCGCAACCCGCCCACCAACGCGGATCAAGACACGGGCGCGCGCGGGCGTTGTCGGGTCGGCGGGGGGTTGAGTATGATGGTGACGCAATTCCGGGAGGAGAAGGGCCGCATGCAGATCGATTGGAGCAAGACCATCGAGGAGATCTTCGCGGACAAGCTCACCTGTCTGCGGTGCGGCGTGCTGACCACGCAGGTCGTGGCCGGCTACACCCGCGCGCCCGAGGCCGCGAACTACGCTCCCCGCTGTCACCACTGCACGCGGAAGGAGGACTGCGACGCCCGCAAGCTCGTCATCGTGTGCGAGACCTGCGCGAAGGAGTTGCGCCTGCGCGCCAAGCCCGTCGACGAGGTCGGCATGATGACGATGCTGCTCAACGATTGCCGGAAGGACCTCGAGGACTGCCTCGATTACCTGGCCGAGTACTGGCAGGAAGACCTCGATATCGACCCTGAGGACATGGACAAGCGCCTCGAGGATGTCGACCCGGTGGCGTTCGCGGAGGAGGACAACTGGCGGCGTCGCCTCGAGGAGGAATACCTCTCGTACCACCAGTGGTTTCGGGAGCGGAACATCCGCATCCCCGATCCGGGCTGGCGGTCCGAGTACGTCGAAGAGATCATCGCGCTCGGCTACGACACGTTGCTCGGGGACTGATCGGTTCGGGAAGGAAGCGATACGAACGGCGGCGCCGTCACCGGGCGCCGCCGTCGTCGTTCTGCGGTTCGGCGTCAGGACACGGCCCAGCGCTCGCGCGTGGCGACGGAGCCCCGGGACGCGGCGAGCGCGAGGGTCTCCTCGATGCGCTCGGCGAGCGCGTCGAGGCCCCAGCCTCGCTCGGCGGAGATGAGCACGGCCTCCGGGAACCGGGCACGGAGGTCCGCCGCGAGGTCGCCCAGGGCGTCGGGTCCTTCGACCGGACGGCCCTCGTGGTCCACCAGCCGGTCGATTTTGTTGAGGGCGACGACGCGCGGCTTCTCGCTGAGCCCGAGCTCCGCGAGCGTGTCGTCGACGGTCTGGCTCTGCTCCGCGGCGTCGGGATGGGTGATGTCCACCACGTGGAGCAGGACGTCGGCGTCGGCCAGCTCCTCGAGCGTGGCGCGGAACGCCGCCACGAGCTGCGTGGGGAGCTTCTGAATGAAGCCCACGGTGTCGGTCAGGAGCGCATAGTTCCCGCTGGGGAGCGTCATCCGGCGGGTGACGGGGTCCAGCGTCGCGAAGAGCTGGTCCTCGACGAGCACGTCCGCCGACGTGAGCGCGCGCATCAGTGTGCTCTTACCGGCGTTGGTGTACCCGACCAGCGCCACCACCGGCACGCCCGTCCGCGCGCGACGCCGGCGGTACAGCGCCCGGTGGCGGCGGACCCG
The DNA here is from genome assembly GCA_037444005.1 of Chloroflexota bacterium. Taxonomy (GTDB): domain Bacteria; phylum Chloroflexota; class Dehalococcoidia; order DSTF01; family JACRBR01; genus DATLZC01. Next base: position 1,377 of record JBBING010000041.1, read on the forward strand.
TTCGAGCTCGGCCTTCAGGCGGGCGATCTTGTTGCGCACGAGGCGCCGGTCCGTTTCGAGCTGCGTCTCGCCTGGGCCGCGCACGCCGATAGCGCCCGGCGCGCCTGAGCGGCCGCCGAGCCGTTCGAGGTGACTCCACTGGCCCGCGAGGCGCGGGAGCAGGTACTCGCTTTGCGCCAGCTCGACCTGGAGGCGGCCTTCGCGGGTCCGGGCGCGCATCGCGAAAATGTCGAGAATCAGGGCGGTACGGTCGAGTACCTTGACCTTGAGGGCGTTCTCGAGCGTCCGCTGCTGCGACGGCGTGAGCTCGTCGTCGAAGATGACCATGCTGTAGCCCAGACGCTCGCGCTCGGCGGCGATCTGCTGCAGCTTGCCCTTCCCGATGTAGTGCGCGGGATTCGGGTGCTCGAGGCGCTGGACCGTCATCCCTGCGACGTCGGCGCCCGCCGTGCGGGCGAGGAGGGCGAGCTCCTCCATCGAGGACCACGAGCGACGCCCGTTGGCGCCCCGCAGTTCGACGCCGACCAGGTAGGCCCGCTCCCGCTCCGAATCGGTGGGATAGAGTCGTACGGCGCGTGTCTTCGCCATCACCTCATTCTATCGGAGCGGCGCACCGGCGAGAGTGGCGCACATGGTCCGCGGCCCGGTCGCGAAGGACAAGGCTAAACGACACGGTACACGAACGCGTCCTCGATGTAGGTGCCGTTGATAGTGGACCCCGTAAGGCGGATAGACGCGATGCCGGGCCCGGTGCGGAACACTCGTCGGAGTGTCCGAATAAAGGGGCTGCGGGGGCTTACGACGGAGACGTTGGGGAGCAGGTCGGCTAGACCGATGTCTGCGAGGGCAGACTGCACGCGCCGATATGTCTCTGCGGGCCCCTCGGTGTCCACGAGGGGCGTTGCCAGCAGGAGGCGCCACATGCCGGTTTCAGAGCTGTACAACCACAGCCACATCGAGCCGAAACTTGGCGCGATCCAGCGCCTCGACGACCCGTCGGCCGTCCGCTATCTGTGACTCTACCAGTGCGACCGTACCCACGCGAGCACTCCGGACTTTCGGCTGGCGACGGCACGGTAGAGGTCGAACGCCTCACGCTGACCATGCCGAGCATACCGGCTGTTCTCAGACCAATCCTTTGCCACCGCCCAGTTGACCGCGAGTTGAGGGTCCACCTTTGCCGCCTCGCGGAGTACATGTTCCAACCCCGCGATCCTCAGGAGCTGTTCGAGGTTGTGTGAATGGCTGTCTCTGACTGTTCGCAGGTCGGGGAAATCGAATCGCTTCGTGTTCCTAGCGATACAAGCCTTCAACGCACATTCTGCGTACCCGGCTAGATAATAGGCCCCATCGAAACACGATTGGCTCAGAAGAGCCTTTGCCTCCCTGAGCCGCAATCTAGCCAACTGCTGCGGATCGGATCGATTCACCGTACAGCAGAAAAGGCTGCGAAGTGACGTGTGTGTATATCAGCCGACGGTCACTGGGGCAAGGGCGGCCTGTGCCACCCGAGCGAATCAGAGTCCGGGGCGTTCAGACGTTCGACTCGACGTCGGCGATGACCTCGAAGTCGCGCTCTTCGAGGGGCGCGAGCTCGCCCCGGCGGTACGAGTCGTACAGCTCGAAGAGCAGCTTCTTGTGGGGGCGCTTCCGTCCGATGGGGCACTTCTGCCAGTCCTCGATGGTCTCGTCGCAGTAGCCCCAGCGGCGCTCGCCGCACTTGGGCTGGAGATAGCGGGCCAGCTCCGGGAACTTTTTGTGGATCTCGGCCCGCATCAGCGAAACCACCTTCCGGAATTCCCACTGGGCCCGCGTGCAGAGCCGGAGGTCCGCAATGTGCAGGAGCTCCTGGAAGTTGACGACGATCTTGAAGTTCGTGTTGGCGGCGTTGGGGATGAGGAACCGCGCGTCCTCGGCCGGGACGCCTGCCTCGAGCATCTCCTGATAGAGCTGGCCCAGCCGGTCGAACATCTCCTCCATCTTTTCGGCGAACCCGGCGCGGACCACGCTGTCGGGGATGGTGTACGGGAATTCCCCCTTCTTGAACGGCACGTATCGCTGACTCTGCTGTTCGAAGCTGATGCCCATGCGGTGCCGGACGAACTGATGGCTGAAGGCGCGGCTCACGCCCGAGATGGCGAACTCGAACCAGCACTGCTCCAAGGGCGACGAATGCCCCGTCTCCAGCCGCTTCTCGATAAACTCGATCATCTGCTCTCGCGTAATTCGCTCCGACTCGATGCGCTCGTCGATCTGCTGAGGGGTGAGCGCGGAGTAGGCGGTGCGGTACGCCAGGTAGAGCGACCGGATGGGATCCTTCGTATGGTCGAGCAGCTTCACCTGGATGCGATTCGAGGCGGTCTGCATCCAGGTCGGCGGCTCCGTTGCGGGTGCGCGGGCTTCGGAATCAGGCACGTGCGTCTCCCTTCGCTCCGTCCAGCATTGTACAGGACATGGTCGCGGCGGGCCCCGCGCTTATGGTGAGCCTTCCTCCAAGTACCGCTAAACTCCGGTGGCGGAATGTAGTAGGGAAAGGTCGAACGCGTTTTTCCCATCGGGACGCATAGCTGTCCGAACGGAAGAGCTAGGTGAGCGGACGGGTCGTTCCGTTGTGGTTGAAGGCGCACTGGCCGTGGATGATGGCCCTTGTGGCCGTCTTCTTTCTACATGTGCCGACGCTCGGCTACTACTTCAGCTACGATGACCTGGTGCCCTTCGCGGACATTCGCAATACGCCCGCCGGAGAGTGGGTACGGAACGTACTCACGATGCGCGACACCACCCCGAGTTGGCGGCCGCTCACGATGCTCTTCTACTTCGGGGAGTACAAGCTGTTCGGCGAGCACGTCCTGGCGTATCGCTTGTTGCATCTGGGCGTTCATTTGCTGAATGTCGGTCTCGTCTACGCTCTCGCAATGCGGCTCACGCGTGAACGGAGAACGGCCGTGTTCGCGGCGCTCGGGTTCGGCGTGTTCGGCGCCGCATGGGACACGGTGAGCTACCTGACCGCGCTCCCGCACGTGCTTGCCGTGGGATTGGTCCTGCTGTCCGCGTATCTGTTGTTGGAATTTGCGGAGACTGGAGAGACCCAGACTGACTTATGCTGGGGCAGCCTCGTCTTCTTGCTACTGGCCTTCTTCGCGGACGAGGCGGCGGTAGTCTTGGCACCCGTCCCGCCCCTTTTGTACCTGCTCTCTCCACGCCGTACGGGGTCGTGGCGACGGTTCGGTGTCATAGGCGCAGCCTTCGCGACTCTTCCCACGGTCTTCGGAGCCGTGTTCTTGTTCTGCGATTGCCGCGATTCGTTTACCGTGGAACAGCGGTGGAATTTCACTTCTGTCCAGCAAAGTTGGATGTACTTTGGATGGCTTGCTGTGCCGGCGGGCGACGCGCCGTACCGATTCGAGCTCCAGCAGTGGATCACGGGCGGCTTCGGCCTGGCCCTGCTGGGCTATGGCGCGTGGCGGGGGCCCTGGTGGGTTCGCTGGTCCGTCGCCGCTGTCGCTCTTGCCCTCATCCCATACGTTCCCATCGAGCCAGTGACGGGATTGAAACTGTCCGTGTACCCACGGTACGCCTACGTGGCGTCGCCCTTCTTCATGCTCGCCTCGCGTGGTCGGTGACGAAGCTCTCGTCTAGCCTCCACTCTCGCAAAGTGGGGCAACCGCTAACATTAGCCCTCGCTGTTGCGGTCCTGCTCGGGTATGCCAGTGAGACCGTGATCTTCAACCAGCGGATGTTGTCTGGGCGGGAGCCTACGCGCCATCTCGTCCAGGAGTTGAGGGCGCGCAATTTGCCCCCCGGCAGTCGGGTCATGCTCGTGGGTGAACCTTGGTCGAATACTTTCGCAGTGTTCGCAGGCCTTCCGACCATCCGGCGCTTCGTGTATGGAGACAGCATGGCGGCGCCCGTCCTCGAAGGATGGAGGCCCGACGTCCTCGACCTGTGGCTCCGTCGGCGCTCGTATCAGTTGGCGCCAGGCGAACTCGTCTTGCGGTACGACAGCGGCAAATTCATCACCATTACCCCTGACGATATGCGGAGCGGCGCGCTGCGAGCGCTTCCGCCCTGAGACATCATTCGCGAGTGTAGCAGCATGAGCCGGATTGCGGCTCGCGCAAGCGTCCCGCGCGCTCGAGAAAACTGCGGACCGAAATCTTCGACGACGTCGAAGCTTGAGGGGCTAGGGCGTAGGGTTGACAGGCCTGGAACGTGTATATACACTCGCCGCATGCCGTCGGGGATCGACATATCCGCAACCAAAGCCTGCTACTGCCTCGCCGCGCGGCGTTACGCCCGCGCCATCACGCGCTTCTACGAGACGAAGCTCCGCCTCCACGGCCTGCGTGCCACGCAGTTCTCGATCCTGGCCGCGTTGGCCCTCAAGGGGCCTACGCCCGTCGGCGAGCTCGCCGACCTGCTGGGCGTCGAGCGGACCACCCTGACCCGCAGCGCCGCGCTCCTGGCGCGCAATGGCTGGGTCGCGGTCGGGTGGTCCGGCGACGCGCGGAAGCGCCCGCTGTTCATTACGGACGCGGGACGCGCGAAGCTGGAAGCGGCCATGCCCTCGTGGGCCGAGGCGCAGCACGGGGTCGAGCGCCGCCGCTGGGCGCCGCCGACGCCGCAACGCGACGCCGGTGCGACTGCCCGCTCGGGCACGCTGTCGAAATCGGCGGCGGGAGAACAGAAGGGAGCCTTCATGACATAACGAACCAGATGCGCGGTCGCGCCGCATCAGCGACGAGCGCCGCTGGGTTCGCGATCGGCTCGGCGACGAGCCCGAGGTCCGCAGGTTCGCAACGAACGAGAAGGGAGTCGCATCGTGACCAAGCTGAACGTCTACCTGAACTTCCCAGGAAACGCCGAGGAGGCTTTCACCTTTTACAAGTCCGTCTTCCGAAGCGACTTCTCGTCGCTGGTCCGCTTCGCGGACATGCCGATGGAGGGGCGGAGCATGTCCGAAACGGACGCCAACAAGATCATGCACGTCGCGTTGCCCATTGGCGACGACGTCCTGATGGCGTCGGATGCGCCGCCGACCATGGGTTTCGACGTGAGGTTCGGCAACAACGCGTACATCTCCGTGCACGCCGACAGCAAGCAGGAAGCCGACAGGCTGTTCACCGCCCTGTCCGAAGGCGGCGCTGTCGAGATGCCGATCGCCGACCAGCCGTGGGGAGACTACTTCGGGAGCCTCACCGATCGCTTCGGTGTACAGTGGATGGTGAGCTACTCGTACCCCAGGTGAAGGCGCTCCCCCAGAGCCGCCGTAATCGCCGAATGAGCCGTCAGCGATCCGGGGACGGCCGAGGAGGCCTCCGGATCGCCCGCACCGCAGAGTAAAAGGAGTCGTCATGCCGGACCGCGTTCACGTTCTGGTCGGAACGCGCAAGGGCGCGTTCATCTACTCATCGGCCGACCGCCGTTCGTGGGAGGTCGAGGGTCCGATTCTTCCCGGGTGGTCGGTGTACCACATGGCGGCCGACCTCCGGTCCGACCCGCCCAGGCTGTACATGGCCGCGAACCACTGGGCGTGGGGCCGCTCCGTCGCCAAGAGCGCCGACCTGGGAAAGACGTGGGATTTCCGCAGCGAGGGGCTCGCCTTCCCTCCTGACATGAAGGGCGCGGCGCCGGAAATCCCCGGCGCGCCCGGGGAGTGGTCCAACACCCCGCCCGGCGTCATCGGCAACGTCTGGTTCGTGGCGCCGGGTCACGCCGAAGAGCCGGGGGTAGTCTACGCCGGGACGCAGCCCGCGGGGCTCTTCCGGAGCGAGGACTGGGGACAGAGCTGGCGTCCCGTCGAAAGCATGAACCGCCATCCGTACCGCAAGTACTGGAGCGGAACCGGCGGCGGCGACTCGTGCCTCCACTCGGTGCAGGTCGACCCGCGCGACCCGAAGCGGATTTACCTCGCGGTGGGCGCCGGTGGCGCGTACCAGTCGCGCGACGGCGGCGAGACGTGGGAGCTCTTCGCCCACAACGCCGTCGCGACGCACCCGGAGGCGAAGAAGCTGATCCAGGAGTTCATCGTCGAGGCCGTTCCGGCCGGGGCGGACCGTGGCCCGTGGGACAAGGACCCAGCAGGGCTGAACGAGATGCACAAGATGCGCCTCGACCCCAAGCGTCCGGATCGCATCTGGGCGCAGGCGCACTGGGGCGTCTTCCGTTCCGACGATGGCGGCGCCACCTGGACCGACGTCACGGAGGGCCTGCCGTCGTTCCATGGCTTCCCGATCGCCGTGACGCATCATGAGCCCGACGCGGTGTTCGTCGTGCCGCTGGACTGGGGTGCCGACAACTTTCGGGTCTGCCCGGGGCAGTTCACCGTGTACCGCACGGGCGACGCCGGCAAGACGTGGGAGCCCCTGACGAAAGGCCTGCCCGGGCCGCACGATTACCAGAGCGTCTACCGCGAGGGGCTGGATACCGACGGCCTCGACCCCGAAGGCGTGTACGTCGGCACGAGCAACGGTCACCTGTACGCGAGCGCTGACACCGGCGAAGGGTGGGCGAGGCTTCCCGGGACGCTGCCGCCTATCCTGTCGGTGACGTGCGCAGTGTGGTAAACAAGCGTCGGTCGCCGCGGGAGCCGACGTGTTCCGGTCCATCGAGGCGTTCCTCACGTATTTCGACGCCGTGCACCGGCGCGCGGTCCGCGACGTTGGCATGCTGCCTCCCGAAGCCGACGGCTGGCGTCCGCCTTCCGGCGCCGGAGAAGGCGCCTGGAGCGTCAACCAGATCGTCGGGCACATGGCGGCGTCGAGGCTGTACTTCGCGAGCGCGTACCGGGGCGAGGGATGGATCGCGCCGCCGCCGCCCGATGTGAGCTCACGCGACCGCTGGGTTCCTGCGCTGGAGGAGAGTGCGCGCGAGGTCCATCGGCTCCTCGAGGGCACGCCCGACACGTGGCTCGACCGCAAGATCCCGATGATCGACACGGACGGCGCGCTCTCGGGCTGGCGCATCCTCGCGATGATGGTGGAGCACGATATTCACCACCGCAGCCAGCTCGACACCTACGCCGGACTCAACGGCTGGCCCGTGCCGGATATCTTCGGCCGGAGCGCGGAGCGCATCGCTGCGCTCCAGGCAGAACAGCGCCGCAAGGGCGGTCGCTGAGCCTGCGACGGCGCCGTCTCAGGGCGTCCAGGTGACCGTGCCGCAGCGGCGGATGAAGTGTTCCCCCGGATAGCCCTGCAGCTCGCCGATGTCGATGAGCGCCCAGGTCGGCTGGCGGTTCGCTGGCGCGTCAGGCATCGTCACGAACTGGTTCACCGTCCCGTTGGTCACGGTGACGACGCCGACGATGGTGACATCGCCGAGCGTGAACGTCTCGGGCCTGCCCTCGGATTCCGGGCAGGGGTCGCTCGTCCGGACGAGATACAGGAAGCCGTTCATCCCGTACGAAGGCGGGCTCCCGAAGTCGTCACCGTGGATGTAGAGATTGAGCTGTCCTGGCGGGGGCCAGGGGTCGCCGGCCTCCGGCGCGTACGCCCGGAAGATGGTGTTGTCCTGACCGATGCCGCTCAGGTCGTTCTGGACGTGCAGGTCGCCGCGGCCGACCTCCCGGCAGGCCACGGCCAGCGCCGAGAGCGCTGCCAAAGCGGCCACCGCGGCGAGCCGCGTCCGTCCCCTCCGTGGGAGCATGCGATGCCTCCTTTCGCGCCGGCGCCGCTCCCGGGCGGGCCGGAGCTCTACCGGACCGCGATGAGTTCGACTTCGAACGTGAGCTCGGCGTTGGGCGGGATGACCGGCGGCCGGCCTTGGGCTCCATACGCCAATTCGGGCGGAATGATCAGCTTCCGTTTGCCGCCGACTTTCATCGTCGCCAGTCCTTCCTCCCAACCCGGGATGACCTGGCCGACGCCGAAGGTGTACGTGATGGGCTCGCCGCGGTCGTGCGAGCTGTCGAACTTCGTGCCGTCGGCGAGCCACCCAGTGTAGTGAACCGAGACGGTCTGGCCCGGCTGCGGCGACGGTCCGTCGCCCACCTCGAGGTCGATGATCTGCAGGCCGCTCGCGGTCACCGTCGCCACTCCTTCCCCGGAGGCGCCGCCGTTATCGTCGTCTCCGTTCCCGCCGCAGGCCGCCACCGCCAGCGCGGTGAGCGCGGCCAGCAGCCCCAACCAGCGCCATCCCTTCACTCCGACGCTCCTTTCTCGATGCGTACTCCGCGAGGGTACGCGATCTGCGCGCCGAACAGAAGATGGGGGCGTGCCCCGATTTGCGGGCGCGGCGGCGTTCCGGTACGCTTCGGACATAGGAACGAAGAGAAGCCTCCGCTGCGATATCCCCCTCTCTGGGCCGAGTCGGTGTCCTCAGGTCGTGGCGCAGGGCACCTCGACTGAAAGGAACCGACATGTCCGACACCTTCCATAGCGTTGATCTCCGCCCGTCGTCGCTCCGCGCGCTCGACGGCATGGGCATCCACACGCCGACACCCATCCAGGCCCAAGCGATTCCCGCGCTGCTGGCAGGACGCGATGTCATCGGCCAGGCGAGCACGGGGTCGGGGAAGACGCTCGCGTTCGCTTTGCCGCTCATCGAGCGAGTCGACCCCGGGGAGCGCGCGTTGCAGGCGCTCGTCCTCGTGCCGACGCGGGAGCTCGCGCAGCAGGTGGGTGAGGTCATCGCGAAGCTGGCGGAGCCAGCCGGTCTGCGAACGACCCTCGTGTTCGGGGGCCGTGCGCTCGGCCCGCAGCAGGAGGCGCTGCGCGCGGGCGCGCACATCGTCGTCGGCACGCCGGGCCGCGTCATCGACCTCATGAACCGCCGGTCGATGCGGCTGGATCGCGTCCGCTATCTCGTGCTGGACGAGGCGGACGAGATGCTGGACCGGGGCTTCGGCCCCGACGTCGAGCGCATCCTCGCGGCGACGCCGGGCGCGCGGCAGACCGCGCTCTTTTCCGCGACGACGCCCGAGTGGGTGCATCGCGTAGCCGCGCGCCACCTGCGCGAACCGGTGATCATCCACGTCGCGTCGCAGGGCGACGACGCGCCCGACATTGAGCATGTGGTGTACGAGGTTTGGCGAGAGGACAAGTTTGCGGTGCTCCGCCGCCTACTCGACGAGCCGTCCGAGGGCGCGACCCTGGTGTTCGGGCGGACGAAGCACGGGGTTCGCAACCTCGGAGCGAGGCTGAGCCGTCTGGGCTATCAGGTGGATGTGCTCCAGGGCAACTTGAGCCAGCAGCAGCGCGATCGGGTGCTGCGCCGGTTCCGCGAGGGGAGGACGCCCATCCTGGTGGCGACGAACGTCGCGGCGCGGGGGCTCGACGTGCTGCACATCGGACGCGTCATCAACTTCGAGCTGCCGGAGACGCACGAGCTGTTCACCCACAGGGTGGGGCGCACCGGGCGTATGGGCCGGGCCGGCACGGCGATCACGCTGGTGGGGCCCGCCGATCTTCCGAAGTGGCATGAGATCGAGCGTGGGCTCGGCCGGCGGCTGCCGCGGATGACCGCCGATGGCCAGCGGGTGACGCCGGTCGCGCCGGCGCCGGCGTTCGGAGCGCGGCGCGGGTGGCGTCGCCGGACGCGCGCTCGCGTCTGATCCGGACTACGCGTCCGCCGCGACGTACCGCATGATGGGCCGTCCGGGCGAGTGACGGGCCACTTCGACGAAGCCCGCCTTCTTGAACGCCGACAGCAGGCCGGTGTACGCCCACGGGTCGGGAGTCCCGCCCTCGCCGGGGTCCACAGGGTAGCCCTCGACGATGCGGGCGCCGTGCGCGACGGCGTGGCGCACGGCTGCTTCCAACAGCGCCGTCGTGAGGCCCCGCCGGCGGTACGGCCTCGCGACGAAGAAGCAGACCACGGACCAGACGGGCTGGTCGTCGACCCGCTTCAGCGTGCGGGAGCGGTCGAGCCTGGAGTAGGCGTCGCGCGGTTGGACGGCGCACCAGCCGGCCGGCCGTCCATCGACGTACGCGAGGAGCCCGGGGGCCTGCCCCGAGGTGACGATGTCGCGGAACGCCCGTTTGTTCTGCTCGCCCTTTTTCTCTTCGAACTCGGCCCGAGTCTGACGCCACCGCATGCACCAGCAGCCGCCCGACGCGCCTCTCGGGCCGAAGAGCGTCTCGAGGTCCTGCCAGCGGTCCGGTGTGGTGAGCGGTCGGATGTCGAGGGCATCGATCACGAGCTTGGCTCCTTTTCAGAGACGTTGGCAATCCGTTGTCGCACCGCGGCGACTACGCTGGCGGCTGCCTCCATCGCCTCCTCTACTTCAGACTCGCTGGGCTCTTCGCCCACCATCGGATACCGGGTAGATGTGTAATAGGCGTCCACCGTCCTGCAAAGCTCCTGGAAATCCTCAAAAGAACTGTCCATCGTCGCGGCCTGGGGCAGCAGTTTGACCAGGTTGTGGATTCGGGGATAATCGCCTGCTGGCATGCGAAACACGCGCGCGATTTGAACCCGGCCTCGGATGAGGCTCGCGCCCATCGTAGGTCTTCCTCCGCGAACGCGAGCCAAGCGCTAGCGTCTGCTTCTCTCATACACGACCTTGCCCTTGCCGAGGATCTCGTCCACGAGAAAGCAACGGTCTTCTCGGACCTGGCACGCGAACTCTTCGGGCGTGAGCACGACGATATCTGCAGGTGTCCAGGAATGGATCGCCCGCGCGAGCTTCCGTAGCCTCTGGTAGAAACGGTCTTCCGTGTGCGCGATCACCAGCAGGTCGAGATCGCGCCACGGCCGTCCCTGCGCTGCCGATCCGTGGATGGGGGCCAGGTGGCGGTCGATCTCCTCGGGACCATACGGCTCCGGATCGCATGCCGCGACAGGCCGGCGTCGTCTCGCGCCGGAGCCGCCCCTGGGGCGCTAAGAACGGCCGCGCCCGCTCATTCGCGTCACCCTCCGCGCAGGGCCGGGATGGAAGAGCGGTCGGCGATCGCCAGGCCCGCCCGGGCCAGCACGATGACCTGGTCGCCGATCGTCTCGAAGCCCGCGCCCACAGTCCCGCCGGCGAGGAACCGCTGGTGCATGTTCTCGAGGATCACGGCGAGCTTGAAGTGCGCGAGCGCGGTGTAGAAATCGAGGTGATGGAGAGCGCGCCCGCTGCGCTCGGCGTACCGGGCGGCCGCCTCGGCTCTGGTCGGGAAGCCCGGCAGCGTCATCACCGACGTACTGCCGACGACGGTGCCCGGGCCGTCGCCCGTGGCGTCCCGCTCGGGCCAGTACATCATGAGGAGCCCTACATCCGCCAAGGGGTCGCCCAGCGTCGCCATCTCCCAATCGAGCACGGCGACGATGCGTCCGTCGTCGCTGAGGATGCAGTTGTCCAACCGGAAGTCGCCGTGCACGATGGTGCTGTCGGCGCTCTCGGGGAGCGCCGCCGCGAGCCGCCGGGCGAGCTCGTCGAGCTCCGGGATGTCGCGCTTGCGGATCTGCGCGAGCTGCTCGCTGAAGCGGCGGACCTGCCGCGCGATGTATCCCTCCGGCTTCCCGAAGTCGCCGAGACCCACCGCGTGGTAATCGAGCGCGTGCAGATGCACGAGGATGTCGACGAGCTGCTCGCCGATGCGCCGCCGCTGGCCCTCGTCGAATCGCCGCTCGACCTCCGCGCGGTCCGCGGGCACGAGCCCGGGAACGTATTCCATGACGTAGAACGCCCGATCGTTCACCTCCGGATCTTCGCAGTAAGCGATGGGCCGGGGCACCGGGACGTCGGTGTCCTTGAGCGCCGACAGCACGCGGAACTCCCGTTTCATGTCGTGCGCCGTCGGGAGCACGTGGGACAGCGGCGGACGGCGCAGCACCCACTGACCGCCGTCGCCGTCGATGCGGTACGTGATGTTCGAACGTCCGTGGCCGATGATCCGCGCGCTGATGCGGTCGACCGGCGCGACGTTCGCGCGGAACCAGGGCAGCAAGCGTTCGAGGTTGAGGCCGGGGACCTGTTCACTCATCGGGGCTCGACTCCGCACCTGTGGAATGGTATGGCCGGGCCCCGCGTGACAGGCGACGGCCCGGGAGCTACAATCGCCGCTGGCGACAACTTCACGTGCACGTAAGGGAGAAGCCACATGCCGATCGATTTTACGCTCCCCCCGGACGTCGAGGCCGTGCGCCAGCGGGTCCGGAAGTTCATGGACGAGGAAGTCCGTCCTGTCGAGGAGAGCCTACGGCAGAACGAGGGCGACCGCAACGCATACGTCCGGGCCATTCTCGAGCTGCGTCAGAAGGCGCGGGCGCAGGGACTGTGGAACCCGCATCTGCCTCCGGAGTGGGGCGGGATGGGTCTCGGGCCGGTCGCCATGGCGTTCGTGTCGGCGGAAGCAGGACGCACCGGCATCGGTCCCTTCGTCATCAACGCCCAGGCCCCTGACGAGGGCAACATGCACACCCTGCTCCACTGGGGCACCCCTGAGCAGAAAGAACGCTACCTCCGGCCGCTCGCCGAGGGGCGCGCCCGCTCGTTCTTCGCGATGACCGAACCCGAGGTTGCGGGCTCCGACCCGACGCTCATCCAGACGACCGCCGTGGAAGACGGCGATGAGTGGGTGATCAATGGGCACAAGTGGTTCTCGTCGGGAGCGCGAGGCGCGAGCTTCGGCATCGTTATCGCCTGCACGGACCCTGACGCCGACCCGCCGCAGGCTCGGAACTCCGCCTTCATCGTCGAGGTCCCGACCGAGGGCTTCGAAATCGTCCGGGACGTCGAAACGATCTCGGGTTACGGCAATCACCCCGAGCTGCGGTTCACCAATGTGCGCGTTCCCCGCGACCGGATGCTCGGCGGCAGAGGAGATGGACACCGGCTCGGGCAGTACCGCCTGGGTCCAGCGCGGCTGGCCCACTGTATGCGCTGGATCGGGCAGGCCGAAGTGGCCCTCGAGATGATGGTGGACCGCGCCCTGAAGCGCTACTCTCACGGCTCCTACCTGGCGGAAAAGCAGGCGATTCAGTGGATGATGGCCGAATCGGCCATGGAGCTGTACACGGCGAAGCTCATGGTGCTGCACGCCGCCTACAAGATCGAGAAGGGGCTGCCTTTCCGGCAGGAGGTCTCCATGGCCAAGGTCCACGTCGCCAACACGCTGTGGCGCATCATCGACCGGGCGATCCAGGTGCACGGCGCGCTCGGCATCTCGACCGACACGCCGCTCGAACGCATGCTCCGCGGCGCGCGGTACGCGCGACTCGCCGACGGGGCCGATGAGGTGCACATGCAGACCATCGCCCGGAACGTCATCGAGGCCTACAAGACGACGGGGAACACCCGCTCGGCGACGGGCGACCTCTTACTGTAAGGGTCAGGAGCCCTCGATCTCGACGGTGCCGGCCGAGCCGTCGACCGTGATGCGGTCGCCGGTGTGGATGACACTCGTGGCGATCGCGGTGTTGACGACGGCGGGCACGCCGTATTCCCTCGCGACGACGGCGCCGTGCGATAGCAAGCCGCCGAGGTCGGTGACGATGGCGGCCGACAGCGGGAAGAGCGGCGTCCAACCGGGGTCGGTGAACGGGGCGACGAGGATCTCTCCCTGTCGCATCTCGTCCGCCTGCCGGAGGTCCGTGATCACCCGGGCGCGGCCGGTCACGCGTCCGGAGCTGGCGGGCAGCCCCCGGAGGACCCGGCCGTCCGGGCGCTCCGGAGCGCGCTCGGGAATGGGGCGCTTCTCGGCGTCCAGCGCCCACGGCGCCGGGAGGTGGCGCCACTGCTCGTACTGCGTGAGCCGCTCGCGCACGCGGTCGCGCAGCGCCGGGTCCGGTTCCGGCTGCGTACAGGCGGCTTCGAGCTCCTCCGCCTCGATGTAGAAGACGTGCTCCGGCGCGTCGAGGATGCCCAGTTCCATAAGCCGGCGGCCGATTTCGAGATGGCACCGGCGCAGCGGGAGCATGACCTTGAGGAGGTGGAACTTCGGGTCCTCGCGCAGGGGAACGAACGTCTGCGCCTGCTGAATATAGGAGCGCAGAATCAGACGTTTCCAGGGGAGCAGGCGGTCGACGAGCCGCCGGCGCAGGAATTCTTCGACGCGCGCCTGCGCGGCCTTGCGGGCCTGGCGCTGCCGTTCGGTGACGTCGGCGGGTCCGCCCTGCGGCGGGCTCACCACGTACGCCTTGAAGATGGCGAGGAGCGGGGCCGGGTCCTCCGCCCATCGCGGATTCACGATGTCCAGCTCATCCGCCGCGCGGTGTCCGAATTCGGCGAGGAACCGGCGCAGGTCCGAAGCGACGGGCGCTCCAGCGGGGTGCGCCGCCAGGTCGTCGAGCATGGTCGCCGGCGAGCTACGGGCCACCAGCGCACGGACGTCTGCCCGGGCCGCCGCCCTGCGCGCGATGCGCCACAGTTCGGCGGAGCCCTCGGCCGTCTTCGTCATCTCGAGCCCGGCCACGAGGTCGTTCGCCAGTGACGCGTCGCCCACCCATTGCTCGAGGAGGTAGGACAGCGCGCCGTACGTGGCGAAGGCGGCGCCGTTGCAGTCGTTGAAGACCTGATAGAAAGGTTCGAGGAGTACGGTGGCTTCCACTTCCGCCTCGAAGAGCTCCCTCAGGGTCAGCGCGCTGAGGTCGAGGCTCGCGAGGCGTCGCGCGGCCTCTTCCGCCAGGGGGATGCAGGAGCGCAGCGTCTCGGGGGCCTGCCGCTGGCGGCGCGCCTGGCGGCTCATCGCCGGCAAGAAACGGATGAGCTTGTGCCAGCGCAGCCCCCGTTCGGGAAGCGGAAGGCCGTGGTCGGCGTTCGGGCCGCCGAACGGCTGGAGGACCGCACGCGAGGGCATCCCGCCCTCGACGACGTAATAGTGGTACATGGCGCCGACATTGAAGTAGAGGCGCCCCTGGTACAGCGTGGCGAAGGCGACGCCGTGCGCGTCGCGGAAGCCCGCTTCGTGGAGGCTTCGCTGGAACCAGTCGTTGAGCGCCGCTCCGATGGTCGACCACGTGAGCGGCGTGATCATGCCCGGCAGCACCTCCCCCGCGTTCGCCCGCGTCCACAGGTCGAAGGGGCGAGGCTCGACGTACGGAGCCGGTCGGAACAGTCGTCGCTCGCCAGTCATGGCGCGCTCCGGTCCTCCATGGCGTTCTGCGCGTATGGTAGCGTTTCCGGCGCCACCGAGACATTGGGAAGCGATTGCATCACAAGAAGGGCCGATGCATCAGTCCGACGGCTTGACAGGCGGCTTCCGATGACTATACTTGGAGACAGCCGGTTGCTTAGCGACCTCTAAGTTATCGCGGTCATATCCCGGGAGGCCACACATGGCGATCGACCAGGACGTGCTCCACCAGTTGAAGACCCAGGAGGCCGAGGTCCCTGCGGTCGACCTGAGCTGGCTGAACATCGACACCGAGTGGGGGATTCGGGCGAAGCCCGGTAAGCGCGGGCTGACCCTCGATGAGATCAACATCGGCGTGTACGGCCAGCCCGCCGAAGAGTCCCACAACATGACGATGCTCCAGCGCGGCGCCAAGCCGCGCCCGGGCGTGCCGCGCGTCGGCTACCACCTCGAGAAGAAGTCCGACGTCTGGTCGCAGAACGCGACGCTCCTGTACGAGGAGGCGGTGCAGCGGCAGTGGTCGTCGGCGACGGACATCCCGTGGGAGGAACTCGAGCCGCTGCCGGACGACCTCGAGATGGCGATGTGCCAGCTCTGCACCTTCCTCACCGAGGTCGAGTTCATCGCCGGAGACACGCCGGGGCAGTGGCTTCCCAAGATCTCGAACGACCACTACGAGACGAAGCTGTTTTTGGCGTCGCAGATCATGGACGAGGCGCGGCACCTGGACGTCTTCCGCAAGCGGGCGCTGGCCAACGGCGGCGGCCTCATGAAGTCCTCTCCGACGGCGACCCTGCGGACCATCATCAACGCCCGCGACTTCACGGAGATGTCCGCCATCATGCATGTGCAGGCGGAGGGCTTCGTGCAGTCCATGTTCCGCATGGGCGAGCTCGTGGCCAACAACGATGTCGAGAAGCGCATCTTCCGCCTGTGCGCCCAGGACGAGTCGCGTCACCTCGGCTTCGGCGTCATGCACCTCAAGTACGTGCTCGAAACCGAGCCGTGGCGCCGCGAGGAGATCCACGGTTACCTCGACGAGGCCGAGGGGACCATCGGGCAGACGGGCGAGAGCACGTTCGGCCCGGAGGTGAGCGAGGCGCTCATCATCCTGCTGGGCGGCGGCAAGCACAATGTCGACGAGGGCGTGAAGCGGCTGATGGCGCTCCAGAAGCGCCAGGTGATGGAGTACATCCACCGCCTCGAGGTCGCGGGCATGCCCGAGCGGGTCGACCGCCTGTCGCCCTTCATGAAGATGCTCTACGCGATGTAGGGCGCGTCCGAACGAAAGCGAATCGGAGCCCGGGGTCAGCCGGGCTCCGCGGTTCTCGCCGCCGATTCCCGGGCGACGACTTCGCTGAGCATCTCGCGCGCGGCTTCCTCCGCCGTCTCCCGCGTCGAGAGGCGGCCATCCTCCAGGAGGTACGCCGCCGAGACGTGTTCCAGCATGCGGAGGTCGTGCGTCACCATGACGCCGATCTTCCCGCGCGACGTGATCTCTCGCTGCAGCGACTCCACCACCTCCCGGCCGCGGCGCACGTCGAGGTTCGACGTCGGTTCGTCCACCAGGACCAGGACGGGGTCGTTCATGAGCGCGCGGGCGATGGCGACGCGCTGGCGCTCGCCTCCGCTGAGCTCTCCGGGCAGGAAGTTCGCTCGTTCCGTCAAACCCAGCTCTTCCAGCAAGCGGTCGGCGGTGCGCCGGGCCTCGCGGTCGAGCCGGCCCGCGATGTCGGCGACGGCGAGCAGGTTCTCGCGCGCGGTGAGGTAGGGCACGAGGTTGTAGTTCTGGAAGACGAAGCCCACACGGTGTCGGCGGAAGCGCGCCCGTTCAGCCTCGGGGAGCGCCGTCACGTCGACGCCGTCGACGACCACGCGTCCCGCAGTCGGCCGGAGGAGCGCGCCGAGCATGGCCAGCAGCGTCGTCTTCCCGGACCCGCTCGGCCCGACGACGGCGACGAGCTCGCCGTGCGCGACGCTGAGGTTCGCCCGGTCCACCGCTCGGACTTCGTCATGCCCCGAGCGGTACACCTTCGTGAGGTCGATGGCGACGAGCCCCTCTGCGTTCATTGAGCCTGCCCGAGCGCGGTCATGGGGTCGACAGAGACGATGTGCCGGCCCGAGAAGACGCTTCCCAGCAGGCCGGTAGCCAGCACACCGACCGTCGCCAGGGCGATGCCGGAGCCGGTGATCTCGACGGGGATGCGCTCGGGCACGAGCGCTCCGGTGATGAGCGCGAGCGGCACGCCCATGGCCGCGCCCACCAGCACGACCGCGACTACCTGTTGCACGACCTGACGAAGCACGTACGTATTCGAAGCCCCCATCGCCTTGAAGATGGCGATCTGACCCGTCTTCTGCATCGTCAGCACGTAGAAGAACATCCCGATGACCAGCGCACCGATGACGAAGCCGAAGAGCTCGATGGTGCGAACGACCTGCGTCTGCTGGCGCACGCCTCCGATGGCAAAGATGGCGTCCTCCTTCGACAGCGCGGTGAGGCCAGGGTCGGCGTCGAGCGCGTCCTTCACCGCCGCGCGATCCCCGTTCACCCGGACGAGGACGATGCTCGCCGCGGGCGCGTTCTCGTCGCCCGGGTACCGCATCCGCCGCCACTCCTCCATCGAGGCGTAGATGGTGGGCAGGCCGAGGAACTGTCCCTGATTCACCCGGCCGGCGATGGTGAACTCGAACCGCCGCAGGGCGTTCTGCAACACCACGCGGTCTCCGACCCGCAACCCGCTCTCGCGCAAGAACGAGGCGTCGGCCAGGAGCTCGCCCGGAGCGAGAGGCCGGACGTCAGGCCCCAGCGCCTCTGCGTCGACGCCGAAGAGGGTGGCGTCCGTGAGTCCGCCGCGCTCGTCCTCCGCGGTGACCGGAAGGTAGCCCACCCTCAGCGCCGTCGCGACGCCCGGGGTGGCGGCGACCCTGGCCACGTCATCCGCGGTGAGCTCGCTGCGCAGGATGCTCTCGTTGGAGGACTGGCTGTACACGAGGAGGTCAGCGCGCCATGCGTCCACCGCGCCCGACATGGCGGCCATGAGTCCCGAACCGAGCGCGGCGATCATGATGATGAGGAAGATGATGAGGCCCACGATGAGCGAGATGAGACCGAACTGCACTCTGCGGCGGAGCATTTCGCGGGTGGCGAGC
>JBBING010000042.1:0-19452 GCA_037444005.1 Chloroflexota bacterium
GATTCTGAGGCAACGCTCCCCGTTCGGTAACCCTTTCAATGAGGCAGATCGCGCGGTGGCGGGCGGCGCCCATCAGGGGCTACGCTTAGGGGTCTTCCCCGCCGATCCTCTGTAGGGACCTCCCTGTAACGGAGGACCGTTCCCCGCCGTTGTGCTCGAGAGGAACCAACGTGATCGTCCGCGTCTTCCCTGCGCTCATTCTCGCCACGGCGGTGTTGGCCGCCGCCTGCGGCTCGTCCTCCGGAGGCGAGCGCGCCATGCAGGCGGTCCGCGACACCCTCGTTTCGCCGGGCGCCAGGCTCGTTCTCGGACAGCTCCAGTGCGACGCTCGCGCCGACTCCGGCAGCGTGTGGACGGTGGCCTGCGCGCCGGGCCCCGACGCCGAATACCGGTCCAGCCCGACGTTTCAGGTGAACGTGGACGACCTCAGCGTGACCGCTGCCAACGAAGACGCGCAGCGGCTCCTCGCGTTGAGCGAGCCCCTCCAGGGCGGGCGCCTCCGCGAGTGCACCTTCCAGGAGGACGACACCGGCGCGCTCCGCATCAAGTGCGACGACTAGTGGTCATCCCGCCGACGGGCGCCCTTCGGCCGCCGACTCCTCGGGGCTCGGCGCCTCACCCTCCGCGAGACCGCCGAGCACATCACGTGGACGGAGCCCCAGCGCCCACATCGCGGCGATTCCCGTCAGGCTGATCCAGACCAGCAGCAGCAGGTGCGAGCCCACCGCGTAGCTGCCGGCTACGTCGCGGTCGACTCCCAGCAGCGCCAGCACCTCAGCCACGGCGACTTCGTACGGGCCGACGTCCCACGGGGTCAACGGCAGCGATACCACGACATTGGCGCCGATCATCACGAGAAGGTAATCGGCGAACGAGAGGGGCAGGTCGAACGCGTGGCCGAGAAACCAGTAGACGACGACTTCGATGAGCCACGCCGCGAAGGAGATGCCCACCGCCTCCAGCGCCAACCGCGGGCGCCGGAGCGACTCGAGCCCTTCGATGAAGCGCGGCACGAGCTCGGCCGCAGAGCGCCGGGCCCGGTACGGAAGCCAGCGAATGGGGCGGACCGTCGAGAAGTCGCGCCGCACGTCCATGCGGGCGAGCGCCACCGCGAGCAGGAACCCGAGCGTCACGAACGTCGCCAGCGTCGCGAACAACGGTTTCGAGAAGAACGGGAGGTCGAGGAAGAACAGCCCGACGAACAGCAGCGCGACGAAGACGACGCCATCGAGCAGCGTCTCGACGACGAAGACCGTGGCCGTGAGCTCCGCCCGCGGGATGCCGAACCGCTGATTCGCCACCTGCACCCGCAGGACATCGCCCGCGCGCAGGGGGACGAGGGCGTTCACGAGATTGTGCATGAGGAAGATGCCGAAGAGCTGCCCCACAGGGAGCCCGCTCCGTCGCCAGAGAAAGACGCGCCAGCGGTACGAATGGACGAACTTCGAGAACGTGAAGACGAAGACGCCGGCGACCGCCCACTGGTACTCCACATCGCGAAGCCGGACGAACGCCTCCCGCAGATCGACCCGCCACACGAGGAGCAGCACGAACAGGACGCTGAGCAGCGCCTGGAACAGGTAGCGGTGACGCCGGAAGAAGGTCATCGCGCCCCCAGGAACACCTCCCGGCGCGTCAACGATAGCAGGTTGCGGGCCTTCGGGTCGCGACAGGATGCGACGAATGGCCGGCCCCCGCGGACCGGACGGCGCTGGATGCGCGGGCCGCGCTCGCCCGATGCTACGAGCGAGGGCAGTTCGCCGGCTCGACGGCCGGCGTAGAATAGAAGTCTCCCGAAGGATCCGGGCGGACGCGGCCTCGCTTCACTGCCGTCGTCCGCCACCATGAGCGAAAGGAGGCATCGCGATGCTCCGTCCAGCCATCCGCCGACGTACCAGCGCCTCCGCGCTCCTCGCCCGCCTGCGCCCGCTCAGGCGGCAGCGACGCGTACCCCGTCTCGACCTGCTCCGGCGCTGGCTCCTCGCGCGCTCGACGCCGCGAACGCCGGACGTGCGCGCGTGGGCGCGGCCGGTGCTATGGTCGGCGGGACTCGTCGCCCTGGGCGCCGCAGCGATGTACGTCTTCGACCCGCGCCTCGGCCGGCGGCGCCGCGCGCTCATGCGGGACAAGGTCGTGAAGGCGTACCACTTCGTGACGCGCCGGGCGCCCGAACGGCTCGAACACCGCGCCCGTTATGTCGCCGGGCGGCTGCACGGCCTCGAACACGAGGTCGCGCACGAAGTGAGCCACCTGCTCCACACAGAGCCCGAAGTGGAGCCGGACAACGTGACGCTGGCGCAGCGCGTGCGGTCGGAGATCTTCGCGCCCGCCGACATCCCTGACGGCGCCATCAACGTCGACGCGTACGAAGGCATCGTCACGCTGCGGGGCGAGCTGCCATCGCAGGAGCTCATCGACCGCGTGGTGCGGATGGCCCGGCACGTCGAAGGCGTCCGCGAGGTGCGGAACCTGCTGCACACGCCGGGGACGCCCGTCCCGCCGCACTGAGCGGACCGTCCGCGCTCGAACGGGGTCGGGCCGCCGTTCCCCGGCGAGGCGAAGGGGGAGGGCCCGTGCGCTGGTATACTGCGGCGGGCCCTTAGCTCAGCCCGGCAGAGCAGCGGACTTTTAATCCGTCGGTCCTGGGTTCGAATCCCAGAGGGCCCACCAGCGAGGGACAGCGTCCCGGCATATCCCGCTAGCGCACTTCGAGCCGCAGCAGGTCGCGGGCGACGGTGATGGGCCCGGCGTAGATGTCGGAGAGTCCCCGCACGAAGGCGTCGACCTCCGGCCCTTCGTCGGGGATGGGCGGCATCACGTGCGACAGCACGAGATGCTGCACGCCGGCCTCCCGGGCGACACGCGCGGCGTCTTCCGTGGAGGCGTGGTAGGTGTGGGCGTCGAGCAGCAGCGACGCCTACAGCGCGTTCCCCATCGAGCGCAGGCCCTCTTCGAACGCCTCCATCATCGCGCGGTGCTGGGCGTCGCAAACCAGCACGTCGGCGCCCCGCGAGCCGTTCAGCAGGCCCGGACACGGGTTCGTGTCGCCCGAGACGACCACGCTGCGCCCCTCGCGCTCAAACCGAAAGCCGAACGCAGGGATGACCGGCCGATGATCCACGGCGAACGCCAGCACGTCGATGTCGCCCACCGTCGCGACGCGCACGGGCGTCTCGCCGGCGCTGATCTCGTGCACCTCGCACGCGGTGCCGATGGACGAGAGCTTCTCGCCGTGGTGCGCGAGGCGGAAGCGGGTGTCGGCCGCCACCGCCTGGCGGAAGCCCGCGACCATCTCCGCGGTGCCTTCGGGTCCGTAGACCGGCAGCGGCGTGGTGACGCCACCGAGCCAGCGCATCACGACGAAGTCCGCGAAGTCGGTGATGTGGTCGGAGTGCAGGTCGGTGAAGAAGACGGCGTCGATGGTCTGCGGCGGCGTGCGGGCGAGATACAGCCGGCGCGCGGCGCCCCAGCCGCAGTCGACGAGGATGCGCGTGTCGCCGCCGATGACGACCTGCGATGCGCCCCAGCGGTTGGGCGAGGCAATAGGGCTGCCGGTGCCGAGAAACAGGAGTTCGAGCGGAGGAGTCATGCGCGCGTCCCTTTCGTCGGGCGGGGATGTGGCGCAGCCTAACAGGGCGGAGCGCCCCTCACAAGAGCGCCCTGTACGCCGCGACCCGACGATGCCATGATGGGGCCACATCCTTCGAGGAGGACTCGCGATGGCCGATGACTTCCCCCGCTTCGTCGCCGCTGCCGTGCAGGCGGCGCCCGTGTTCATGGACCGCGAGGCCACGGTCGAGAAGGCGTGCTCCCTCATCGCCGAGGCGGCGAAGAATGGCGCGCGGCTCATCGTCTTTCCGGAGACGTGGGTGCCGACCTATCCCTTCTGGGACATGCGGCGCTCCGACGCCTGGCTGGAGCTGTACCGCAACGCCGTGGAAGTCCCTTCCCCGGCGACGGAGCGGCTGGGCCAGGCGGCCCGCGACGCCGGCGCCTACGTCGCGATCGGCGTCAACGAGCGCGACACCAACACCAGGGGAACGCTCTACAACACGCTTCTGTACTTCGGCCCGGACGGAGCGCTACTGGGCGCCCATCGCAAGCTCATGCCGTCGGTGACCGAGCGGCTGGTGTGGGGCATGGGCGACGGGTCGGGGCTCCACGTCTTCGACACCCCGCTCGGACGGCTGGGCGGGCTCATCTGCTGGGAGCACGAGATGACGCTGGTGAAGTACGCCATGTAAGCCCGCGGCGAGCAGGTCCACGCCAGCGTCTGGCCCGCCTGGAGCTTTCAGCGCGAGCACATCCAGTTCGGCACACGGCAGTACGCCTACGAGGGCAAATGTTTCGTGGTCGTGGCCTGCGGCGTGCTCCACACGTCGACAGTGCCCGACGCGTGGCGAGGCGGCCCTGCGCTCTCGGCGGGACTCATCGCCGATGGCGGCAGCGCCATCATCGGCCCCGACGGCCGGTACATCGCCGGCCCGGTGTACGAGGATGAGACCATCGTCTACGGCGAGATCGACCTCGCGCAGGTCGCGCTGGCGAAGCGCGACATCGACGTCGCGGGCCACTACGCGCGGCCCGACGTCGTGCGCCTGATCTTCGATCCGGCGCCGCATCCGCCTCTCGCCGTCGCACCGGACAGCGCTCGCATCCTGGACGCGCCCGAGACGCCCGGAGCGGCGCCTGCTAGATCACGCCCTCGCGCAGCCACTCGCCCGCGCGCTCGCCGATCATGACCGACGTGAGGTGGATGTTGGCCCGGGGGCACGACGGCATCACCGACGCGTCGGCCACGTAGAGGTTCTCGAATCCGCGCACCCGGAGGTACTGGTCGACGACGCCCATGGGGTCGGTCGCCGGAGCCATCTTCGCCGTGCAGCTCGGGTGGAAGCCGCTCGACGCCACCGAGCGGCACCACTCGGCCAGCGTCTCGTCGCTCTCGAGCGCGGCCGCATGCGGTGAACGGATACCCTCAGCCAGCCGCTCGAACGCCGGATGCGACCCCACTTCGAGGCCGAAGCGGACGCCCTCGACCAGCCGCCGCACGTCCTCCTCGTCCTGGAGGAAGCCGTTCTCGATGACCGGCAGGTCGTGAGGGTCAGCCGACCGCAACGTAATTCGTCCCCGTGAACGCTGGCGGTAGATGACCGGTCCGAGGGCAAAGACGTACGTGCCCGCGCGGGTGCGGATCTGCGAGACGGGCATGAGCTGCATGTCGTTCCGCTCGGTCCCGCCCTTCGAGGTGTACCGGTACGTCACCTGCACCACAGGGTCTGCGCCGTTGAGGAGCCCCTCGCGAGCGGAGTACACCACGCCGAGCATCGGGTGGTCGTCGAGATTCGCCCCGACGCCCGGCAGGTCCTCGACGACGTCGATGCCCAGCTCCCGCAGATGCGCTTCCGGCCCGATACCCGACCGCATGAGAATGGCGGGCGACCCGATGGCGCCCCCCGACAGCACGATGCGCTCGCCTTCGACGACATAGCGCTCGCCCCCCGATTCCACCTCGACGGCGACGGCGCGATGGCCCCGGGTGAGCACGCGCCGGACGAGGCACTCGCCGCGGATGGTGAGATTGAGCCTGTGCCGGGCAGGCTGGAGGTAGCAGATGGCGACGCTCATCCGGGTCCGCCCGTCCTTGTTCTTGTTCATGGGATGGAAGCCGAGTCCCGTGGACTGCGGATCGTTGTTGTCGGGCGTCTCGGGAACGCCGAGGTCGCGCATTGCCTCGAGGAACGCCCGCTGAACGGGCACGAGCTCGTGCTCCCGATACCGGCGGATGGGAATGGGTCCGCTGTCGCCGTGATAGGGCTTGTCGGGGAAGTCGAGGTCGCGCTCCAGCCGGATAAAGTACGGCAGCACCTTCTCCCACGACCACTCCGGGTTGCCCATGGCGGCCCATTCGTCGTAGTCCTCGGGCACGCCCCGGAGGGCGATGGCGGTGTTGACGGCGGAGGAGCCGCCCACGACCCGGCCCGCGGGCTGGTGCACCCTTCGGCCGCCGGGCCTCGTCTCCGCCTCGTATCCCCAGTCGTGCGCCCAGTAGGAGTTGTCGTTGCCGTTGAGCAGGTCCTCGGGCATCTCGTCCGCCGTTCGGTAATACGGCCCCGCCTCCAACAGCAGTACCGACCGCTTCGGGTCTTCGGACACCCGGGCTGCGATGACGGCGCCGCTCGCGCCTCCCCCGACTACGATGACGTCGTACTTCATGTCGCCTCCCGAATGCGCATCCTACGAGCGCCGCGCGCCTGCGTACAGAGTCCTTTCGCCTGCGGTCTCAGGGTGACGCCGGAGACGTGTGCCGGCCGCCGCGGCCGATGTATGCTGGCGGAAGGACCACGAGAGAGCCCCGGACGCCTGCCTTCATGACGCCGCCCGTTCCCCGGCCCGAGCCCGCCGACGCGTTCGCCGAGGCCTTGCGCGTTCTTCGCGACGCCCTCGCGCGCGTGGAAGCGCTGCTCGCGCAAGCCGAAGCTCCGTCCGCCGTCGCCGACCTCGCGCCGCTGACGCAGCGCATCGAGGCCCTGGCGGCAGCGCAGGAGGCGCTCGCCGTGCGGCTCGACGAGCTCGCCGACCGGCTCAGCGCCCTCGAGCGCCGCTCCGGCCGAACCAGCGAACCGGTCGCCCGGGCCCCGGACCTCCAGACCATCGAGCTCGTCGTCACGGGCGTGCCCGGCTTTCAGGGCCTCATGGACCTCCAGCGGGCGCTGGCCAGTCTGGAGGGCGTGCGCGCGGCTCCAGTGCGGAGCTTCCAGGCCGACGAAGCGGCGCTCGACATCACCGCCGAGACGCCCCCTGCGCCGGAGGCGCTGGCCGCCGCGCTCCGGGACGTGTTCGCGTGTCCCGTCCACGTCGTCGACGCCCCTGCGCAGGGCCCCATCCGCCTGCGGATCGCCCCCGTCCAGGCGGACCTGTAGACTGGAGCCGTGCGCATCCGGCGCCTGTCCCTTACGAACTTCCGGAACTACCGGCGTCAGGACCTGGACCTCCCCGGCGGGCACGTGCTGGTGCTCGGGTCGAACGCCCAGGGCAAGAGCAACCTCCTGGAGGCGCTCTTCCTCCTCGCGACGACGAAGTCGCCTCGCGCGTTGACCGACGCCGAGCTCATCAACGACGAAGCGCGCGAGACGCCCCAGCCCGTGGCCAGACTGGTCGGCGTCGCCGAGCGCCGCGCGGGCGACGTCACCGTCGAGATCGCCATCCTCGGGCGTCAGGGCGCTCACGGCATGCTCGCGTCGAAGCGCCTCAAGGTCAACGGGCTCGCCCGCCGCCAGCAGGACGTCGTCGGCCAGATCAACGCGGTGCTGTTCACCACCGACGACCTGGCGCTGGTCACCGGCTCGCCCTCCGAGCGGCGGCGCTTCCTCGACACCATGCTCTCCCAGACCGACCGGGCCTACGCCGCCGCCCTCTCCCGGTACACGAAGGTCCTGACGCAACGGAACGCCCTCCTTCGCCGCATCCAGGAGGGGCTGTCGCAACCCGATGAGCTGTTCTTCTGGGATGAGGAGCTGGCCCGCGACGGCGCGCTGATCGCCGGGGCCCGGGCCAGGGCCATGGAGAGCGTGGCGCGCCACGCGGCGGAAGCGCAGGAGCGCCTCGGGGCCGGCGAACGGCTGGCGCTTCGGTACGAGCCGAAGTTCGCGCCCGGATGGGACGCCGACCGGCTCGCCGGCGCCTCGCTGGAAGAGGCGCGGGCCGCGTTGCGCGAGGCGTGCGAGGCCGCCCGCGCCCGCGACATCGCCGCCGGCGTCACACTCACGGGTCCCCACAGGGACGACATCGCCATCGAGCTGATGGGGCGGCCGGCCGCGAGCTACGCGTCCCGCGGTCAGCAGCGCACCATCGCCCTGGCGCTCCGCCTCGCCGAAGCCGCGCGCCTGCGCGACGAGACGGGCGAGGAGCCGGTCCTGCTCCTCGACGACATCCTTTCGGAGCTCGACGAAGAACGGCGCGCGACCGTTCTCGAGAGCGTCCACGCCGACCAGTGCGTCATCACGTCCGCCGACGCCGACCGCTTCGACGCGAGCTTCCTCGCGAGCGCGACGGTCTTCGTCGTGCGCGCAGGGGAGATCTCGCGCCGGGGCGACTGAGCCCGACAGCCGGCCCACGGGCGTTCCACGGACATGAGAAGATGGATCCGGGCCCCTGCCGCGCACGCGCGCGGCCAGCCAGCGTCCGTTCAGCGCCACCGAGGGAAGGAGCGCATCATGGACGGATGGCAGTACAAGGTCGTGTACGTGGACTTTCGGGGCAGGATTTCGTGCGAGGGCGTGGAGTACATCCGGCAGGCTGGCGAGCACCGGACCGGGTTCGTTCGCGGCTACCTCGACAAGCTGGGCGAGGACGGCTGGGAACTGACCGGCGTACTCCCGCTTCTCCGGCCGGAGAGCAGCTACTTCGTGCTGAAGCGGCCAGCGGGCAAGGCCGCAGCCGCGTCGTCGAACGAAGGTTAGCGTCGAGCGTCAGGCGCTGAGGACGCCCGGCTGACCGCTCGCAGAACGGCGGGGGCCCGCTTCTTCTTCCGCGCGCTACGACCGTTCGCGGTTCGACAGGCCCTAACCCATAGGCGATGGCTGTGCTACGATGCGCTCCGGCCGCGTGCCCGCGGCCGTGTTGCGACCGCCTTCCACGCCGAGGAATCCGCACGATGAAGATTCACGAGTACCAGGCCAAGCAGATCCTCGCCCGCCACGGCGTGCCCGTCCCCCGGGGACGGGTGGCCACGACCCCGCAGGAAGCGCGGGCCATCGCCGAAGAGCTGGGCGGCCGGGTCGTGGTGAAGGCGCAGATTCACGCGGGCGGCCGAGGCAAAGGCGGGGGCGTCAAACTCGCGAATTCGCCGGACGAGGCCGAACGCGTCGCGTCGCAGATCATCGGCATGCAGCTCGTCACCCACCAGACAGGCCCCGAAGGCCGCCGCGTCAAGAGCGTCCTGGTGGAGGAGCAGATGCAGGTCGAGCGGGAGCTCTACCTCGCGGCCCTCATCGACAACGCCTCCGGGCGTCCGCTCCTCATGGCGAGCGCGGCGGGCGGCATGGAGATCGAAGAGGTCGCCGCCCGCGATCCAGAGGCCATCGTCCGCACCACCGTCGATCCCGTCACAGGGTTCCAGCCGTTCCAGGGCCGCGAGATCGCGTTCGCCCTCGGCCTGACGGGCGATCTGTTGCGCCCGGCCGTGAGCCTGATGTCGTCGTTGTATCAGGCGTTCGTCGCGACCGACGCCTCCCTCGCTGAGATCAACCCGCTCGTGGTCACTGCGGACGGACGGCTACTGGCGCTGGACGCGAAGATGAACTTCGACGACAACGCCCTCTTCCGCCAGCCCGAGGTCGCCGCCATGCGCGACCCCAATGAAGAGGACCCCCTCGAGGTCGAGGCGCAGGAGAAGGGCATCCAGAACTACATCAAGCTGGACGGCAACATCGGCTGCCTCGTAAACGGCGCCGGCCTCGCGATGGCGACCATGGACGCCATCAAGCTGGCGGGCGGGTCGCCGGCCAACTTCCTCGACATCGGCACCGTGAACGACGTGTCCCGCGTGGTCAACGCGCTCGAGATCATCTCGTCGGACCCGTCCGTCAAAGCGATTCTGGTGAACATCTTCGGCGGCATGGCCCGGGTCGACATCATCGCCCAGGGCTTGGTGGAGGCGAAGCAGCGGATTCGCGCCGAGCTGCCCATCGTGGTGCGCCTGGTCGGCACCAACATGGAGGAGGGCGAACGCATCCTCGCGGAGTCGGGCATGCAGTTCATCCGCGCCCGCGAGTTCGGCGAGGCGGCGGAGAAAGCGGTGGCCGCCGTCCGCTGAGGGGAGGTCTGCCGTGGCTGTGCCACGCGAGTTCAGGGAGCAGGTCGAGGCGGCCATTATGTCGCAGGGCAACGCCTCGATCCGCCAGATGTTCGGCACGACCGTGTATCTCGTCGGCGGCAGGATGGTCGCGTTCTGGGTCGCCGACGGCATCGTGACCCGGACCACCGACGAGTCGCGGCGGGAACTCCTCGAAGCGCAACGGGCGGCGCCCTTTCAGGGCCCTCAGGGCGGCGGCTTCGGCGACTGGATCCGCTTGCCGCTGAGCAACGAGGACGAGCTGAACATCGCGCTGCAAGTGGTCTCGGAGGCGGCGAAGCACGTGGGCGCCGGACCCCGCCGCCGCAAGAGCAGGCGAACCTGACGATCTCGAGGGAGAGGCGACGTGAGCATTCTGGTCGACAAGCGGACGCGAGTCCTGGTGCAGGGGATCACGGGGAAGGAAGGCGGGTTCCAGACCCGCCGCTGCATCGAATACGGCACGAACGTCGTGGCCGGCGTCACGCCGGGACGCGGGGGCGAGACCGCTGAAGGCGTGCCGGTGTTCAACACCGTGCGCGAGGCCGTGCGGGCCACGCAGCCCGACTGCGCCCTCATCTTCGTGCCGGCGCCGTTCGCCGCCGACGCCATCCTCGAGGCCGCGGCCAACGACATCCCCCTCATCGTCTGCATCACGGAGGGCATCCCCGTGCTCGACATGGTGCGGGTGAAGCGGGCCCTGCAGGGAAGCGGCGTCCGGCTCATCGGCCCGAACTGCCCCGGCGTCATCACCGCGGGCGAATGCCGCGTGGGCATCATGCCGGGCAACGTCTTCGCGCCGGGGCGCGTGGGCGTCGTCTCCCGAAGCGGGACGCTGGTCTACGAGGCTGTCGACCAGCTCACGCGCAGGGGCATCGGCCAGTCAACCTGCGTCGGCGTGGGCGGCGACCCCATCATCGGCACTACGCAGCGCGAAGCCCTCGAGCTGTTCAACGCCGACCCCGGCACCGACGCGGTGGTGCTCATCGGCGAGATCGGCGGGCAGGCGGAGCAGGAGGCCGCGGAGTACATCAAGTCGCACATGACGAAGCCCGTCATCGCGTTCATCGCGGGGTCGACGGCCCCGCCCGGGCGACGGATGGGCCACGCGGGCGCGATCATCGCCGGGAACACGGGGACCGCGGCCGCGAAGAAGCAGGCCCTGGCGGACGCCGGCGCCGTCATCTCCGAATCGCCCGCGACCATCGGCGAGGTCACCGAGCGCGTCCTACGCGAGCGCGGCCTGCTGTAGGCGCCGCGAACCTTCCCCCTAACGTGAAGGTTCGCTAGCATACCGCCGCCATGCCCAAGCGACCCATTCCCCAACCCACGCCCGAGACGAAACCGTACTGGGACGCCTGCCGGGAGCACCGGCTCATGCTCCAGCGCTGCCTGGACTGCCCGGGCCAGCCGGCCTACTTCTATCCGCGACCGTTCTGCCCGACCTGCCTCTCGTCCAACGTCGAGTGGTTCGAGGCTTCAGGGCGCGGCAAGCTCCACACCTACGTCATCGCTCACCGGCCGGCCGCCGGCTTCGAGGACGCCGTCCCGTACGTCATCGCCATCGTCGAGCTCGAAGAGGGCCCGCGCATGATGTCGAACATCGTCGGCGTCGAGCCCACGCCCGAGAACCTGCCCGTCGACATGCCGCTCCAGGTCACGTGGGAGGACCTGGAGTACGAACGGCGCGACGGCGCGAAGGAGCGGGTTGGCCTGCCGCTGTTCCGTCCGGCCACAGGAGGGACGTCATGAGCCGCGACCTGCGCATGGCCGCCGCAATCGTTGGCGCCGCCGAGACCGAGCAGATCGGCGTCATTCCCGACAAGTCGGCGCTCCAACTGCACGCGGAGGCCGCCATTCTCGCGCTGCGGGACGCCGGCATCGACAAGTCCGAGGTCGACGGCCTGCTGTCGACGGCCTCGCCGGCGCAGCTCGCGGAGTATCTCCAGATCACGCCGACGTTCGTCGACGGGACCTCCGTGGGCGGCTGCTCCTACATGATCCACGTCGCGCATGCGGCGATGGCGCTGGCGACGGGACGGTGCAAGGTCGCCCTCATCACCCACGGACAGAGCGGCCGCTCGCGGGTGGGCGAGACCGGACGCTGGGGCGGCGGCGCCACCCCGGCCGGACAGTTCGAGGAGCCGTACGGCGTGTGGGGGCCGCCCTCGCGCTTCACCATTCCCATCGTGCGGTACATGCACGAGTACGGCCTCACCGAAGAGCAACTGGCCTCGGTCGCCGTGGCGCAGCGGAAGTGGGCCGCCCTCAATCCGCGCGCGATGATGCGCGACCCCATCACCGTCGAGGACGTGCTCGCCTCGCGGCTCATCTGCTGGCCGGTGCATCTCCTGGAATGCTGTCTCGTCACTGACGGCGGCGGCGCCGTCGTCATGGTGTCGGCCGACCGGGCGAAGGACTTCCCCAAGAAGCCGGTTTACGTGATGGGCTTCGGCGAGTCCGTCGAGATGGCCATGATCTCGCAGATGCACGACTTCACCACGTCGCGGGCGTTCGTGGTGAGCAGCCGGCAGGCCTTCGAGATGGCGGGCATCACCCACAAGGACGTCGACCACGTGATGATCTACGACGCCTTCGCTCACCTGCCCATCTTCGGAATGGAGGACATGGGCTTCCTGAAGAAGGGCGAGGCCGGACCGTGGTTCGCGGAGATGCGGTCGGCCCCGGGCGGCGAGCTGCCCGTGAACACGAACGGCGGCGGTCTCTCGTACACGCACACCGGAATGTACGGGATGTTCGCGATCCTCGAGAGCGTGCGTCAGCTTCGGGGGGAAGCGGCCGCACAGGTCGAGGGCGTGCGCATCAGCGTCGCGCATGGCGTCGGCGGCATGTTCCACGCCGCCGGCACCCTGGTCCTCACGAACGATCCGGACGCGTAGCTGACGGCCTTAGCTTTCAACTTTCAGCTGTCAGCTGTCAGCTGTCAGCCCTCACCTCTCGGTGAGGATGGCGGACGGGCGAGGGCTCACAGGGGAACTTCCGGCCACGCTGAAGCGTGGCCTTCACCTATGGGCAACGGTGGGCGGACCGCTGATGGGCTTCGCGGCCACGCTGAAGCGTGGCCTTCTTCCGGAGGTGACTGACGGCTGACGGCTGACGGCTGACGGCTGATGGCTGACGGCTGATGGCTGACAGCTGACGGCTGACGGCTGACGGCTAACCGCTACAAGCCCTCGAGCTCGCCGCGGAACTCCTGGTACAGGCGGGCGACATTGATGGCGAGCCGCTCGGGTTCGCCCCAGTCGGCGTAGTCGCCGAGGGGGATGCGCCGCGCGGCCTCTTCCGGTGGGGCCCCTTCGTCGAAGGCTGCGCGCGCCTCACGGCGGATCAACTCGAGATATCCCCGCATCTTCGCGACATCGGCCCGCGTCCCCACCGGACCGTGGCCGGGCACCACCACATCCACGTCCATCGCCTCCACGCGGCGGCAGACTTCGATCCAGCGGCCGATATGCCCCTCGAACGCGAGCGGCGTCACGTAATGGAACGCGACGTCGCCCGTGAAGAGCACCCGCTCCGCGGGCAGGTGCACGAGCACATCTCCCACCGTGTGCGCCGTCCCGAGATGCAGCAGGTCGAGCCGGCGGCCACCAACCCACACGGTCGCTGGCCCGTCCACCGTGACGTCCGGAAGCCGCACGCGGGCGCCTTCGAGGTCGGGACCGAAATGCGGGGCGATGGCGAGGATGCGGTCTTTCGGGAGGCCGACGCGCTCCATCTCGGCGCGCGCCTTCGCGTGGGCGATGACGCTGGCTTCGGGGAACAGCGCGTTGCCCAGCGTGTGGTCGACGTGGTGATGGGTGTCGATGACGAGACGGGCGGGCGGCAGGCCGGCTCGCGCCATAGCCTCGCGAAAGGCGCGCGTCATCGGCGGCGAGAACAGCGCATCGATGACGACGGCTTCGCCCGCGCCCGTGACGACGCCTGCGTTGCTCACGCAGAACCCGCCGCCCTCCTGCACGTACGCGAAGACGCCGTCGGCGACCTCCCGGAGCTCCGTGGGCCACGATGGGACTGGCATCGGCCGCCATGCTAGCAGGGAGGCGCGCCGCCGGGAAGCGCGTTCAGGGCTTCGGCTGATGAAGAATCAGTTCTTCGGGCGTTACCCCATAGAAGTCGAGATACTCTTCGGGCGTCATGGCGCATCCGAAGTGAAACCCCACCATCCATCCGTGTGCGATGACCGCAGCGCGAGCGTCGCGCTCCGGCCGGTCGACAACGTCCGTTGCGAACACAGCGACGTACTCGCCTTCGGGCCAGCGGTCGCCCGATTCAAAGACGGCGTACAGCTCCAGAGGCGCGCTCACGATGCCGTCCACCACGGACTGCATCTCTTCAGGGCGCACGTAGAAGCCTTCGCATTGAGCCCCCTGGAACACATCGACCGGTGTGCCTTCGGCCTCGCTCGAGCGGCAGGCTGGCGGCGCGCCGAGCCCCTCCGGCTCCACCTCGCACGGGACCCGCACATAGCCCACGGCGGAGCGCACGCGCTCGGCGTCTCCTGAGAGCAGCGCCGCGACCACCCTGTCCACGTCCGCGATACCGGTTTCCCCGGGCCGGGGCGGCGTCGCGGTCGGCGTCGGGGCCGTCGCGCTGGGAGGTGTCGGCCGCGGACTCGCGCCGCCTCCGTCGCACCCGAAAGCCAGGACGCAAAGGGCGACCGATATCATTGCGGCGCTGGCTCTCGACACGAGACCTCCTTCCAGCGCGATGGGCGCGATCATATCACAGGACGCACCGCGGGCCCCGCCGGTTCCTGTGTTCCGTTCCTGTGACATCCGGCCCATCGGCCACGGGCCATCCGGCACGCCATCGCGTGGCGACGTGCACGGCAGACTCCTGATGCACGTGCGCCCGAACGCGCGTATTCGCATCATGACATTGAGCTATCGGGGAGCGGATGTCGATGAAGGCGCTGGCCGAACACATCAAAGACCTCCCGTCGCGGCGTGAACCGGCGTACCGACAAATCGACGCGTTCACGCCCGAGGAGAGGCGTCGCATCGCCGACAAGCTGGGCGACGAATCGATGTACAACGTCGACCTGCTGCGGCAGGCCATGCTCGAAGCCCCGGAGAACACCGAAGTGCGGAAGGCGTTGGTGCACGCCATCGCCAGCATCGAGTTCGCGGCCATCGACTCCTTCAGCCGCAAGGTATGCGAATGGCAGGACTGGGACGTGCCGCCGTCGCTGATCCTGGCGCTGGCTCGCCAGACCTGGGACGAAGTTCGCCACGCCCACCTGGGGAAGGAGCTGGTGGAGTCGTACGGCGGCCGCATCGGCGAATATCCCGACACGTTGGGCGGCCAGGATCAGGCGCAACGCGAGTTCCTCCGCGAACCCGTGGTGAGTCTGTCGGCGACCAACGTCTCGCTGGAAGGCGCAGGCCTGAACCTGTTCAGCGGCATGAAGCGGCTGGCCGCGCAGGTCGGCGACCGGCTCATGGAGCACTGCTTCGATTACAACTGGGCCGACGAGGTCACCCACGTCCTCATGGGCGACTACTTCGTGCGGCAGCTCTGCGCCGGCAAGCCCGAGGAGGAGCAGAAGGCGCTCCGGGCGCATGCGCTGTCAGAAGCGTCGCGGGGCAACCTCACGCCCGAGCAGCGGCGCGAGATCGAGCGGCTGTTCGGCGACGAACTCCAGCGCGGCGCCGCGGCCCTTTCGGCGTAGATCAGGACGGCCTTCTCCTTTCTCGCCCCTCGAACTCCACAGTTCGCCGGAGGCGTTCCTCGCATGGAATACTGGCGCCGGGAGGATCCGCGTGCGTATCGCTGTCGTCGGCGCCGGTGGCGTGGGGGGCTATTTCGGGGCCGTGCTCGTCCGGGCAGGTCATGATGTGACCTTCATCGCTCGCGGGGAGACGCTGGCCGCCCTCCGGGTGCGTCCGCTTCTCGTGCGCGACGTCTCGGGCGACCTCGAGGTCGCAGTCCGAGCGACCGACCGCCCCGAGGAGGTGGGCCCCGTCGACCTCGTCCTGCTCGCAGTGAAGGCGTACGATCTCGACGACGCCGCCCAAGCCGCGCGTCCGATGGTCGGGCCCGACACCGCCGTCCTCGCGATCCAGAACGGCGTCGACCACGGCGAGCGCGTCGCCGCCATCCTCGGACCCGACGTCACCCTGGCAGGAGCCACGTTCGTCGTCGCCCACCGGGAGGCGCCCGGCGTGGTGCGACGCACGGACCCGGCGCAGCGCATCGATTTCGCGCCGCTGTCGCCGGCGGGCCGGGGCCGGGCCGAGCGCGTCGTCGCGGCGCTGCGCGACGCCGGCGTCGACGCCCGCCTCGTCGATGACCTGCCTTCGACGCTGTGGCGGAAGCTCGCGCTGGTGGACGTGACGTCCACGCTCGGGTGTCTGACACGGGCGCCGCTGGGCGTGTGGCTCAGCGCGCCGGAGTCTCGCGATCTCATGCTCCGGACGGCACGCGAAGTGGAGGCGGTCGCGGTGGCCGAGGGGTTGCCGCTCCGGGGCGTGGCAGAGGAGACCCTGGCCATCCTCGAGCGAGTGGAGCCTTCCCTCGAGCCGTCGATGCTCGTCGACCTGCGAAACGGCCGCCCCCTCGAGATCGACGCCATTCAGGGCGCCGTCGGGCGGCACGGGCGGGCCGTGGGCATTCCCACGCCGGTCAACGATATCGTCTACGCGGCGCTGGCGCCGCTGCACCGCGAGGCGCTTCGGCGTCGAGCCGGCGAGCAGGGCTGAGTCCATCGCCATGCATCGCCTCGTCGAACGCGCGCTGTTCGACATGCAGCAGGCCCGCGCGGGTCTGCTGCGCGAGCTTGCGTGCGTCACCGACGCCGACTGGTCCCGGTACGTGCCCTTCGGCGAGTGGACCCTGAAGGACCTGCTCGCTCACCTCGCGGCGTACGACGGGATGTGGGCGATGACCACGCAGAGCCTCCTGGCGTCCGACGGCGTCGCGGCGCCTTCCCCTTCGGATGTCGACGCGGCGCGGGAGGCGGCAGTGGCCCGCGGCCGGAAGCGCTCGGTGGCGTCGCTGCTGGAGGAGCTCGACCGTCGCCGGCGCTTGCTCATCGGATACCTCGAGCTCCTCGAGGAGCGGCATCTCGCGAAGGCCGTGCCCGGGGCCCCGGCGGGAGAGGACAGCGTGCGCGCGCAGATCTGGGTCGGGTACCACGACCGCCAGCACGCCGCCGACATCCGGCGAGCGCTGGCGACGTCGTGGGAGCCGGAGCCCCTCCTGTTCGCCCCGGAAATTCAGGACCTCGCCGAGGCGCTCTCGCCCGACCCGGCGCTCCGCGTGCTGTACAGCATCGCGCCCGACGCCTGGGCGTCGCCTTCGCCGTTCGCCGGCTCGACGTACCACGACCTGCTCGCGCGCCTCGCGGCCGGGGACCGAGCGCTCCAGCGCCAACTCCGCGCTGTGCTCGCGACAGGAGCGGGGACGGGCCTGTCCGACTTCGGCCCCGAAGAGCGTGACCTCGTCGAGGAGCGGCGGGGCGTCAGCGAAGAGGATCTCATCGAAGAGTTCATCGCCTCGCGCCACGAGACGCTGCGGCTCCTCTCGGAGCTGCGCGCCGAGCATCTGCGCGCCCCGGCGTCATGCCCGTGGGACGAGCCGGCGGGCGAAGCGACGCTGCTCGAGTGCGTGTGGCGCTGTTCCCAACGCGAAGCGCGCCACCTCGCGGCGCTGCGCACCGCCATGCGCTGGCGCCGGGGGTGACGCGCTCCTCAGGGGGCGGGGCCTGCGCTACTTCGCCAGCAGCGCCGACATCACTTTCAGGCCGACCTCCATGCCCTTCCACGGCAGGCCCGCGTGGAACGGGTTGCCGTTGGCGAACCGGAATGGCAGGTAGAGTCCGAGCAGCTTCTTCCCCACCCGCCACGCGGGCGAAACCCCGACCTTGTACCGGTCGAGGGCGTCGGGCCGGACTTCCACGGGCTGCTCAGGGCGTCCCGTGACGCGCAGGGGCACCTGCGCGAACGTGGCGCTGTCGAGCATCTCCATCACGCACATGCTGGTCGGCTCGAACGGCCGGAAGCCGTTGGGCCCGGCGATCCGCTGCGCCAGGTGTTCGGACGCGGCGTCCGCCTGGAGGAAGGCCAGGAACGCCTGCTTCACGGGGAAGTCGCCGGTGTCGCCCACGGCGTACACGTCAGGGTGACCGGCCACCTGCCGGGTGCCCAGCTCCGTCTTCACGAACCCGCGGTCGTCCGACGGCAGGGCCTCGTAGCGGTTCGCTGCAATGTACGGCGGGAACGAGACCAGCAGGTCGAACGGGAGCTCTTCGCCGTTCTCGAACGCCACCTTGCCCGGGCTGACCTCCGTGACGATGTACTGCCGGTGCCCGTGGATGCCCCGGCGCTGGAACTCGCGCTCGACGACCTCGTTCAGGCGCGGTCCGAACGCCTGAATGTACCCTCGCTCGAAGGTGGCCCACCCGATGTCTACGCCCTCGCGGACGCGCTTCCGGCGGAGCCAGGTGTCGAGCATCATCACCATCTCGTAGAGCGGCCCGGAGCACTTGTTGTTCGGCGGCACGAGGAACAGGACCCGTCGGCGGCCACCGCGGTTGACGTCGTCCACCAGCCTCGCATACGCCTCGCGGAGCCGAAGCATGTCCTCCTCGGTCCAGATGGTGAGCGCGTGCTCCTCCAACCCCGCGATCTCCGAAGGGCGCATGGCGGCGCCGGTCGCCACGATCAGGTAGTCGTAGCCGCGCTCGGAACCGTCGACCCGCACCGTCTTCTTCACCGGGTCGATCTCCTCGACCCGGCCGCGGACGAAGTCGATGCCCCGCTTGCGGGTCGGCCGAACGAGGTCGATGTGCAGCTTCTCGGGCGCGAGCCCGAACGGGATGTAGATGGTGTTGGGCTTGTACAGGAAATGGTCCCGGTCGGAGACGAGCGTTAGGTCGACGCGGTCGCCGAGCCGCCACCGCAGGTAGTAGGCGGATTCGAGCCCACCGAAGCCGCCTCCGAGCACAAGAACACGAGGTCGCGCAGCGGTTGTCATGATGCGCCTCCTATGACGCGAGCGGACGAGGTGGCTTCGCCAGCGCCGCTGGACGCTCCCGAACGGATGCGCCGGATGCGCTCGACGAGCGCCTCGCCCGCTTCCAGACGCTTGATAAGGAACAGATGGAAGAGGTCGCAGGCCTCGGCGACCTCCGGATGGGCGAGCGCGTAGTAGACGGTCGTTCCCTCGCGGCGGGCCGAGACGAGGTCTTGCGCCCGAAGCGCCGCCAGATGCTGCGAGACGTTGGCCTGCGGCGCGCCGAGCGCTCGCGCCAGATCCCCGACGGAGCGCTCTCCCTCGCGCAGGAGGTCGAGAATCCGCAGCCGCTTGGGCTGGGCGAGGGCCTTCAGCACCTGCGCTTGGAGCCGGTAGACCGCGTCCTCGGCGCGCTCTGCCATCGTGCGTTCCTCCATTCGCGCATTCGCATGTTCGACTACAGGATCGCGCTCGCGCGGCGGCTCCGGCAGAGCGGACTGTCGCGTTCGCGCCGTCCGAGCGTCCCCACTCGGACGGGCCACCCGGCACGGCGCATCGGACGCGCCGGCGCGTCTACGCGCGTGGTGAGCTGGTCCAGATAGATCCCGTACACCACACTAGAGATGAGGCGGGGTAGG
>JBBING010000043.1:0-18619 GCA_037444005.1 Chloroflexota bacterium
CGCCTCGAGCTGTTCGATGGCGTGCAGGCGGCGCATCTTCTCCTCGCGGGGGACGTCGTCCTCCAGCTTCCGGGCGGCGATGGTGCCGGGGCGCGGCGAGTACGCCGCCACGTGCACTTTGTCGAACCGAAGACGCTCTACGAGGTCGTACGTCGCCCGGAACTCCTCCTCCGTCTCGCCGCAGAAGCCCACGATGACGTCCGTCGTGATGGCGGCGTCCGGCAGCAACCGGCGGATCAGCTCCACTTTCTCGAGGTACTGGGCCACTGTGTAGCCGCGCCGCATGCGCGCCAGGGTGGCGTCGTGCCCCGCCTGCACCGGGATGTTGAAGTACTCGCACACCTTCGGCAGGTCTCGGACCGCCTCGACGATGCGCGGCGTCATGTCCCGTGGGTACGACGTGAGAAACCGGATACGCCGCAGTCCCGGCGTGTCGTGGATTGCCGTCAGCAGGTCCGCGAGGTCGGGCCGGTCCGGATGGTCGTGCCCGTACGCCTCCACCGTCTGGCCCAGCAGCGTGACCTCGCGGACACCCCGCGCGCACAGGTGCTCGACTTCGCGGCGGATGTCGTCGATGGGACGGCTGCGCTCCCGTCCGCGCCGGTACGGGACGATGCAGTACGTGCAGAACTTGTCACACCCGTGGATCACGGGCACGTAGGCCGTCACCGAGTCTGGAACTGCGTAGGTCGTCGGCCAGAACTCGCCGCCGGTGTCTTCGACGCCGACCGCCTCCAGGATGGGCGCGAACTCCTGGGGCCGGGCAAACACGTCGACGAAGGGGAAGCGCCGCCGGAGCTCGTCGGTGCGAGGGCCCACCATGCAGCCCATCACCGCGAGGGTGAAGCGCCGGCCCCGCTGCCGCTGCTTCTTGAGCGTCCCCAGCTTGCTGATGGCCCGCTGCTCCGCGTGGTCCCGCACCGAACAGGTGTTGAGCACCACGAGGTCGGCCTCCTCGACCCGGTCCGTGGCCACGAAGCCGAGCCGGTCGAGGCCAGCCGCGAGCTTCTGCGAGTCGGCGACGTTCATCTGACAGCCGACGGTCCAGATGTGGTACCGCATGGTTCGGGCTATGGCTCCCCCGGCGCGACGACCGGCGCCGGCTGCGCCCCGCCGTTCGCCCGTCGGACCGGCCGCTCGATGAGCCGCCGGAGATCCGCCAGCTCGACGAACTCGTCCGCCGCGTCCACCAGCTCGGCGGAGGCGCGTCCGTTGACGTCGGTCATCGTCGTCACCACCTGCGTCCGCACGCCCTTCATTCCCAGCGCCTGAATGAGCGGAACGAAGTCGCCGTCGCCGGTGAACAGAATCGCCTTGTCGATACGGTCCGCCAGCGTCAGTGCATCCACAGCGATTTGGATGTCGAAGTCGGCCTTGCGGCGCTGCACGCCCGTGGTGTCGTCCTCGTACACCTTCACCGGCTTCTGCACGACCTGATAGCCGTTGCGGCTGAGCCAGGTGACGAAGCCCTGCTGACTCGGATTGTCGGCGTCGCGGCCGATGTAGTAGAAGGCGCGGAGCAGCCGCCCTTGACTGCGGATGTACTCGAGCAGCCGCCGGAAATCGACTTCGAGGCCCATGCCCTGGGTGGCGCGGGCGAAGTTCCAGCCGTCGATGAAGGCGGCGACGCGGTCGAGCGACGCAGACGCTGGCATCGAGACGCTCCGTCGCGGCCCTCGGGGCCGCTCGCGCCCCAGTATACGGACGCCGCCCGCCGCCCGTCTAACAGATTGAGACCGTCTGGACGGGCTCGGTATACTTGAGGCGCCGCGGAGGGATCGCATAGTGGTCTAGTGCGGCCGCCTGCTAAGCGGTTACCCTGGGAAACCGGGGTCATGGGTTCGAATCCCATTCCCTCCGCCACTCGCTGCACGACCTCACCGGGGCCCGGACGTCCGGGCCCCGTTCCTGTCTCCGGCGCCACCGAATCCCCGAAATCTTTATGAACCGACCCGGCGTTCCCCCTTGACAAGGGCGCCGGCTATATGCCAGCATTCTGCCAGCACTCACGCAGGCGGAGGCCCAGCTATGGCCGACATCAGCACCGACGCGATCTTCGACGCCCTCAAGCAACCGCTCGCCCTCGTCGAGGACGAGGACCGGCGCCGCGCCCTCGAGCGCTACGTCGACGCCGCCCGCATTCCCCTCGAGCGCGCTGTCTTCGATCTCCTCTCGGCCGTCGTCGACGAGATCAACGCCGCCATCAAGGACCGCTACGAAGCCCGGCTCACCTACCGTCCCGGCGGCCTCTCGCTCGAGGTCCGTCCTACCGGCGGCGCAGGAGAACCGGAGATCGCGTGGAGCTTGGGCGAGGGCGAGGTGGAGAAGATCACGATTCGCATCCCGGCCGA
Source organism: Chloroflexota bacterium (assembly GCA_037444005.1). Lineage (GTDB taxonomy): Bacteria > Chloroflexota > Dehalococcoidia > DSTF01 > JACRBR01 > DATLZC01. Next base: position 2,352 of record JBBING010000043.1, read on the forward strand.
ACTGAAGGACCTCGTCGTCCAGGCGGCGACCCGCGCCGGGACGTCGCTCAACAGTTGGTTCGTGCGAACCCTCGCGCAGGCGATTCGCGACGTCGAGCGTCACGCCGAGCGCACCCCGCCGCCCTCGCCCGAGCGGCCCGGACGGCAGGGTTCGCGTCTCACAGGCTGGATCGGCGGCGAGTAGCCGGCCCGCCTGATGTGGAGGAAAGGAAGCTGACCATGGCGCCCTGGATTCTCCTGGAACTGATGGCCGAGCAGCGGCAACGCGAGGCCGAGCGAGCGGTCGAGCATGCGTTCACGCGTGCGCTCGCCCGCCAGGGCGGCGCCGGCGCCGTCCGCTCCTGGCTCGCCCGGACGTTGTACACGGCGGCGATGTGCCTCGACCGCAGCGTCGCGGGAAGCGGCACTCGCGCCGCCAGGCACGCCGCCTGAGCGTAGAAAGGCAGGCCCTTGGTGATTCGCCTGACGCTGTTCATCGTGACCCTTCTGCTCGCGGCCGACGCGACCCAGCCCAGCGATCCGTGGCTCGTCACCATCGCGGTGTTGTCGGGCATCGCCATGGTGAGCGCGCGCAGCGAGCTGCAGCGCGGCCCGAGCATCGCCATCTTCGTCATTTCGCTGCTTCTGCTGACCGACAGCATCGATTGGAGCGACGGCTGGTTCATCGCGATGGCCGCGCTCAGCGGCCTCATCCTGCTAGCCCGTCCACTCCACCGGGTCGAGCATGTGCGCCGGTGGCGCCGGCGCTGGCGCGAGTGGATGGGAGACGACTGGCCCCTCGGCTGGGACTGACGAGCGGACGATGGAGTACATCCGAACGCATACGGTCGAGTTCGACACGGGGCCGTCCTGCCGCCTCAGCGTCGACAGTCCGTCGGGGGCCACCGTGATCGAGGGCCGCGACACCGAGCGGGTGGGGGTCCAGATCGTCGCGCATCTCTGGGAAGAGAGCGCCTCGGACGCCGACGACACGATGGCCCGCGTGCTGCGCGGCGTCCGCCACGAGCACGCCGCCGTGCGCATCGAGATTCCGTCGCTACGTTCCTCCGGACCGTGGTTCTTCTTCGGGCGAGGCTCGCGGGTCGACCTCCAGATCGAGGCGCCCCGCGACACTGCGGCGCGCATCGTGAGCCGCAGCGGCCGCGTGGAGGTCGTCCGCGTGACCGGCCCAGTCGAGGTCGAGCAGCGCAGCGGACGCACGACCGTCATCGGCGTACGGCGCAACGTCCAGATCGTCTCCAGAAGCGGCGCCATCGAGGCAGAGGACATCGGAGGCGACGTCATCCTGCGCTCCCGCACGGGTAAGGTCACCGTCCGTCAGGTCGCCGGCGACGTCACGGTACAGTCGCGAACCGGCGCCGTGCAGGTCGAAGGAGCCGGCGGCGACGTCGATGTCGAATCGCGCACCGGGCGTATCGTCATTGAGCGCGTCCAGGGCGACGTGCGGGCCGTGACGACGACGGGCGCCATCGGCGTCGCCGACGCGGGTGGCCGGGTTCGCATCGAAGCCACGACCGGCGCCGTCCGCTACCGCGGAGCCGTGCTGGGAGACATCGACATCCGGGTGACCACGGGCGCCATCACGCTGGAGGTCGACCCAGACCACCCCTTCTTCCTCGACGCCGAGACGGTGACCGGGCGCATCGCGTCGGACTTGCGTCCCCGCCGCGAGGGCCCACCCCCAGCCGGCGCGCCCTCGGTCCGCCTGCGCGCCGTCACCGGCGCCATCACCATCAAGCGCCTGTCACCCTGATGACGGGCGCATGCGGAGGAGCGGCATGAACGAGAGAAACGGCGCGCCCGCCATCGATATCCGTGGCCTCACGAAGCGGTACCGCAACGGGACGCTCGCCAACGACGCCATCGACCTCCGCGTGCCCCGCGGAGCCGTGCTCGGACTTCTCGGGCGCAACGGCGCAGGCAAAACGACGCTCGTTCGCCAGATCACCGGCGAGCTCCAGCCGACCGGCGGCTCCATCCGCGTGCTGGGGGTCGACGTGGTCCGCGAGCATGTCCGAGCGAGGGCACTGATGGGCGTCGTGCCGCAGGAGGCTGCCCCCTACGAGGAGCTCACGGCGCATGAGCATCTGGCGTTCTTCGGACGCCTGCGCGGGCTGGGCCGGCGCGAGGCGGCCCGACGCGCCGACGCCCTCGTGGAGACGCTGGGCCTCGCGCCGCACCGCCGCATCGTCGCCCGCGAGCTCTCGGGGGTCTCAAACGCAAGCTCCTGCTCGGCGTCGCGCTCATCGGCGACCCGCCGGTCCTCGTGCTCGACGAGCCGACCACCGGGCTCGACCCCCACGCGCGGCGCGAGCTCTGGGCCATCCTGCAGGGGCTGCGTGGCCGCGGGCGGACCATCCTCCTCACCACGCACTACATGGACGAAGCCGAGGAGCTCTGCGACGAAGTGGCGGTCATCAACGGTGGGCGCATTTACGCGCAAGGAACGGTCGACGACCTGCGGTCCCGCTGCCGCAGCCGCTACAAGGCGACGTTCGGCGACGGCAACGGCCGCGGGCGCGTGGTCGGGCAAAGCGCCGACGAGGTGCTCGCGGAGCTGCGCCGCCGCGGCATCGAGGAGTTCCACCTCGCAAAGACCAGCCTCGAAGACGTGTACCTCGAACTCACCGCCGAGGCGCTGGAGGCGTAGCGATGCGCAAGTTCGTGACCGACGCCCTGGTCATCTGGCAGATGCAGGCCCTGAAGACGCGCCGCTGGCTGCCCATCTACGTCTTCTCCATCGTCCTCGTGCCCGTCGGCACGCTGCTGTTCGCAAAGGCGCTCATCCCGGAGGGCATGGTGACGCCGGAGGTCGAGACGCGGCTCATCACGGGGTCGCTGGTGTTCGGTATCGGCATCATGACGGTGAACAACCTGGCGCAGATCTTCCTCTGGGAGCGATTCGGGGGCATGCTCAAGCTCATCATCACGTCGCCCGTGCGGCCCATGTCCTACGCGTCGGGCATCATCCTGTACGCCCTCACGCACGGGATGTTCACCGCGGCCGTCCTGCTGTCGTTCGCGCCGCTGCTGGGCATCGACGTGCAGATCAGCCCGTGGCTCCTCCCCGTGCTCGCGCTGACGTCGCTCTCCCTCGCGGGGCTCGGCGTGGTCATCGCAACGTGGTCGCCGCGGATGGAGGTGGGCAATCTTCTGGCGAACGTCGCGGGGATCATGGCCGGGCTGCTTTCGCCGATTTACTACCCCATCGAGCGGCTGCCCGAGTGGCTCCAGTGGGTAGTGCGCGCGTCGCCCTACACCCACGCGGGCGAGGCGGTGGACGACCTCCTGTCGGGGCGCGGCGGCTTCATGCACGAGACGCCGATCCTGCTCGCGCTCACGGTCCTCGGCCTGACCATCGGCGTCGCCGGCCTGCGCTGGCGCGAACGGTAGCTTGCGCTTTCAACGCGCGCCCATCGGCTTACAGCCGTCAGTGGCAGCTTCTGAGTTCCGGCAACAGTGTTGATGTTCTTCATGCTTCGCGTCTTGACAACGCTCTCGCCCGATGTATGGTCCTCCTCTGGCGTGAAGACGACGCGCCGCCGCGCGTGAGGATAACCAATGAGGCGAACGCTCCTGCCGGCAGTTGTGGGGGTCGCGCTCGTCGCGACCGCTGGCGTTGCCACGTTCTTCATTGCGGGCCGCTTTGCCGGAGGCGACGCAAGGTCTCAACAACCAGCGGAGACGCACGAGTGGCTCGATGATGTGCGCAGTAGGCTGGGCCCGACCATCGAGGCGGACCGAGCGCTTCCTCGAGCTCGCGGGGCCTTTGGCGACTTCGTCATCGCTGGTTTCGGAGAGACAGAGCCCAAGCTCCAGACACCTTGTCCGCGCTCCGAACAAGTCATGAATGACAGGGCGAGGACGGAGAAATCCGAGCTGTATTCGCAGGCCTTCGCCAAGGCGGAGGCTCTGGAAATCTATGCCTGCCCAGACGGAACGATCACGTTCATTGGAGGCAACATCCGGCATGAAGTTGGCGTGACGGAGTTCGGCCGGTTTCACTACGTTGGCCAGGCAGTTGTCGAGTCAGATGCGCCCGCAAAGCGTCTGGAGCTGGCCAGCATCGGAGGCCATCCCGCGCTCATCGAACATGGACTCGACCTGCCGCCGTTTCCGCGGCAAACCAGAATCTTCGTCGTCGAACGCGCCCCCGGCCGACACGGTTCCGGGCATCATGCTGGCGGTGTTTACGCCTCTGGGCGAGGATGAGGCCATCGAGCTGGCCGAGGAGCTCAGTCGATGACCCGGATGACCATCTTCTCCGCGCTCGCCGCTGCGGTCGGCGTGACTGCGGCCGTCGTGTCGAGCAAACATACGCAGGCGCACGGATACCAGGTGCAGGGGGCGGCGGCGCACCGCCCCTCCCTCGTGTTCGTGCCGGGAACGTTGTTGACGCCTACACCCGCTCCACCGCCAGCGTGACCGTCCGCCCATCGACCGAGTGCTCCTCGGCGTGCGCGCCCGGCGGCGGTGAACCCGGCCTCAGCTCCACCGACAGCGTCTCCTGGCGGATGTACTCGCCCCAGTCCTGCATCACCCGCGCGACGGCGGCGTCGCCGTCGTACGACGTGCGGATGCGGTCGGCGATCTCGAAACCCGCGTTCTTGCGCATGTCCTGGATGCGGCGCACCAGCTCCCGCGCGAGACCTTCGTCCGCCAGGTCGGGCGTGATCTCGGTGGTGACCACGACGGCGTAACCTGCCTCCTCGGCGACGGCGTAGCCCGGCTTGCCCGCGGGCGACACCAGCAGCTCGCCCGGCTCCAGCCGGAAGCCGTCGAGCTCGACAGGCTCGCCCGCCGCGACGGCGCGCGCCACCGCCGCGCGGTCGGCCGACGCCAGCGCCCGCTGGATGCGCCCCACGTCGCCGCCGTACTTGGGGCCCAGGACCGGCAGGTTCGGGCGCACCTGGTAGTCGAAAAATTCCGCCTCATCGGAGATGAGCTCCAGCTCCTTCACGTTCAGCTCTTCGAGGAGCTGGTCCGACAGGCGCCGCACCGTCTCCCCTTCCGACGGCGCGCGCGTCTTCACGTACACGCGGCGGAGCGGCTGGCGGACCTTGATGTTCGCCCGGGCGCGCGCCGACCGCCCCAGCGACGCCAACCGCTGCACCAGGCGCACGTCCTCAGCGAGCCGCCGATCGATGAGCGCGGGCTCGGGCGCGGGCCAGTCGCACAGGTGGACGCTCTCGGGGGCGGGGGCGTCCGCGTCCCACGACCGCACGAGATTCTGATACAGCTCCTCGGCCAGGAACGGCAGCATCGGCGCGAGCAGCCGGTCCAGCGTCGTCAGACATGTCCACAGCGTCGCGTAGGCCGACCGCTTGTCCGCGTCATCGCCGCTCTTCCAGAAGCGGCGGCGGCTGCGCCGGACGTACCAGTTCGACAGGTCGTCGACGAACGTCTCGATGCGCCGCGTCGCCGTCATAGCGTCGTACTCGTCCAGCGCAGCGGTGACGTCCGACACGAGCTGGTGCAGCTCGGACAAGGCCCAGCGGTCGAGCTCGGGGCGCTCGGCCGGCGGCGGAGCCGGCGCCGAGGCGGGCGTCCAGCCGTCGATGTTGGCGTACGTCACGAAGAAGGCGTAGGTGTTCCACAGCGTCGAGAAAAAGCCGCGCCGGATCTCGTCGCCGTAGTGCCAGCCGAAGTTCAGGTTGTTGGCGGGCGGCTGGCGGAAGAACATCCAGCGCATCACGTCGACGCCCATCCGCTCGGCGGCCTCGTCGAACCAGATGGCGTTGCCCTTCGACTTGTGCATCTCCTCCCCGCGCTCGTCCCGCAGCAGCGCGTACGAGAAGAGCGTCTTGAAGGGCTCGCGCCCTTCCATCACTGTGCTCATCGCGAGGAGCGAATAGAACCAGTTGCGGAACTGCCCTGGGAAGCTCTCCGACACCCAGTCCGCCGGGAACCACTCCTCCCAGTACTTGCGGTCGTGGCGATACTTGAGGGTCGAGTAGGGAACGATGCCAGCGTCGAGCCAGGGGTTGCCCACGTCCTTGATGCGCGACACCTTGGCGCCGCACTTTGAGCACGCGATCTTCACGGCATCGATCCAGGGCCGATGCGGGCTGTGGCCCCTGAAGCGCTCCCATCCCTCGACCGCGCGCGCCTCGAGCTCGTACTCGGAGCCGATGACCTCGAAGTGGCCACAGGCGGCGCACTCGTAGATGGGCAGCGCGAGGCCGTAGTAGCGCTTCTTCGAGATCATCCAGTCGTGCATGTTGCGGAGCCAGTCGAGCTCGCGGGCCAGGCCGAACTCCGGAATCCAGCGCGCCCGCTTCGCGACCTCCATGATTTCGTAGCGGAGCTCGTCCATGGCGATGAACCACTCGTCCACCAGCCGGAAGATGAGCTCCGATTCGCACCGCCAGCACACGGGATAGCGGTGCGTGTAGTCCTGCACCCGGTAGAGCAGCCCTTTGGCTTTGAGGTCCTCGAAGATGGCGTCCGCGACATCGGCCACATTCTTCCCGTCGAGCCAGCCGAAGCCCCGGCCGTCGGGTCCAGGCACGTAGTTGCCCTCTTCGTCCAGCGGCGCGATGACGTCGAGCCCGTGGACCTTCGACAGGGCGAAGTCTTCAGCGCCCGCGCCCGGCGCGATGTGCACGATGCCCGTCCCTTCGCCGTCGCTCACCTCGTCCCACTCGATCACCCGATGAACGACGCCCTCCTGCGCCGGGAGCTCATCGAACGGCCCGCGATACGTCAGGCCCACCAGGTCGGCGCCCCTCACCTCGCCGACGACTTCGTGGGAGCCCCGGATGGCGCTGCCGACGGCGCCCTTCGAGACGTAGAGGACATCGTCGCCCTGGCGCACCTTCACGTAGGTCAGCTCGGGGTGCACCGCAGCGGCGACGTTGGCGGCGAGCGTCCACGGCGTCGTCGTCCAGACCAGCAGCGCTTCACCGGGCCGTTCGTTCAATGGGAACTTGAGGTACACCGAGGCGTGGGTGAGCTCCCGGTAGCCCTCGGTCACGATCTCGTGCTGGGAGATGCCGGTGCCGCACCGGGGGCACCAGGGCATGCAGTCCTTCCCCTTGTAGAGGAAGCCCCGTTCCCAGCATTTCTTGAGAAACGCCCAGATGGTGTAGTTGTTCTCGTCACTGTTCGTGTAGTAGCTGTTGTCCCAGTCCATCCAGTACCCGAGCCGGATGGACTGCTCGGTCTGGATCTTCGAGAAGCGGCGGACGCGCTCCTTGCACGCCTCGACGAAGCGGTCGATGCCGAACTTCTCGATGTCGCGCTTGGATTTGAACCCCAGCTCCTTTTCGACCTCGACTTCGATCCAGAGCCCCTGGCAGTCGAAGCCGTTCTGGTACCGCTGCCGGAAGCCCTGCATCGTCTTGTAGCGCTGGTAGAGGTCCTTGTACGAACGTCCCCAGGCGTGATGCACGCCCATCGGGTTGTTGGCGGTGATGGGCCCATCGATGAAGGACCAGCGCTTCGCCGCCCGCTCGTTGCGGCGCAAGTACTTGCGCATGATGTCCCGCTCGTCCCACCAGCGCTGGATGTCGTGCTCGAGCGCGACGAAATCGACCTTCGAGGTGACCGGCTTGAAGGTCATGCGTTGCACCTCCAACGGGAACGCCCGCCCCTGACCCAGGGACGGGCGTGCGATGTCACCCGCGGTACCACCCTGCTTGTCCGCCTGCGGCGGACCGCTCTGTCGAGAGGCCATCACCTCTCGCGCCGGAGATAACGGCGGCGCGCCGTCGGAGTCTACTGTCCCCGCACGAGCGGGGAGTTCGGTCCGAAGCTCGGGAGGGATCTTCGGCCGGGGCCTCGCGCCCCGCTTCCACCGTCCGGGGCTCGCTGCTTCGCAGGCTGGCCCGGCCTACTCGTCTCCGTCACAGCCTGTGCGTGGAGTATACAGAACAGCGCCGGACGCACCAACCGGTTCAGCCCCGCAACGCCTGCTCCACGAGCTCTCTCAGCGCCAGCCGATGACAGGGTTCGCCTTCGCGGCACACGCAGAGGAGCGTGATGTCCTCCCGGCGCGCGAGGTCCGCGAGGCGACGGACCTCGGCCTCGGCCTCGGGACGCTGCATCTCCGCAATGTATCGGTCCCGGAACGCTGTCCATGCAATGAGCCCGTCCTTGTATGCGCGCACGAGCTCGCGGGAGGGTGCCAGCGTCCGGACGTACTCGTCTACCCGGCTTCGGGACACACCCCTCGGCCAGTACTGTGTCACCAGGACGCGCCGTCCATCCTGCTCGGACGGCGGATCGTACACACAGCCGGTCCGAACACCCACAATCCGATGTTACCACCTGCCTCGTTTGTCCCGCTCACCGGGCGTCGGTACAATCGCGCCATGACGGTCCGCGTCCGCTACGCGCCGAGCCCGACGGGCATCCCTCACGTCGGGAACATCCGCACCGCCCTGTTCAACTGGCTCCTCGCCCGCCATCACGGCGGCGTCTTCATCCTGCGCATCGAGGACACCGACCGGGCGCGGTACGACCCCCGCGCCGTCGACGCCATCATGGAGAGCCTGCGCTGGCTCGGGCTCGATTGGGACGAGGGCCCCGACATCGGCGGACCCTACGCTCCGTACGTTCAGTCGGAGCGCCTCCCTCTCTACCAGGAAGCCGCCGAGCGGCTGCTCCGCTCGGGCCACGCCTACCGCTGCTACTGCTCCCCGGAGCGCCTCGAGATGGTGCGTGCCGAGCAGATGCGCAAGAAGATTCCGCCGAAGTACGACCGCCACTGCCGCCTCCTCTCGGAGGAGGAGGCCCGCGAGCGGGCCGAGCCGGGCGCGAGGCCAGTCATCCGCTTCAAGACGCCGCTCAGCGGCGTCACGCGGTTCGAGGACGTCATCCGGGGCGAGGTCGAATTCGAGAACGAGACCCTGGACGACTTCGTCATCCTGAAGTCCGACGGCTATCCCACGTATCATCTCGCGCACCTGGTCGACGACCACGAGATGCGCATCACGCACGTTCTTCGAGGCGACGAGTGGATTTCGAGCGCGCCCCGGCACATCCTTATGTACGAGGCGTTCGGGTGGGACCCGCCCGTCTTCGCGCACCTGCCGGTAATTCTCGGCCCCGACAAGGCGAAGCTGAGCAAGCGGCATGGCGCCACGTCCGTCCTCGAGTACCGGGACCAGGGATACTTGCCCGAGGCGCTTTTCAACTTTCTCGGCCTTCTCGGCTGGTCCCTGGACGACCGCACCGTCATCATCTCGCGAGAGCAGTTCATCCGGCACTTCGACCTCTCCCGCGTGGTTAAGAACCCCGCCATCTTCGACCGTGACAAGCTCGACTGGATGAACGGCGTGTACATCCGCGAGCTGCCCGAGGAGCGGCTGGTCGACCTGCTGACCGAGTGGCTGGAGTCGCACCTCCCGGCGCGCGTTCCTCGGCCCATCGACCGCGAGGTGATGCGGCGCGCAGCGCCCCTCGTGCGCGAGCGCATCAAGCGCCTGGACGAGTCCGTCGCGATGATGGACTTCTTCTTCTGGGACGAAATCCACTACTCGCGTGAAGAGCTGCTGGGCAAGGCGTATGCCGCGGACCCCGAAGGCGCCGCAAAGGCCCTGACCCTCGCCCTCGAAACGCTGGAGCAGGTCACGGAGTGGCGCCACGAAGCCATCGAGGGGCCGATGCGGGCGCTGGCAGAGCGTCTCGGGGTGAAGACGGGCGCGCTGTTCGGGCTCGTCCGCGTCGCGGTCACGGGCAAGTCCGTGTCGCCGCCCCTCTTCGAGAGCATGGCCATCGTCGGCAAGGAGCGCTGCCTGCGGCGGCTTCGCGCGGCGCTGGACCTGCTCGGCAGGCCCGACTGACCGCGCCCGCTACGTTCCCGGTCCCGAAGCCGTCAGTCGCTCGAGAATCCGCCGCTCCATCTCTTGGATCTGGTGGTCCTGCTGGTCGAGATGGCGCAGGATGGGGCGGATGTGTTCGACGTCGATCCGTTGGAGCAGCCGCTGGATGAGCCGCTCTTCGTGTGCCAGCCTCCGCTCTTCGTCGTAGATCCCGGCGAGCATCCGGTCCTGGCTCTCGGTGATCCGGTTCGACGCGTTCCCGAGCAAGAACACCATCAGAAACGTCACGATTGTCGTCCCAGTGTTGATGACGAGCTGCCACGTGTTACTGAACCCTGAGGACGGGCCGAGCGCCGCCCAGACCACAACGATCGCCACGGCCGCAGCGAACGCCGCTGGCGTACCGATGGCGAATGACATGAAGTCGGCGATCCGCTCGAACGTCGCCGCCCGTTCTGGCGCATGTTGCCTGGTCTGCCGCATGTGGAGATCCTCCCGCTGCGCGTGCCCCGTTCTGGCCTCATTCCTCCGGACGCAGGTCCTCGTCCGACTCCGGCGTGGCATCCAGCGAGCTCGAGGCCGAGCGCTCGACGAACCGCGCGCTGGTCACGAATCCGGTATGCCCGACCATCGTCTGGGCGGGGCGAACGCTGCGCGGTCCCACCTCCCAGCGGCGGACCAGCGCTTCCACCGTCTCCATGCGCACGAAGCGCCCGGTCTCGCGAAGCGCCAGCGCCGTCTGCTGCACCTGGAGCGCCGTGGGCACATAACTCACGAAGGCCCCGCCCTGACGGAGCGCCTCCATCGCGGGCCCGATCGCCCGCCAGGGCTCCGGGATGTCCAGAATCACCGCATCCACCGCTCGCTCGTCGATGCCTTCGCACACGTCGGCGACCTTCGCCTCGTGCCAGGCGAGCGCTTCGGGGCAGAACCGCCGGATGTTGTTGACGCCCTTCTTCACGAATTCGGCGCGGCGTTCGTACGAGATAACGCGGCCGGTGGGGCCCACCGCCTGGAGCAGGCCGGACGCGAGCCCGGCCGAGCCCAGCCCGGCCTCGACCACTACCGAGCCCGGCCGCACGTTGGCTTTGATGAGAATGAGGCCGAGGTCTTTCGGGTAGACCACGTTCGTGTGCCGCGGCATCTTCAGAATGAAGTCCTCGATCGTGGGCCTGAGGATGACGAACGTGTGTCCCAGTGACGTTTCGACGGCGGCCCCTTCCGGACGGCCGATGAGATCAGTGTGCGGAATCTGACCGAGATGCGAGTGGAAGATCTGGCCGCGCTGGAGGGCCACGAGGTAGCGTCGGTCCTTCGGGTCGACCAGGAGCACAGTCTCCCCGTCCTGCGTCACATTGGGAGCGGCGCGTTCGTTCACGGCCGCATGGTGTCGCCCGGACGGGCCGAGGTCAAGGCGGACGGCGCTGCTATAATCGCGGTATGAGCCCCGGCGCTTCCCGCTCTGCGCCTCCTGCGGTCTGGCTGGCCGCGTGTCCGGGAGCGCGCATCGCCAGGGGCGAACCGCCGGCCATCACCGGCGTCACGCACGACAGCCGCAGGGTCGAGCCCGGCTTCCTCTTCGTCGCCATCCCCGGCTCCAAGACCGACGGGCACGCGTACACCCGCGAGGCCGTCGCCCGCGGCGCCGCAGCCGTGCTGGCGCAGGACGACCGCGCAGACGCCGTCGACGCGGGGGACGCGTGTGTGGTGGCGACCCCGGACACCCGCACGGCGTTGGCCCCGGTCGCAGCCGCCTTCTGGGGACGGCCGGCGCGCCAGCTCGCCGTCATCGGCGTCACCGGGACGGACGGCAAGACCACGACCACGCATCTCATCGCCCACGCGCTCGAGACCGCCGGAATTCCGACCGGGTATCTCAGCAGCGTGGCGTTCCTGACGGGCGGCGAGCCACAACTGAACGCCACCCACATGACCACCATCGAAGCCTCCGACGTCCAGGCCGCGCTCGCGGCGATGGTCGCGAGCCGGAAGCGCGCCGCCGTGATCGAGGCGTCGTCTCACGGCCTCGCGTTGCACCGGGTCGACGCCTGCGAATTCGACGTGGGCGTCTTCACGAACCTCACGCCGGACCATCTCGACTTCCACAACACGATGGAGGCGTACCGCGAGGCGAAGGCGCGGCTGTTCGAGATGGTCGCCGCGACGCGGCCGAAGCCCTTCGCCCGGCGCGCGGCCGTGCTCAACATCGGCAACCCGGCTTCCGAGCACATGGCGTCGCGCTGTCCGGGCGTGCCGGTGTACGCCTATGGACTCGACTCGCGCGCCGCGTTCCACGCCCGCGACGTCGCGACCGGACCGGAAGGGTCGTCGTTCGAGCTGGTGACGCCCGCGGGGCGCGCGCGATGCCGTCTGCGCCTCCTCGGGCTCCACAACGTCGAGAACGCCCTCGCCGCGGCTGCGGTGGCGGCCAGCCAGGGCGTCGGCGTCGACGCCATCGCTGAGGCGCTCGCTTCGTTCACGAGCGTCCCGGGCCGCCTCGAGCCCATCGACGAGGGCCAGCCGTTCCGCGTGTTCGTCGACATCGCGTCGACCCCGGAGGCGTTCCGCAAGGTGATCGAGGTCCTCCGGCCGACTACCGAGAGGCGGCTCATCGTCGTCTTCGGCGCCGCGGGCGAACGCGACCCGAACCGGCGCTCCGGCATGGGCGCCGTCGCCGCGGCGCTCGCGGACTTCGCGGTGCTCACGAACGAAGACCCGCGGTCGGAAGACCCCGACGCGATCATCGACGACATCGCGCGGTCGATGATCGCAGCGGGGGCCCCCGAAGGCGAGCGCTTCGTGCGGGTGCCGGACCGTCGGGAGGCCATCGCCTACGCGTTCGCCCGCGCGCGGCCGGGCGATACCGTGCTGCTGGCGGGCAAGGGCACCGAGCAGGCCATCGACCTGCGCGACGGCCCGATGCCCTGGGACGAGCGCGTCGTGGCCCGTGAAACGCTGCGCGGCCTGCGCGAGGCCGCGGCGCGCGGGATCCGATGAGGAGCGAACCGATGAATGACCAGAACCCGGACGCGTTGCTCGCCTACGACCGCTCGCACCTCCTGCACCCCCTGTACCACCCGGCGGACCAGGCGGACGCCCTGCTCCTGGTGCGGGGAGAGGGCTCGACGCTGTACGACGCTGCGGGGAACGCCTATCTCGATGGCCTCGCCTGCCTGTGGAACGTCGCCGTCGGCCACGGCCGGCGCGAACTCGCCGAGGCCGCCCGCGAGCAGATGGAGACGCTCGCGTTCGCCAACGGCTACACGGGCTACACCAACGCCCCCGCGATCCGCCTGGCCGAGCGCATCCTGGGTCTGGCCTATCCGAACATGTCCGGCGTGTTCTTCGCCAACAGCGGCTCCGAAGCCGTCGAGCTGGCGGTGAAGACGGCGCGCTTCTTCTGGTTCCTCTCCGGCAGACCGGACAAGGTGAAGGTCATCGTCCGGAAGGAGGCGTACCACGGCGGAACGATCGCCGCGACGGCGGCCACAGGCATGCCCGCGTTCCACCGCGGCTTCGGCCCCCTCGCCGAGGGCTTCGTGAGGGCAGAGACGTGCTATCCGTACCGCTGCCGCTGGTGCTCGGGCGAGGACGCCTGCACGCTCGCCTGCGCCGACGAGATCGAGAGCGTCATCCAGCGCGAAGGCCCCGACACCGTGGCCGCCGTGCTGGCCGAGCCGGTGCACGGCGCTGGCGGCGTCATCCCGCCCACGCCCGGCTACTGGCCGCGGCTCCGCGAGATCTGCGACCGCCACGACGTCCTCCTGATTGCGGACGAAGTCATCACCGGCTTTGGGCGCACCGGCCGCTGGTTCGCCCTCGAGCACTGGGGCATCCAGCCCGACCTCGTGACGTTCGCTAAGGCCGTGACCAGCGCCTACGTCCCGCTGTCGGGCGTATTGTTTTCCGAGCGGGTGCACCAGGCGCTGCTGTCCCTGCCCGCAGACCTCAAGTTTATGCACGGCTACACCAACTCGGCCCATCCCACCGCCTGCGCGGTCGGCCTGCGCAACCTCGACATCGTGGAGCGCGAAGGCCTCGTGCAGCGGGCCGAGGCGATGGGCGCGCGCCTGCGAGCGGGGCTGGACACCCTGCGGAGCGAAGACCACGTGGGCGACGTGCGCGGGCTCGGCCTCATGTGCGCCGTCGAGCTGGTGGCGGACAAAACGACGCGCGCGCCGTTCGACCCCGCTCTCGGCGTCGGCCCGCGCCTCTTCCGCATGATGCGCGAACGCGGTCTGCTGGCCCGCATGAAGGGCGAAACCATCCTGCTGGCGCCGCCGCTGGTCATCACCGAGGCGGAGGTCGACCGGATCGTGGACATCGTCGGAAGCGTCGCGCGGGACGTCCGGAGCGTCGTGGCCAGCCGCGCGTGAGGGGCTCCGGCGGGTGTACAATGGGTGGCGAGTAAGGACGCTCGAGTCGTGACCGGTCAGCTCCACACCGCCCTCAAGCGCAGATGGCTCCCGGAATCGGGCCCCCTCCGCCTGGCGCTGGAAGTGGCGATCATCGTCCCTGCGTACGCCCTCTACCAGCTCGTGCGCGGGCTCGTGGATTCGACATTCGCGGGCGCGGAGGCTTTCAGTCGTGCGCAGACGCTGATCCACATCGAGACGCGGCTGGGCATCTTCTGGGAGGCCGAGCTTCAGGCGCTGATCCTCACGAAGGACGCGCTGGTCACGCTGTTCAACCTCATCTACGTCTGGGGGCACCTGCCGTTCATTATCCTGGTCGCGGTGGCGCTGTACTTCTTGCGACGTGAGCGCTATCCGCTGTACCGCAACGCCTTTCTCATCTCGGGCGCCATCGGGCTCATCGCCTTCGCCTTCGTCCCGCTAGCGCCGCCGCGGTTCATGCCGGCGTGGGGCTTCGTGGACACGGCCGTCCGTGAAGGGTCGTACTACATCTGGCAGAACCCCGCGTTCGTGAACCAGTACGCCGCCATGCCCAGCCTGCATTTCGGCTGGGACCTCCTGGTGGCCTACGTCATCCTTCGGGAAGCGCCGAATCCGCTGCGATGGGTGGGCCTGGTGACGCCCATCCTGACGCTTATCGCCATCGTCGTGACGGCGAACCACTACTTCCTCGACGCGGCGGCGGGGGGCGCCGTCGCGGTGGCCGGCCTCGGCCTGGCCTACCTCGTCCGCCGGCGCATTCCGCGCCAGAGTCCGCTCGCGCTGTTCACGTAGTCTGACTCCGGCGCATCGCTTCGGCCGTGTCCGCATGCGTGCGCGCCGCGTCGGCCTTCAGCGTCTCGAGAATGGCCACGTGGTCGCTCACGACGCCGTCGGCGCCCCAGGAGACGAGCTGGCGCGCGCGGTCGAGGCTGTTCACCGTCCAGGCGACGAGGCTGCACCCCGCCTCCTTCAAGCGCCGCACGCGCTCGGGGTCGAGCAGACGGTGGTTCACCGCCAGATAATCGAACCCGCCCGCGAGCACCTCGCCCAGACGCCGCGCGAAATTGTCCGTGTTCAGCGTATAGAAGCACGGCGCGCCGAGACGCGCGCGGACACGATCCAGCAGCGACCACTCCGGCGACGAGAACACGACCGCGTCCTCGAGGCCGTGGTCGCGGACGAACTGGATGACGGCGTCGGCGAGACGCATGTCGCGACCCTTGAGATCCAAATACAGCCGCATCGCTCCCGCGGCGCTCGCGACGTCTTCGAGGCTGGGGAAGCGTTCGAAGGACACGAAGATGCGCCCGCGCTCCCAGTACACCGGAAGCGGCCACGCGCGGCGCGCATGGCGCACTTCGAGACGCCCGTGTTCGAGCCACAGGTCCGCCTCGAGATAGTCGACCGCGTCGCACCCCAGCGCGACGCGCAGGGCATGGGGCGAATTGGCTGCCCGGTGCGCGACGGTGATTGGACCTTCGAGCCGATGGGCGTGCGGGCTGCGTTGTGGAGGCACGTCTACAGTATAGGCCCCCTCGCGCAGTACGACGAGGACGCGTATCATCGCCACCAGGCCGAAGGAGACGCCGATGCTGAACGAACCGCTTCGCTTTCCCGAGGGGTTTCTCTGGGGTTGCGCTACCTCCTCGCATCAGGTGGAGGGGAACAACACCAACAACCATTGGTGGGCCTGGGAACAGGAGCCCGGACGCATCCGCAACGGAGACGTGTCGGGCACTGCTTGCGACCACTACCGCCGATTCGATGAGGACTTCGCGACCGCCCAGGCCTACGGCCACAACGCGGCCCGCATCTCTATCGAGTGGAGCCGTATCGAACCGGAGGAGGGACGTTGGGACCGCAGCGAGGTCGACCACTACCGCCGGGTGCTCGAGTCGCTCCGAACCCACGAGCTCACGCCGCTCGTGACGTTGCACCACTTCACGAATCCCCTGTGGTTCGAGCGGCTGGGCGGATGGCTCTCGCCGCGCGCTCCGGACCTGCTCGCGCGGTACGCAGGCTTCATCGCACGCGAGCTCGGCGACCTCGTCCCCATCTGGTGCACCATCAACGAGCCGTCCGTGGTCGCCTCCGCACAGTACAT
>JBBING010000044.1:0-18074 GCA_037444005.1 Chloroflexota bacterium
TACCCCGCCTCATCTCTAGTGTGGTGTACGGGATCTATCTGGACCAGCTCAGACGCTTGACCCGTCGGCCTCGAGACGGAACAATCACCACGGACCATCGGAACTGGCGCGGGGCCCTATCTACCCCGCACGTTGGAGGAGTCTGTCAAGGACTCCTTTCCGTTATTCGGGTGACGTGTGAGCGAACTCGCGGGCGTCCTGCTCGACTTCTTCCTCATCTTCTTGTTCGCCAAGCTCGCGGCCGAGATCTTCGAGCGCTTGCGGCAGCCGGTCGTCATCGGCGAGCTGCTCGTGGGGATGCTCATCGGCCCGCATGCGCTAGAGCTCATCGGCGTTCCGACCGGCCCGATGATCGACCTGTTCGGCTCCGAGCACGCCGCACAGGAAGGTCTCGACTTCGTGTACGAAGTCATCGCCGAGCTCGGGCTCATCGTGCTCCTGTTCTACGTGGGGTTGGAGACGCACTTCGAGGACCTCCTCCGCGTGTTCCGTCGGGCGAGCGCTGTGGCGATCCTCGGCGTGGCGCTGCCCATGGCGCTCGGCACCGGGTTCATCGCGCTTCTGGATCACAGCGGCAAGGAGGCGCTGTTCGTCGGCGCCGCCCTGGTCGCCACGAGCGTGGGTATCACCGCGCGGGTCATGCGCGACCTCGGCGTCCTCGGTAGCCGCGAGGCCCGCATCATCCTCGGCGCGGCGGTCGTCGACGACATCCTCGCGCTGCTCGTGCTGGTGGTGGTCTCCGACCTCGCGAGCGAGGGGTCGGTCGATGTGACGCAGGTGGCGCTCGTCTCGCTACAGGCGGTGGCGTTCATCGGCTTCGCCCTTCTGGTCGGCACGCGGCTGATGGCCCGCTACAGCCTGCATCTGGAGCGACTCCGCGTGGGCTCGGCCCCGTTGCTCGTGGCCATCGGCCTGATGCTGGGCCTCTCGGCGCTGGCCACGGAGATCGGTCTCGCGGGCATCATCGGCGCGTTCCTCGCCGGCATTGTGCTCGCGGAGTCCCGTGAGCAGCTTCGACTCGAGCGCGACGTCAGGGCCATCTACGAGTTCCTCGTGCCGTTCTTCTTTGTGCTCACCGGCGCCAAGGTGGACCCCGCCGTGTTCACGGAGCCGGGGACACTCGGCCTCGCAGCGGCGATTACCGGCCTCGCCATCGCCGGGAAGGTCATCGGATGCGGAGCCGCGGGCTGGGGTCTGGGGTGGCGCTCGATGGGCATTCTGGGCAGCGGCATGACTCCCCGGGGCGAGATCGGCTTCGTCGTCGCGAGCATCGGTTTGTCGCTCGGCGCCATCTCCGACGAGATCTTCTCGGCCGTGGTGTTCATGAGCGTCGCCACGACCCTTCTGGCGCCGCCGGTGTTGCAATTGCTGTACCGTATGGGCGCGCGCCCGAGCCGAAGCGAGGCGGCACCGGCCGAGAAGCCCGCCGCGCTGGCGTAGGCGAGGGCGCGATTCTGGAGCGCCGCCGGCGCCCCCGTATAATGGCGCCACAATGGCCGTATACCCGCTCGAAGGCATCCGGGTGCTCGATTTCACCATCTGGCAGCAGGGCCCCTACGCGACGGTCATGCTCGCCGACATGGGCGCCGACGTCATCAAGATCGAGGAGCCACGCGGGGGCGATCCGGGACGCGGACTCCAGCCCATCAACGACGCGGGGTTGGGCGGGTACTTCCAGGCCCACAATCGCGGCAAGCGGTCAGTGGCGCTGAATCTCAAGCATCCGGCAGGCCGCGAGGCTGCGCTCGCTTTGGCCCGGGACGCGGACGCGCTCGTGCACAACTACCGCGCCGGAGTGATGGAGCGGCTGGGCCTCGGCTACCGCGACGTCGCCGCCGTGAATTCCGACATCGTCTACGTGCACGCGTCGGGTTACGGACCGGCGGGCGACGAAGCCTCCGAGGGCTCGTTCGACATTCTCGCGCAGGCGAGAGGCGGGCTCATGAGCGTCACGGGCGAGCCCGATGGCCCACCGCTGCCGGCGGGCGTCCCGGTGGCCGACCAGGTCGGCGCGATGATGGCCGGCTTCGCGGTGGTGTCAGGGCTGCTCTATCGGCAGCGAACCGGCCGGGGCATCGAGATGGACGTCTCGCTGCTCGGGAGCCAGCTCGCGCTGCAAGCGTTCAACATCACGAACTACCTGTTCACGGGCCGTGTCCCGCAACGAAGACGCCGGGCCGGCTCGACGCCGTTCTGGAACGTGTACCGCGGCTCGGACGACCGGTACTTCGTCATCGGCATGTTGTTCGACCGGCGGTGGCCGGAGCTGTGCGCCGCGATCGGGCGGCCCGAGCTCGAAGCGGATCCGCGCTTCGATACCTATCGCAAACGGGTGACCGAAGGCGCCGTCGAGCTCATCGCCATCCTCGACGACGTGTTCGCGACGAAGCCCGCGACGCACTGGGTGCGGTCCCTCACCGAGGCCGGCGTCTTCGTGGCCCCGGTGCAGGACTATGCGGACGTCGCCGCTGACCGGCAGGTGCTCGCCAACGGGTACATCCAGGAGGTGATGGACCCACGTCATGGCGCCGTGCGCATGGTGGCGCTGCCGGTAGCGGTGAATGGCGAGCCGTTGCCAGTGCGAGGGCTCGCGCCGGAGCTCGGGGCGCACACCGAGGAGGCGCTGCTCGAGGCCGGGTACACCTGGCAGGAGATCGCCGAACTCAGGGCGGCCGGCGCCATCGGGCCGGCCCGGGACGGACCAGACCGGCTTGCGACGGATTCGTAAGCGGCTGCGTCACGGGAGCGCCCGTACGCTCGCAGGAAGGAGAAGCAACGCTCGATGAAGATGCCGAAGGTGTTCGTGCCCACCGGCGCGTGGAACTATCGCGCCGGCGTGACGGCGGAGGAGGTTATCGCGTCCGCTCGGCGGGCGGAGGCGGCGGGAATCGACGGGTTGTTCGCGGGCGACCATGTGACCTTCCACGGAACCGGGAATGACGGCCTCATCAACCTGGCGGCGGTGGCGGCGCATACGGAGCGGGTGCTGCTGCAGACCAGCGTGTACCTTCTGGCGCTGCGGCATCCGACGCCGGTGGCGCTGCAGGTGGCGTTGCTCGACCAGCTTGCCAGGGGACGTCTCATCCTGGGCATCGGCATCGGCGGCGAAGACCCGGACGAGTGGTGGGCGTGCGGCGTCGACCCGAAGACGCGGGCGCGCCGGACGGACGAAGCGATGCAGATCCTGCGGTCGCTGTGGACCCGCGAGGAGACGACGTTCGAGGGCAAATACTTCCGGTTGCGCAACGTGCGCATGCAGCCGAAGCCGTTCCGCGACGATGGCGTGCCGATGTGGGTGGGTGGCCGGTCGGACGCGGCCGTGCGCCGGGCGGCGCGCTACGGGGACGGGTACACGGGCATCTGGATCTCCCCGCGGCGGTTCCGCGAGATTCAGGAGCTGCTCGCGCAGTTCGCCGCCGAAGCCGGCAGGGGCGACGTGCGGTTCCAGTTCGGCATGCAGATCTGGCTGGGCGTGGACCGGGACGAAGCGAAAGCGCGGGAGAAGGTGGCGCGACGGATGGAAGGGTTCTACAGGATTCCCTTCGAGCGCTTCGAACGGTACGTTCCCTACGGGCCGCCCGAGAAAGTGGCCGAGTTCATCATGCAGTACGTCGAGCTGGGATGCGAGCACGTCAATCTGGTGGCCGCCGACCGCTCGCAGGAGGCGGTGCTCGAGTCGGCGCTGCAGGTGCGGGAGGCGCTCCGTTCGATGTGCGGAGCGACGGCATGAAGCGCGAGGCCCCGCGGCGCCATGGCTGACGCCCTCGCCTGGTGGCTCGCCGTCGAGGTCGTCGGCCTAGCGGCGCTTCCGCTGACCTTTCTCGCGCTCGGCCGTCTTCCCGATCGCGGGTATTCGTTCTCCAGGCCTTTCGGCCTTCTGCTCGCCGGGTACGGGCTGTGGACGCTCAACATGGCGCGGCTCGTGCCCAACACTGGCCGCGGCGTCGCCGCTGTCGTCGTCCTCGTCGCGCTCGTCTCGTGCTGGGCCGCCTGGCGCCGGAGGGACGAGCTGCTCGCATTCGCGAAGCATCGGTGGGCGTATCTCCTGTTCGTCGACGGGCTCTTCGCGCTAGCGTTCTTCGTCGCCGCGTGGCTGCGCTCGTACGTGCCCGACATCGCGGGGACCGAGAAGCCCATGGACTTCATGTTCCTGAACGCCGCAAGCCGGGCGGAGCGGTTCCCACCGCAGGACCCCTGGCTGTCGGGCTTCGACGTGGCCTACTACTACTTCGGTTACCTGCTCGTCTCGACGGTCGGCCAGCTCGCCGGGGTAGCGACGAACGTCGGCTACAACCTGGGGCTGGCCATGATCGCCGCGCTCACGGTGACCGGCGCTTTCGGGCTGGCGTACAACGTCGTCGCCACGGCTGCGGGCGCTGACAATGATGAAGCCGGAGACGAGGCGAGAGACGAGGAGGGACACGGCGTCGTCGCGGCGCTCGAGCGGGCCGGGCTCTGGATGCGTCCCCTCGCTTTCGGCGCGCTGGCCGTTACGCTGGTGGCCATCATCGGCAACCTCGAAGGCGTGTTCGAGTTCACCGCGGCGCACGGCCTCCTTCCGCACGGCTTCTACCGCTGGCTCGAGATCGCCGACCTCGACGTCCGGCCGACGAATACCGACCGCTGGTATCCCACCGAATCGTGGTCGTACTGGTGGTGGTTCCGCGCCAGTCGAATCCTGCGGCGTCCGTTCGAGGGCGGCGAGCTCGAGATCATCACTGAGTTTCCGGCGTTTAGCTTCGTGCTCGGCGACCTGCACCCGCATGTGCTGTCGCTGCCCTTCATGCTGCTGGCGGTGGGAGTCGCGTTGCATCTCCTGCGGAGCCCCGAACCCCTCGACCTGGTGTACTGGCTCCGGCGGCCAGGCGGGCTGGCGATGGCCGCCCTGCTGGTGGGCGGGCTCGGGTTCATCAACACCTGGGACGCCCCCACGTTCGGTGTCCTTCTGATCGGCGCGGCGCTCGTCCGGAACCTCCAGCTCGCGGGCCCGGAAGGGCGCCGCCGTGTCGGCGCGCGGGCTCTCGATCTCGCGAGCTTTGGACTGCCGCTCGTGGGGCTGGCGCTCGCGGCGTACGCTCCGTTCTTCTTCGGCAGCCTCGACAGCCAGGCCGACGGCGTGACGGCGACGAGCGACCCCGGTTCGCGTCCGGTCGACATGCTGATCTTCTGGGGTCCGACGGCGGTCCTGCTGGTGCCGTTCGTCGCCCGCAGGCTGACAGAGGCGCATCGCGAACGGCCCCTGACGCCACGAGCGTGGTCGATGGCGTTGGCCGCGCCCGCGGCGCTCGTCGCCGCGTGGCTGCTCTGGGACCCCATCGCGGCGATCGCGGGCGCGCTGGGCGTGCCCCTTCGTGAAGCGCCGGAGGGGCTCGGCGGACGCCTCGGGAATCGAGGAGGGGAGTACCTCACCCTCGTGGCGCTCGCGGCGCTCTTCGCCGCGACGGTGCTGGCGCTGGGGCGGGAAATCGCCCGGGAGAGCCCGCGGCCGGCTTCGCTCGTAGGGTTGACGCTCTCGGCGCTCGGAGTGTTCCTCGTGCTCGGTCCCGAGCTCTTCTACCTCGTCGATTCCTTCGGGACGCGGATGAACACGGTGTTCAAGCTCTGGTTCCAGGCGTGGGCGCTCTTCGGCGTCGCGGCGGCGTGCGCGGGGTACGAACTGTGGAGGGAGGGCGTGCGCGCGAAGCGGCCGGCGCCATGGGCGCTCGCCTGGGCGGGGACGACAGCGATTGTCCTGCTCGGGGGGCTCCTCTATCCTGTGGGCGCGACGCTGGCGCGCACCGACGGCCTGCGCGGCGCGCGGACGCTGGACGGGCTCGCGTTCGTCCGGACGCTGGACGCAGGCGAGTACGACGCGGTCCAGTGGCTGTATCCGCGCAGGCGAGACCACATCGTGATCGCCGAAGCGGTCGGCGCCGATTACACCTACGGAGGCCGCATGTCCGCCGCGACCGGGCTTCCCACCCCCCTGCAATGGCCCGGCCACGAGCTCCAGTGGCGCGGCGAAACCGAGTCCCAGGGGTCGCGCCAGGCGGACGTCGATCGCCTCTATCGCTCCACCAATCCCCAGGATGTCGCCGACGTCGTGAACCAGTACGGCATCACGTTCGTTATCGTAGGGAGAGCGGAACGCGAGCAATTTCCCGAGGAGGCGCTCGCGAAGTTCGACAAGGTTCTGGGTCCGCCCGTCTTCCAGAGCGGCGAGACGCGCATCTACAGCACCGTCTCCGTTCGCGAGCGCGGGCGCTAGGAGGGAATCGGCTCCGGGCATGGCGAAACAGGAGCGGGCTGCGCGCGCGGCCGACGTCACGGAGCGGCTGAAGTCGACCCCGTTGGCTCAGAGCCTCGGGCTCGAGCAGGCGGCGGCTTTCGTCCGGTCACAGTGGGAGATTCTCACCTACGGCGTCGTCTTCCTCTTCGGCGCGGTCATCCGCTTCTACGATCTCGGGACCCGGGCGATCCACCACGACGAGTCGCTGCACGCGAAGTTCAGCTACGACCTGGCCAACGGCATCAAGTTCTTCCACGAGCCCTTCATGCACGGCATGTTCCAGTTCATGGGCAACGCCGCCGTCATGAAGCTGCTGGGGGATAGCGACTACACGGCACGCGTGCTGGCGGCGACCATGGGCAGCGGGCTGATCCTGCTGCCGCTCCTCCTGCGGAGCTATCTGGGGCGGCTGGGGACCCTCGCCGCCGCGCTCTTCATCGCCATCTCGCCGACGCTCTTCTACTACAGCCGGTTCACCCGCGAGGACATCTACACCGGCTTCTGGACCATGGCGCTGGTGGTCTGCATGTGGCGGTATCTGGCCACGCGCAACGATGGCTGGCTCTTCGGCTCCGCGGCCATGCTCGCCTTCTCCTTCGCGACGAAGGAGACGACCTTCATGATCGCGCTCGTCTTCCTGGTGTTTCTGAACTACATGGTGGCGGTCGACGTCGGAAGCAGGATCGCCGATGCGCTCGACACGGACGACGTCCTCCGCAGGTTCGCCATTGTCGCGGCGCTCTTCCCGGTGGCATGGCTCGTCGTCGTGGTGTGGCCGTTCCTCGGGCGCTGGCGCGAGCGATACCGGCTCGAATGGCCGGACGCGGCCACGCTGCTGCTCGTGCTGGGCACGCTGACGGCTCCGCAGTTCACCGCCGGCATCACGCAGAAGCTTCTCGGCGACGGTCTGGGAATCCCATGGTTCAAGAGCGCTGGCTTCGACACCGCCCCCGGAGATCACATCGCCGACGGGGAAAAGACGATGGCGCAGACAAGCCTGCTCGCCATGATCTTCCTCACGGCGTACGTGGGCATGCTCTGGGATGTCCGCCGCTGGCTGGTCTGCGGCGGCGTCTTCTACTTCATCTTCACCTTCTTCTTTACGACGGCGTTCACGAACATGGCCGGGTTCTGGTCCGGCATCTGGGGCTCGCTGGACTACTGGCTCCAGGAGCAGCACACGCGCCGCGGGGATCAGCCCGAGTACTACTACTTCATCCTCCTGCCGGTGTACGAGTTCATGCCACTGCTCATCGCGCTGGCCGGGACGTTGTACTACGGGCTACGTGGCGAGCTGCGGGACCGCCTGATCACGGGCGCGGCGCTGCTGGCCGTGATCGCCATCGCCGCGGCGGGAGGCGAAACGACGGAGTCGGTGCGGAATGCGCTGGGCTTCACCGTCGTGATGGTCGCCATCCTGGTGGTGCGGCTCGACCTCTTTGCGCGGTTCCTTGTGTTCTGGTTCATGGGCGCCTTTATGGGCCTCACGCTCGCGGGAGAGAAGATGCCCTGGCTCAACGTCCACCTGGCGCTGCCGCTCGCGGTGTTAGCTGGGCGCTACGTGGACGACTCCTTCCATCGCACCCACGCGGAACTCGACCTTCCCGCGTTCGAGCGCTGGGCGCCCTACGTGTACGTGATCGCGGGCGCCGCGCTCGGCACGGTGGTGTTCCTGGCGGTGGGGCCATTCTCGACGGCGGCGGTCGGAGGCTGGTTGCTGCTTGTGGTCGCGGCCGGGGCGAGCGTCTGGGCGTATCTATCGTACGAACCTCAGGTGGGGCGGCAGGTCGCCGTCGCGGGCGTGATGGCCATGCTTGCGGTGTTCGCGTTCAAGGTCGCGTGGCAGGCGGCCATTCGCCACGGCGACGAGCCGCGGGACATGCTCATCTACACGCAGACCACGCGCGACCTGCGTGAGGTGCGGGACGAGATCGACCGGCTGGCGGTCGAATCGGGCCTTGGCTACGCGCTGCCGATCGACGTCGACGCGACGGACGGCTTCGCCTGGCCGTGGAGCTGGTATCTGCGGAAATACACGAATGTCGGCTACCCCACCATGGGGTCCGACTACGTGCCTCGCGAGGGGGCGATCGTGCTCGCGGCGAAGTCGAACGCCGGGTACATCGACCCGGCCGCGCACGGCCTGTCCGAGGGCGTGCCGTACCGGCACCGGGCATGGTTCCCCGAGAGCTACCGGGGCTATTCGTTCGCGCGGTTCGTCGAGGATCTGTTCGACCCCGGGGCCTGGTCGCGCTGGCGGCGGTTCTTCTTCGAACGGGAGCTGCCTGCGCCGACGGGGTCGGCAGACGCCGTCGCGTTCTTCCCTGCGAGCTTCCAGCCGGGACTGCCGGGGTCGACCTACGAGCCGCCCGACACGCCCACTGTCGTGGTCGAAGGCAACCAGGTGATTCTCGGTGGCTCGGGCGCCCGGGCAGGCCAGTACCAGCAGCCAGCGGATGTGGACGTCGGCCCCGACGGGAGCATCTACGTAGTCGACACGGGGAACCACCGTGTGCAGCGGCTGGCGCCCGACGGGAACGCGCAGGTTGCGATCGGCGGAATCGGACAGAGCGAGGGCCGCTTCGCGCAGCCGCCCGGCACCACCGACGGGCCGTGGGGCATCGCCGTGGGGCCCGACGGTTCGGTGTACGTCGCGGACACGTGGAACCACCGTATCCAGAAATTCGATCGCGACCTCAACTTCGTGAAGGCGTGGGGAGCGCCGTCTCTTCCCGGGCAGGAGCTGACCCCGCTGCTCCTCTTCGGACCGCGAAGCATCGCCATCGACGCCGATGGCAACCTGCTCGTGGCCGATACGGGGAACGCCCGCATCGTGAAATACAGCCCCGACGGCGAGCCGCTGGCCACCTTCGGGAAGAAGTTCCCCCTGGCCGAGAACCCGGACGCCAAGCCAGGCGACGGGGACCCGGCGCTGGACGAGCTGTGGGAGCCGGTGGGCATCGCCATCGCCCCGAACGGAGACATCTTCATCGCCGACTACTGGAACCTGCGCATCGTGCGGGTCACGGCGTCGTTCGAGCCTGTGTCGGCCATCGATGTGCCATCGTGGGGCAGCAACTACATTACCGACCGGCCGTACTTGCTGGCGTTGGACGACGGACGCCTGCTGGCGACCGACCCCGCTCACGGCACAGTGCTCGTCTTCAGCGCCGACGGCACCCTCAAGCGCACCTACGAGGTTCCGAGCTACCGGGGGACGCCTCCACGGCCCATCGGACTCGCGCGCGCGGCGGACGGGGCTATCCTGGTGTCGGACAGCGCAGGCAACGTCGTCCGGAAGATTCCGCTGAGCGAGATCGCCCCTTAGTCCGCGAGCGACACCAGCACCGCGAGCTCGTCGCGCACCAACCGGGTGATGAGGAAACGCTCTCGGACCCGCCGCTGCCCGAGCTCCGCCAGCACGCGGGCGCGCTCGGGGTCGCGCAGAAGTTCGTCGACGCGATCGGCCCAGTCATCGGCGTCCACGAGGAAGCCCCCTGTGCCATCGGGCATCTGGAGCGGGATGCCGCCGGTGCGTCCCGCGACCACGGCCGTTCCCTTCCACAGGGTCTCCGAGATTACGAGCCCGAACCCTTCGCGGATGGACTTCTGGATCACGACGGTCGAGTGGCGCTGGAAGGCGTTCACGTCCACGTTTCCGACGCCCGTGAAATTCGTGAGGACGTGGATGTCCATGTCGTCGGCGGTCGCTTCCACGAGCTTCGCATAGATGCCCCAGGCCTCCGGGTCATCCAGCGCCATGGACCCGACGAGGGCGAGCTGGAGCTCCGGATGCCGGCGTTTGAGCTGCCGGTAGATGTCGACCACGCCCAGGGGATCCTTCCAGGGGTCGAAGCGCGAAACCTGCGTGAGAAGGGGCCGGTCAGCGCTCACGCCGTTCCACTCGACGATACGGCGCACGAGCTCGTCCGGCAGCGCCATGTTCTTCGGACTCAGGGGGTCGATGGCGGGCGCGATGATAACGACGGTGTCGGAACTGAGGCCGTCGGGCACGAACTGGGGCATGGTGAGGATATGGCGGTCATACTCGAGGACCAGGGGGCGCAGGAAGTCCCACGCTCCGGCGTCGTAGTGGGACATGTCGATGTGCGCCCGCCAGACCCAGTGCGCGGCGTCCGGCCGGAACATGCGCATGGCGGCGGGCTGCGGATCGTGGACGATGACGACGTCGTAGTCGCCCCGCATGCTCTCCGCGGCCTCACGATTGCGGCGAAGGTATACCTCGCGGTCGTGCGGCGTCACGGAAAAGGGCGCCCCCTGGAGGCCGTTGTGGAGGCGCTTGGTGAAGGCGTAAAAGTCGGGCTCGCCGGCGATGACCGCCCAGTCGGCCTGAATGCCGAGATCTCGCTCGAGCGGCACCACCGAACGGAGGAGCTCGGAGACGCCGCCGCCGTACGGCGTGGCGTTGACGTGGAGCACCCGCGTCCCGCGCAGTTCGGCCCCCAGGCGGCGAAGCTCGGCCAGCGTCGCCTCGTCGGCGATCCCCTCGTACGCGTCGAGCCGCTGGGCGCCGACATCGATGTACTGCAGCACGCGTTCAGTGTACGACGCCGAGACGGCTCACGCGGCTCCGGCCGATTCGATCACCTATACTGTCGCCACCGTCGGTCCGCTCGCAGGAGGCGCATCGAACCGTGGAGGCGTTGCACGACCTTGCCCGCGCGTTCCTCGACTTCGCGGCGGACAACCTGTATGTCGCGCTGTTCGCGCTGCTGTGCGTCGAGGAAGCGGGTGTGCCCCTTCCGCTCCCCGGCGACACGCTCATCCTGCTCGCGGGCTCCCGCGCGTCGGCGGGGCAGGCCGATCCCCGGGTCGCGATGGCGCTCGTCGTGTCCGCGACGCTGGTCGGCTCGTCAGTCCTCTACTGGGTGAGCCGGCTCGGAGGCATGCCAGTACTGCGGGGCGTGGCGAACTGGACACGCATCGGCGAAAGCCGCGTGGAGCGCGCCGCCCGCAGGTACCGGCAGTGGACGGCCCCCGCGATCGTGTTCGGGCGCCTGATTCCGGGCTGCCGCACGCCGACGATCGCGGTCGCCGGGACGTTCCGGGTGCCGTATCCCGCCTTTCTGCTCTACACCGCGATCTCGGCCACGCTCTGGTCGGCGCTGTATCTCGCCATCGGCGCGCTGGCGCAGGACGCGTACAGCGCGCTCGCCGACTACCTCGTGGGCCCGGGGCCTCTCGCTCTCGCGCTGTTGGCGTTCGGGATCGCGGCGGTGGTGTTCGCCGTGCGCCGCCTGCGAAGGGCGAGCCTCGCCGACGAGCGGCCCTAGCGTTGCCGGACCGGGGCGCGCACGCCTATAATCGGCGGCCGGTCGGTCCGAACATAAGAGAGGACAGTCCGCTCCGTCAGCGCGAGCTCCTCCGGGGCGGCTGTGCTCGGGAGGATGCGCTTGATCCGCACGCGCCGGTTCTGGATCGGCACCGCTGTCAGCCTCGTGTTCATCGCGCTCTTCCTCTGGAAGACCGACGTCCGCGAAATCGCCGAAGCCTTCCGGCAGGCCAATTACGCCATCGCGGTCGCCTCGCTGCCGGTCTTCTTCCTCTCGATCTGGGTGCGCACGATCCGCTGGCGCTACCTGATGCGTCCCGTGGCGGAGGTTCCCACGCGGCGTCTCTATCCCGTCGCCATCATCGGGCTCATGGCCAACAACCTCATCCCGGCGCGGGCGGGGGAACTGGTGCGCGCGTACGTGCTCGGGGAGCGAGAGCGCGTGTCGAAGGTCGCCTCGCTGGGCACGATCGCCGTCGACCGTCTCTTCGATGGACTGACCCTGGTGCCGGTGCTCGTCGTCATCGGCGCGGTGACCGGCTTCAGTCAGGACCTGCGCGAGCTCGCCATCGTGATGGCGGCCCTCTTCGGAGCCGCGCTCGTGGTCCTCATGCTCGCCGCGTCGTGGGAGAGCGGGCGAGAGGCGCTACTCAGCTTCTCCCTGCGATTCGTGCCGGGCCGCCTGCACGACCGCGTCGAATCCGTGGCACGCTCGTTTCTGGATGGGCTGCGCGCCCTCCGCAATCCGCTGGACCTCGGCCTCGCATGGGCCATGTCGCTCCTGTCGTGGTCGCTCGAGGCCACCATGTACTACATCGTGGGCATCGCCTTCTCGCTGAGGGCCGACTTTCATGAGTACCTGATGGTAACCGCGGCCGCGAACCTGGCCATCTCCGTGCTCGCGACGCAGGGCGGGCTGGGCCCGTTCGAGTTCTTCTCCCAGCAAACGCTCGTCTTCTTCGGCATTGAGGAGGGGAAGGCGGCCGCCTACTCGATCGCGCTGCACGCGCTGTTGCTCGTCCCCGTCATCATCATCGGGCTCTACCTGCTGTGGGCGATCAATCTCTCCTTCGGTGAGATGTTCCGGCGGGGCGTCGAAGGGCGCTCCGAGGCTCCGAGCCAGGCGGTGGAGGCGGGCGCACCGGTCGCAGGAGGGACGTCGGAGTGAACGTCGCAATCATCGGGGGCGGCGTCGCCGGGATGGCGGCGGCGTACCGCCTGATGCAGGCGGGCCACCGGGTGCGCCTGTTCGAAGCGAGCCCCTTCATGGGCGGCCTCGTGCGCACGTTTGAGATCGGCGGCGGACGTCTCGAGGCCTTTTACCATCACCTGTTCAGCACCGACACCGTGATCTTGAAGCTCATCGACGAGCTCGGGCTCAGCGACCGCCTGGTCTGGGTCGATTCGAGGGTGGGCTTCTACTACGACGGCCGCCTGTACGACTTCGTGACGCCGCTCGATCTGCTGCGGTTCCGGCCGCTTCCTCCGCTCGACCGCATTCGCCTCGGCCTGATGGGGCTCTGGCTGCGGCGCAAGGAGGACTGGTCCTCCTACGAGACCGTCACCGCAAAGGAATGGATCACGCGATACGTCGGGCGCCGCGTCTACGAGCGCGTCTGGGGGCCGCTCCTCCGGGGAAAGTTCGGGGCCGCAGAGGAAGAGGTGGCCATGGCGTGGCTCTGGAGCAAAATCCACCTGCGGTTCCAGTCTCGCTCCGGGGGACCGTTGCAGCGGGAGCGGCTCGGATATCTCCTGGGCTCCTTCGGCGTGTACATCGACGAGCTCGAGCGGCGGCTTCGGGAGGGCGGCGTCGAGCTGAACCTGTCGAGGCCCGTACGCGAGATCACCGTCGCCGACGGCCGCGCCTCCGGGCTCGTGACGGAAGACGGCGAGCGGGTCGAAGCCGACGCCGTCATCGCAGCGGTGCCGTCCCAGGCGTTCGAGAAGATGGCGCCGCCGCTTCCCGAAGACTACCGGCGCCGGCTGAACGCCGTGCGCTGGCAGTGGGCCCTGTGCATGGTCCTCGCCATGGACCGGCCCTTCTCGCACATCTACTGGATGAACGTGGCCGATCGTTCCCTGCCGTTCCTCGCGCTCATCGAGCACACCAACTTCATCGGCCCCGAACACTACGGGGGCAATCACGTGATGTACATCTCGAACTACCTCGAGCCAGGCCACCCGTATTTCCAGAAAACGGAAGAGGAGCTGGCGGCGCTGTTCTACGACGGGATGCGGAAGATCAACCCGTCGTTCCGGCCCGAGCACGTGCGCCAACGATGGCTGTTCAAGGGGCCCCACGCGCAGCCGATCATCACGACGGGCTATCGCGACATCCTTCCCGATCACCGGACGCCCGTCCCCGGCCTGTACCTGGCGACAATGGCCCAGATCTATCCGGAGGACCGGGGACAGAACTACAGTATCCGCATGGGGGAGATGGTGGCGCGGATGGTGGTGGAAGATGCGGTGCAGGCGGCGTTGTCGGCGGCCTGACGCCCAGGGGTACCGTTCGGTACAGGGGAGAGGTCTCCCGGTGTGCCATTAGGCCCGCGGTGTCAGGATGGCTTGCACTTCCACGGTGCGCGAGCCCGGGCGATGCTGGAAGGATGACACAGGGCGCGCTCAACTCCTACGGAGGTAATCGAGGATGACCAAACCGACGCTGACCATCACGGACAACCGGACGGGCCGCACGTACGAAATCCCCATCACCGACGGCGCCGTCCGGGCGATGGACTTCCGGCAGATCAAGGTATCGGACGACGACTTCGGGTTGATGGTGTACGATCCTGCCTTCACGAACACGGCGTCCTGCCGGAGCGCCATCACGTACATCGATGGGGACCGAGGCATTCTGGAGTACCGGGGCTATCCCATCGAGGAGCTGGCGGAGCACAGCACCTTCCTCGAGACGGCGTATCTGCTGATCTACGGGGAGCTGCCCACGCGGTCCCAGCTTCGCGAGTGGGAACGCAACATCACGTACCACACGTACGTCCACGAGAACATCAAGAAGTTCATGGAGGGCTTCCAGTACGACGCCCACCCCATGGGGATGCTCGTGGGCACCGTCGGCGCCCTGTCGACCTTCTACCCTGACGCGAAGAAGGTGGATGACCCCGAGTCGCGGGAGAAGCAGACCTGGCGCCTCATCGCGAAGATGCCGACGATCGCGGCGTTCGCCTACCGCCACAGCCGCGGGCTCCCGTACGTGTACCCCGACAACGAGC
This sequence comes from Chloroflexota bacterium, assembly GCA_037444005.1. GTDB lineage: Bacteria > Chloroflexota > Dehalococcoidia > DSTF01 > JACRBR01 > DATLZC01. The sequence goes on from JBBING010000044.1 coordinate 14,795, forward strand.
TGAGCTACACCGGCAACTTCCTGTCGATGCTGTGGAAGATGGCGGAGCCCAAGTACAAGCCCAACCCCGTGCTCGAGCGGGCCATGGACATCCTGTTCATCCTCCACGCCGACCACGAACAGAACTGCAGTACGAACGCGATGCGGTCGGTGGGAAGCTCGCGGGTCGACCCGTTCTCGGCGACGGCGGCGGCGGCGGCCGCCCTCTACGGGCCGCTGCACGGCGGCGCTAACGAGGCGGTCATCCGCATGCTCACCGAGATCGGGGACAAGAAGCGGGTGCCCGAGTTCGTGAAGCGGGTCAAGGCGGGCGAGGGCCGGCTCATGGGCTTCGGACACCGGGTGTACAAGAACTACGACCCCCGGGCGAAGATCATCAAGCGCACCGCCGATGAGGTGTTCGAAGTCACGGGCCGCAACCCGCTGCTGGACATCGCGCTCGAGCTGGAGCGTATCGCGCTGCAGGACGACTACTTCATCCAGCGGAAGCTGTACCCGAACGTCGACTTCTACTCGGGCATTATCTACCAGGCGATGGGCTTCCCGGTAGAGATGTTCCCGGTGCTGTTCGCCATCCCACGCACGGCCGGCTGGCTGGCCCAGTGGCGCGAGATGATCGAGGACCCCGAGCAGAAGATCGCCCGGCCGCGCCAGATCTACGTCGGCCCTCAGCGGCGCAGCTTCGTGCCCATCGAGAAGCGCAACGCCCGCCGCAAGAAGGTCGCCTGATTCACCTCGCTTATCGGCACGCGCGCCCGCCCCCGAATCGAGGGCGGGCGCGTCGCGTGTCGTGCGACTTTTGGCCGTTCCCCGATGTGATCGCTCGGTTTCTCTGCCGATACACGACGGGAGAGTCCGTGCCCCGATGTGGTTCAAAAAAGCAAGTGACCGGGGTGAGGAACCGCCGCCGCCTGAGGACGAGACCGCGGAAGCGAACGAGCGGCCCGACGCGGCTATCAGGGACGAGCTCGGCTTGCACCGGCGCTGGTACTTCGTGATGCGCCTGGCGGAGGAACTCGAGCGCGCCTCTCGCCGCAACCGCTGCTTGTCCATCGTGGCCTGGGAGTACCGCCTGCTCCCCGGGGAGAGCGTGCCCCCGGCGTTCGTTCGCCGCGCGGCCGAGGAGCTGGCCGAGCGCGTTCGCGCGTACGACGTGGTCTTCCATCTCGACGACTGCCGGTTCGTGGCGTTGCTCCCGGACGCCGACGGCACCGAAGCGCGCACCGCCGCCTTCCGCATCAAGGCGGACCTGTGCGTCGCCATCCCCGGTCCAGGGAAGTGGCGGGCGGGCGTCGCCGCCTTTCCCGCCGACGGACTCGACGCCGATACGCTCGTGTACACCGCGCTCGGCCGGCTGGACGAAGACGTCGCTCGCTAGCTCGGGGGCGGTCCGAAGCCGTCCCAGCTCGCGCACGCCGCCGGCGTGGGCGACGGCGAACGAATCTCGCGCGGCGGGCCGGCCCACGTCCCCTCGACCGACGACAGCATGTGGACGATAGCCAACGTCTCTTCACGCGTGGGCGGTTGCCCGCGTACACGAAAGCGGGCTTCGGGCCAATCGAGCCGCAGGACGACGTCGCCGGTCGTCGCCCGGACGATGGTGTAGGGCCAGTCGGCGCCGCGACAGGGGTCGACATAGTGGTCGACGGCCCACGGCGAGGGACGGCCGGGCTGCGCCGCCACGGGGACCACCGCTGCCACGCCGTTCCATTCGAGCCGCGCCCAGCGCAGGCCCGCCGTCGCGTCGCCGGGCACGGCGACAGCGGTCGGCCCGGGTAGCGATGGGGCAGGCGAAAGTATGGGCGACGGCGCAGGCGTGACCAGCGAACGGGGTGGCGCCGCCACCGGGCGGAACGGATCCTGTCCCGGGCCGCAAGAGGCGAAGAGGAGCCCCATCACCAAAAGGACGAGCGTGGGCGCACGCAGGGGACGGGCCTCCATGCCGCCATTCTCCCGTCGAGCGTGTCACGCGGCGCTCACCGAAGCGCCGCCGTCACACGATGGCGTTCACCGCGTCGATGAACTGCCGCATCCGGCCGTAGTTGTGCTGTGGATAGAAGGCCACGCGTCCGTACTCGAGCGCGTCTTCTTCCTCCACCTCCTCAGGAGACGGCTGAATGATCTCGAAGGTTCCCGACGCGAGCAGGTCCGCGAACTCGTGTTTCCATCGCGCCAGGGTCCGCTCGTCGGGAAGCTGTTTCATCCGGATGACCAGCCGCTCGCCCACGAAGCGGGCGGAGTGGTAGTTGCGGTAGAAGCCCTCGATGACCTCGATAGCGTGCTCGGGCGTGCTGGCGACGGTGAACAGGTAGAGGTCGTCCTGATTGATGAGGCCGCGGGCGAGGAGCTGGCCGCGGATAAACGCCAGCCAGTCGTCCCAGTAGGTGCTGCCTCGAGGCTGGAGCAGAACCACGGGGTGGAGGTCGCTCTTTCCCGTCTGCATGAGCGTGAGGAGTTCGAACGTCTCGTCCAGCGTGCCGAAGCCGCCGGGGAGCAGCACGAACGCGTCCGACTCCTTCATGAACGTCACCTTGCGGGTGAAGAAGTACTTGAAGTTGATGAGCTTGGCGTCGCCCGCGATGAACATGTTGGCGGGATTCGGCATCGGCAGACGGATATTGACGCCGAAGCTTCGCTGCGCGCCGGCGCCCTCGTGCCCCGCCTGCATCACGCCCGGGCCGGCGCCCGTGATCACCATCCACCCGCGCTGACTGATCTGGCGGGCGAACTCACGCGTGCACTCGTACTCCGGCTGTCCCCGCTCGATCCGCGCCGACCCGAAGATGCTGACCTTCCGCCGTCCCCGATAGGGCGCGAACACCCGGAAGGAATACGCGAATTCCTTCAGGGCGGCGTTCACCATCTTGAGCTCGCCTCGCGTAGCCCGCTGCCGGCTGAGCCGCACGGCCGTCGTCAGGATTTCGCGGACCAGGTCTCGATCCTCGGGGTCGATGAGGTCGACGAGTTCGGCCACCCGCGCGTCCAGGTCCGGGACGCCGGTGGAATAGATGGGCCGCGCCACCGGTCCCCTGGCCCGGCGTGAGGCCGGCTCCAGCGGTTCCAGCGCTGCCCGCTGCTGCGCCTCCACGTGTGCCTCCTTCCTCTCCTACGCCCCTCAGTCTATATCGACTGCGGGCCATCGGCTGGACCCTAGCGGAGGCGTTGGTTAGACTCGATTCGCATGCTGGAACACGAGGGCGTCGGGGAACTGCGCGAGCTGGTGGCTGAATTCAAGCCGGGCGACGGTGATCTTCTGGCCGCCCTCCACAAGGTCCAGCACC